>CAZWDQ010000096.1:0-7410 GCA_964632475.1 uncultured Acidimicrobiaceae bacterium
AGGCCCCCTGTTTCCGCCTGGCAGTCAAGGGGTGAGGGGTTCGAATCCCCTCAGCGCCACCGGAGAGACAAGCGCTGAAACCCTTGCTATGGCAGGGGTTTCAGCGCTTGTGGGCGCGGGTGCTCGACTGATCTGAATACGCGACACGTGGCTTTCTGGAATGCTTTCTGGGGAGAAGCCCCTGATTCCGTATGTAGGAGCGCACACCTGGGGAGAAGCGGCCGGTGGGCCTCGGCTACAGTCAGCCACCGAACGAGCCAGAAACACATTGGGGGGTCGCAGGTGAGTGCGGAGTCTCGTGGTGGGGCCCCGTTCATCGTGGGTAGCAGCATCTCGGGTTGGACGGTTCTGCTCTACTTGGAGGAGTGGTGCGAGATCGCCGGGAGGTTCGATGTCACGAGCGACTCTTTCGGAATCGGATCGCTGTTGGAGCCTGAAGGCGAGTGAGAGAAGCTCGCCGAGATTCCCGCCATTCCGCCGCTCGAGCTCAAGGCGGTGGCGAGCGGGCTCAATGCTCCCATGCTGGAAACGGCCCCCAGCGGCGACGGCCGCATCTTCATTCCGGAGCGGACCGGCGCCATCCGCATTCTCGAGAATGGATCGGTCAACCCCTCACCGTTCCTCACGATCTCGGGCGTATCGGTGTGCGGCGAGGGCGGATCGCTTGGACTGGCGTTCCATCCAGACTTCGCGTCAAACGGACGCTTCTTCGTCCACTGCACCGCATCGCATCGCCACCGATCAACGCGACTGGTCGACATCGTTCCGGACCGTCAACTCCATCTCTGGGTTCGGAGAAGGTGGAGACGGGGAACTCTATGTGACGTCGTTCAACGGCACCGTCTATCAGATCGTCCCGGCGTCGTAGGCAGACCATCTGTCGGCTGGGAGTGTCATCCGGCCGGCCGCACGGACGAGAAACAACGCTCCGGGAACGCGCCGAGAGTCCCAACGGCGCTCGATGTCGACCGACGGTGGGACTCTCGGCGTTCCCAGAAAACGGAAGAGCGACCGCCCTTGTCTATGTGCTTCGACGATGTTCGTACTACATTGTGACGGTGCACTGGGTCCCGAACTGTTCCACCGACTCCAGAGTCGCACGAGCGCTTCACGACCCGGCACAAGAATGTCGAGAGACCTCGACTCAAACCAGGAGGCAGAAGTAATGCGATCTCAGAAATCGCTTTGGCGCTTCGTTCTCTTGCTCGCCGCACTGGCTCTCGTAGCCGCGGCTTGCGGGGATTCGGACGCTGAAGACACAACCACCACGGCTGCGGCGGCAGAGACCACCACAACGGCTGCGGCGGCAGAGACGACCACAACAGCAGCGAGTACCGACACTACCGCAGCGACAACTGAACCCGAGATGATGGAGGGTCAGCTCACCGGAATGAAGGTTGTTGACGACAACACCTTCACCGTGGAGCTCGCGAACGCCGACCCGGAGTTCCCACTCCGTCTGGCATACGCGCCATATTTCGCGATGCCCGAATCTGCGTTCGCGGACCCGGCGGCGTTCGAAGAGATGCCGATCGGATCCGGTCCGTTCCAGATGGCTGGCCCATGGGAGCACGACGTGCGGATCCCGCTGAAGGTCTATCCCGACTACCAGGGTCCGGACCCGGCGAAGATCGATACGTTCGACTTCGAGATCATCGCTGAGATCGCGACTGCCTACAACGAGGCGTTGGCAGGCAATCTCGACGTGATGGCCAGTGTTCCGACCGAGAACCTGTCGACCTATCAGGCCGACTTCCCGGATCGCAACAACGACGTGTACACCACGAGCTTCGCGTACCTCGGATTCCCGACGTACCTACCGCAGTTCACCAAGGAGCACCGTCAGGCGCTGTCAATGGCTGTCGACCGCGAGGCGATTGCAGAGAAGATCTTCCTCGGCGGCCGTGACGCTGCGTACTCGGTAGTCCCTCCGAACCTGCAGGGTCGCTCCGACGTGTGCCCGAGCTGGAACTACGATCCAGAGATGGCCAAGACACTCTGGGACGCCGCAGGCGACCCGGGCCCGATCACGGTCTGGTTCAACAGTGGCGCAGGACATGAGGACTGGATCGAGGCGATCGTGAACATGTGGGGTCAGAACCTCGGCATCGACACGAGCACCGTCACGTTCGAGACCCTTGAGTTCTCCGAGTACCTGCCGTTGCTGGATGCGCAGGAAGTCACCGGGCCGTTCCGTCTCGGTTGGGGCCAGGACTATCCGTCGCCCTACAACTTCCTCGAGCCGCTGTACGCCTCGTACAACGCTCCGCCGGTTGGTTCGAACAACACGTTCTACAACAACCCCGACTTCGATGCGCTCTTGGCATCGGGCGTCGAGAAGGTCGCAGCCAGCGGTCTCCTCGAAGACGGCCTCGCCGACTACTTCGCCGCAGAGGACATCCTCTGTGACGATGCACAGGTAATGCCGGTCTACTTCGGCAAGACCCAGTACGTGTGGTCGGAGGATGTAAGCGAGGTCTATGTCGATGCCTACAACGATCTTGGGTACACCCTGATCGAGTCGGTAGACGGCAACGTGACGCAGGACGTCAGTGAGCCGGAGCACCTGTTCCCGACGAACTCGAATGAGTCCGAGGGAATCTCGGTGCTGCGGGCAATCTACGCACCGCTCATCAACTTCAACGCGAAGACGAACGAGCAGTACAACGTCCACGCCGAGTCCGTCACGTCGGAAGACGGCGGAAAGACCTGGACGGTCGTCCTCAACCCCGGGTGGACCTTCCACGACGGGACGCCGATGACGGCAGCCGACTACGTTCGTACCTGGAGCTTCGGCGCCGATGGTACAAACGGTCAGCAGAACAACAGCTTCTACAGCAACATCGTCGGCTATACCGAGATGAACCCCGAGGGCTAGTCCCGAGGAGAGCAGAAGCTCAATAGGTTGTGGGGCGGTCATCGACCGCCCCACAACCGCGTTCTGGGGCCGTCGCAGTCAGTCGGCAGGAAGCGGCTAGAGTGATTTCCGATCGCAGGGAGGTGACGTGGGCCGATACATTATCCGCAGGATGCTTCAGTTCATCCCGGTGTTCTTCGGTGCCACGATCTTGATCTTCGCCCTGGTGTTTGCCATCCCCGGCGACCCGATCCGCGCACTTGCCGGAGAGAAGGTCATGCCGCAGACGGTGCTGGATACGCTCAACGAGCGCTACCACCTCGACGAGCCCTTGTGGAAGCAGTACGGCATCTACATCACCAACGTGTTCCAAGGCGACTTCGGCATCGACTTCCGAGGACGGCCGGTCTCGGATCTCATGAAGCAACGGCTCCCGGTCACGATTCGCCTCGCGTTGCTCGCGTTCGCATTCGAGGTGGTGATCGGCATCGGTGCCGGGATCCTTGCCGGTGTGAGAAAGGGGAAGTTCGTCGACAATCTCGTCCTCATCTCGACGTTGATTGTCATCGCCATCCCACTCTTCGTGTCGGCGTTCTTGGCCCAAATCGTCTTTGGCGTGAAGCTCGGGTGGTTCCCTGTGTCCGGAATCAGAGATGGCTGGATGAGCTATCTCCTGCCGGCCATGGTGCTCGGGTCGCTCTCGCTCGCGTACATCGCCCGGCTCCAACGGGTGAGCCTTGTCGAGAACCTCCGGGCAGACTACGTTCGGACGGCGACGTCGAAGGGCCTCTCGCGGCGCCGGGTCGTCGGCATCCACGCGCTGCGCAATTCACTCATTCCGGTTGTCACCTTCCTCGCCATCGACCTCGGAGCGCTGATGGGCGGCGCGATCATCACCGAGACGATCTTCAATCTCCCGGGGATCGGACGGGCCGTGTTCGAGGGCGTTCAGCGCCAGGAGGGCACGGTGGTCGTCGGGATTGCCACGTTCATGATCATCGTCTACATGGCCGCGAACCTGGCCGCCGACCTTCTCTACGGCATCCTCGACCCGCGGATTCGCTATGAGTGAAGAACACGACCCGATCTACTCCAAGTCTGACGCTCAGCGGCAGCAGGATGCGTCGTCCCGCGAAGCTCGCGTCGAGAAACAGGACCGTTCGAAATTCGCCATGGGCACGGCGGTTCCGACCGAAACCGTCCTGGCGGTCCAGGAACAGGCAGCCACTCGGGAACGCACGGCGAGCCTGTGGAGCGATGCGTGGCGTCAACTGCGGCGGAAGCCGATGTTCATCATCTCGGCGATCCTCATCACCATCCTGGTCGTGATGGCGGTCTTTCCGATCCTGTTCACCAGGATCGATCCGCGGGCTTGCAACCTCTCGGACTCCCTGCTGCCGCCGAGTTCGGAGCATTGGTTCGGCACCGACCTCCAAGGGTGCGACTACTACGCCCGGACCATCTACGGCGCTCGGGTATCGATCGCGATCGGCCTAGTGGTGACGATCTTCGCGACCTCTATCGCTCTCGTCGGTGGCTCGGCGGCCGGCTTCTACGGTGGGTGGACGGACACGATCATCGCCCGGCTGACGGACATCATGTTCGTGATTCCGTTCATCCTTGGCGGGATCGTAATCCTGAGCTTGTTCCCCACACGTGGCGTGGCGCAGGTCAGCCTGGTCCTGATCATCCTTGGATGGGCGACCATGCTGCGATTGGTGCGATCGGCAGTGATCGCTGCCAAATCCGCGGACTACGTGGATGCCGCCCGGGCGATGGGTGGGAGCAACTTCCGCATCATCACCAAGCACGTTCTCCCCAACTCTCTCGCCCCGGTCATCGTGTACGCCACGATCACCGTCGGTGCCGTCATTTCCGCAGAAGCGGCGCTCTCGTTCCTCGGCGTTGGGCTCCAACTCCCCGCCATCTCGTGGGGTCTGATGATCAGCGGCGCTCAGGCGCGGATCCTCACATCCCCCTATCTGCTCCTCTTCCCCGGCGCGTTCCTCAGCGTTGCCGTCTTCTCATTCATCCTCATGGGTGACGCCTTGCGCGACGCCCTCGATCCGAAGCTGCGCTGATGGCAACGAACGGAGACAAGACCAACAACGGACTCGGCGGCAAGCCCTTCGATGAGAAGGCCCACCTGCTCGACGTCGAGAACCTGCACGTCGAGTTCCGGATCGAGGATGGCGTCGTCAGGGCGGTCAACGGCCTGACGTACACGCTCGACGAGCACGAGACGCTCGCGATCCTCGGCGAGTCCGGGAGCGGCAAGAGTGTCAGCGCCCAGGCGGTCATGGGGATCCTCGATACGCCACCGGGGTTCGTGACGCAGGGGAGCGTCAAGTTCCGCGGCGTCGACCTGTTGGAGGTGCCCGAGACGGTGATGGCGAAGGATGTTCGAGGCCAGAAGATCGCAATGATCTTCCAGGACGCGCTCACCGCCCTCAACCCGGTCTTCACCGTCGGCTGGCAGATCGGCGAGATGCTCCGCAAGCATCGGGGCTACTCGAGGAAGGAAGCCAAGGAAGCCGCGATCGAGCTCATGGAGCGCGTGAAGATCCCGGACGCGAGAGATCGCGTCAAGGCGTATCCACACGAATTCTCCGGAGGCATGCGCCAGCGTGCCATGATCGCAATGGCCCTGTCGCTCGATCCCGATGTGTTGATTGCCGACGAGCCGACCACCGCACTCGACGTTACCGTGCAGGCGCAGATCATGGAGCTTCTCCACGAGCTCCAGCAGGACACGGGCATGGGCCTGATCCTCATCACCCACGATCTTGGAGTCGTCGCCGAGGTGAGCGATCGAGTCGTGGTGATGTACGCCGGCGAGATCATGGAAGACGGCGCAATCGACGACGTCTTCCACCATCCGGCGCACCCGTACACCCTCGGCCTCATGGACTCAATTCCTCGGCCGGACGTCCACACCGAGCGCCTGATGCCGATCCAGGGGGCGCCGCCCGATCTCCTGAACATTCCGACCGGCTGTCCGTTCCATCCGCGATGCCCATTTGTTCAGGAGCGGTGCCGCAGGGACGATCCGCAGCCGATCGGCATCGGCGGGGACGGACATCAGAGCTCCTGTTTCTACTGGGAGGAGGTGCAACGTGACCGCTGAACCGGCACCTGCCGCCCCGGCACCTGGTCTGGACAAGCGGGATCCGATCCTGAGGGTCGAGGGCCTCGTGAAGTACTTCCCGATCACTCAGGGGATCCTCTTCAGCAAGAAGGTCGGCGATGTCAAGGCCGTCGACGGCGTCTCGTTCGAGCTCTACCCGGGCGAGACGCTTGGGCTCGTTGGCGAGTCGGGCTGCGGCAAGACCACGACCGCGCGAACGATCCTCCGTCTCGAGGAACCGACCGCCGGGGCCGCGTACTACGAAGGCCGCGACATCTTCTCGATGTCCAAGAAGGAGCTACGCGATCTCCGGAAGGAGATCTCGGTGATCTTCCAGGATCCCTACGCCTCGCTGAACCCCCGCATGACGGTGGGCAACATCATCTCCGAGCCATGGAACATCCACGGAGTGGTTCCGAAGAAGGACCGAAGGAAGAAGACTCAAGAGCTGCTCGAGGTTGTGGGCCTGAACCCGAATCATATCAACCGTTACCCGCACCAGTTCTCCGGCGGGCAGCGGCAGCGGGTGGGAGTCGCACGGGCGCTCGCCGTCGAACCCAGCATCATCATCGCCGACGAACCGGTCTCCGCTCTCGACGTCTCGGTTCAGGCGCAGGTGGTGAACCTGCTCGAGGACATCCAGGACGAGTTCAACGTCGCCTACCTCTTCATCGCCCACGATCTCGCCGTTGTCCGGCACATCGTCGATCGCTTGGCCGTCATGTACCTCGGCAAGATCGTCGAGCAAGGCGACGAGTTCGATGTGTACGATCACACGGCACATCCATACACCCAGGCGCTGCTGTCATCGGTCCCCGTCCCCGATCCAAGGGGGAGGGAGAGCCGGAGCCGGATCATGCTCGAGGGCGACGTGCCGAGTCCCGCAAACCCGCCGTCGGGGTGCCGCTTCCGGACGCGTTGCTGGAAGGCGCAGGACGTTTGCGCTGACAGTGTGCCCGAACTCATCGACCGCGGTCAGGGCCACCCGGTGGCGTGCCACTTCCCGGACGTCGAATTCGCAACAAGGATCCCGACCGAAGGCCGGAGCCTCGATCCTTCCGACTAGGACGCTTCCAGTATCCGCCACCACATGTTCTCGGGGCATGTGGCAAGAAAGTGCTCCAGCGACCCTCTCCTGCGGGTATCCTCAGTATCAGCAACCTGGCGGACCTTGGCCTCTGGGCCCGTTAAGGAACCCTGACAGGGCCGCGACGCCTCAGCAGGAGTCGCGGCTCTCTCGCGTCCGCTGCGATCAGCGACGTATCAGGATTCCGGCGCTCTTCGCGGATCGGATGCCGTTCACGTCAATGCCAGACCCCTTCTGAAGCACCACGGCAACGGCCAACCCGCAGAATCTGTCTCAAAGATCGCGTCACGTCACTCAACGGAACACTGCCTCGCTTGCCGGCAGCTCCAATCCGGGTTC
>CAZWDQ010000097.1:0-7400 GCA_964632475.1 uncultured Acidimicrobiaceae bacterium
TTCTTGCTGTAGCCCCGATGGGATTTGAACCCACGCTACCGCCTTGAGAGGGCGGCGTCCTAGGCCGCTAGACGACGGGGCCATCTGTTGGCGACTCGGTAAGTCGCCAGCTCGGGGGGAAGGACTCGAACCCTCAATGACGGGACCAGAACCCGGTGTGTTACCGATTACACCACCCCCGAAGGGCGCCGTGAGGATACGACCGGTACATGTCTAATGGCAACCTGCCACACCCGAGGCACACGAGATGGCGCTAGAGCAGCGGGGATGACCATCCGGGATCGTCGAAGCGCTGGATCTCGAGCAGGTTTCCGTCGGGATCCCGGAGGAACGCGTGGTAGATGCCGAATTGCTCGCTGTGATCGGGTCCGCGTTCGATCGTGCCGCCTTCGGCGATAATCTGTCCGCACCATCCGTCGACGTCGTCGGTTACCAGCGTGACGATGACACCGTCGGTTGCCTGCACAGCCTGTCGAACACAGACACCGACGAAGGCCTCAGACGTGACACGGTAGATGTGACAGGTGCCCTGGTCGGCGACGAGTTCGAGGCCGAGAATCCCCTCGTAGAACAGGCGGCTGCGTTCGAGATCAGCCGACGGGAGGAACGTGATCTGAGCGTCGGCGATCACGACAGGGCTGCGCGCGCCGTCCGGAGACGGCCAAGCGACTCGGCGCGCCCGAGGATCTCGAGCGACTCGAACAACGGTGGACTCACGGTCGACCCCGAGATAGCGACACGGATCGGCTGCAGGCCCTTCCGAGCAGACAGTTCGTGCTCTTCGAGCATCGCCCGCAGCGCTGCGTCGATGGCGTCGGTGGTCCACTCGTCGAGAGCTTCGAGTGCCACGATCGCTCCGTCGAGAGCGATGGGGCCCTCATCGACCGCCATGACCTTCGACCATGCCTTCTCGTCGTACTCGTCGATGTCCACGAAGAGAAATCGCGCTTGGGTCGCGACCTCGGGCAGAAGCTTCGCGCGTTCCTTCACCAGTGGAACGAGTTTGGCGTAGCGCTCCCGGTCATCGTCGGACAGGGTTCTGCCGACCGCTGCTTCGACGAGTGGCAGCGTGACAGCGATGAAGGCTTCTTCTTCCATCTCGCGGATGTAGACGCCGTTCATCCATTCGAGTTTCTTGGGGTCGAACACGGCCGGGTTCTTGGAGACGGTGGTCAGGTCGAATCGGCTGATCATCTCACCGAGCGACGCGATCGTCTCGTCGTCGCCGATGTTCCATCCGAGGAGCGCCAGGTAGTTGTTCAGCGCTTCCGGCAGGTACCCGGCTTCTCGGTAGGCCGCCATCGCCGTGTCACCGTGGCGCTTTGAGAGTTTCTTGCCGTCCGGGCCCATGAGCAACGACAAGTGAGCGTATGTGGCCGGGTCGCCGCCCATCGCCTTCGTGAGCAGGATGTGCTTTGGGGTCGACGACAGCAGGTCCTCTCCCCTGATCACATGCGTGATGCCGTAGTCGACGTCGTCGACCGTCGATGCGAGGTGGTAGGTAGGAGTGCCGTCGGATCGCAGGATTACGAAGTCATCGACCTGCGCGTGCTCGAACCGCATGTCACCGCGGACGATGTCGGCGAACTCCGTTGCACCGGGCCTGGGCACCTTGAACCGCACGACTGCCTTCTCGCCCGCTGCGAGCCTTTCGGACACTTCGACGGCGGGTGGTTCAAGGCTGCCGTCGTATGCAGGAGACGTGCCAGCCTCCCGGGCTTCCCGCTTGAATCCGTCGAGTTGCTCGGCCGTCGCGAACGAGTAGTAGGCACTGCCGCTTTCCACGAGGTCTCGAGCCACCTCGCGGTATCGGTCGTACCGGTCCGACTGGCGATAGGAGCCATAAGGTCCGCCGTTCGAGAACCCCTCATCCCAGTCGAGGCCAAGCCAGCGGAGGTGTTCGAGGATGTCTTCCTGGAATTCGTCGGTACTTCGGGCCTTGTCCGTGTCGTCCGATCGCAGGATGAACGTGCCCCCGTTGTGGCGGGCGAACAGGTAGTTGTACAGGGCCGTTCTCGCCGCTCCAACGTGGAGATAGCCGGTCGGAGACGGTGCGAAGCGGACGCGCGGCGTCATCCCTGCACCACCGGGTTCACCAGCATCCCGACGCCCTCGATCTCGACCTCGACTCGATCACCGGGGACGATCGGACCGACACCCGATGGCGTGCCGGTGAGTATCACATCACCCGGAAGCAGCGTCATGATCGACGAGATGAACGACACCAGTTCGCCGACACCGAACACGAGGTCTGCGGTCGTGCCTGACTGGCGGGTTTCGCCGTTGACGCGAGACACGATCGAGAGACCCTCCTGGGGATCGAGATCGGTATCGATCGCCGGTCCGAGTGGGCAGAACGAGTCGAAGCCCTTCGCACGGGTCCATTGGCCGTCGGTGCGCTGAAGGTCCCTGGCCGTCACGTCGTTCGCCGCCGTGTATCCCATGATGTGCGGTCCGACGTCCTCGATCTTCACGTTCCTCGTGACCTTCCCCATCACAACGGCGAGTTCGGCTTCGTGATGCACCTCTTCGGATTGCCTGGGAATCCGGATCGGCTGCAGTGGTCCGATCACCGACGTCGGCGGCTTCAGGAACAGCACCGGCGACTCCGGGACGTCGCCACCCATCTCGGCAACGTGGTCTGCGTAGTTCTTCCCAACGGCAATGACCTTGGTCGGTATCACAGGCGAGAGCAGGCGGGCATGTTCCCATTCGACGACGGTCTCGGTCGGTTCCCATGCCACGAACGGCGTTCCCCGGTAGATACGGATGCCCTCGGGTTCGACCACGCCGTATGTGATGTCATCGACATCGGTGTCAACCCTGACAATCTTCATGGTGTGCTCTCTCTAGAGTTCGATCAGGGACTCGCCCGAGGCTACGCGCTCGCGCAGTTCGTCGGCGGTTGCTTCGTAGACGTCCGTTGGGATCCCGGCGATCAAGCGCCGAATCCGAAGGGGATGGTGAGCGGAGCCGCCGATCGCTGCTGCCCTAACTGGTCCGAAGTCGCTTTCAGCCTCGTAGCCGAGGATCACGATCGCTGCGTCGACATCACCTTTGGTCGGCCCGCGGCCAACCAGAGAAGAACGAGCTGCTGCAACGGCCGCTACGACAGCATCGGCATCGGCTCGATGCTCGTGATCGGAGAGAATCAGGTCGCGCCCGGTAGCGAGTTTCAGTGCGTAGCCGGCATCGGGACCCGGCATTCCGAAGGCACCACCCCACGGCATTCCGGTTCCGGTGAGCTCGCCCGGTCGATCCGGTGCCCAGGGACGTTCCGGGCCAGTGCCGGACGCGCCCCGCTGAGGTTCTGGGGGTCGGAGTTCAATGTTCGGTTGCTGCGCCATGGTTCTACTCGTTCGGTTGTTCCACCATGGTAGGAGGAGCGGAGATAGGAGTGTGCGGAGTGATGCGGTTGCCCGGATCGGCAGACGGGCGTGCCAGGCGCAAGGATGAGGTTTCGCCGCTCCTCGGATCGGAATGGCGGAGCCGAAGCCACAGCGCGTGGTGATGCCTGGTCGTCGAGATGGGCGACATGTATTGCTCAGCGCACTCCTATACGTAGTCGAGCCAGTTGGAGTAGCGCTCGTTCGCTCCGGTCACCGTGTCGATGAACATCTTCTGGGCACGCTTCGTCACGGGGCCGGGGCGTCCGTCACCGACCGCCCGATCGTCGACTTCCCGGATCGGCGTCACCTCGGCTGCCGTGCCGGTCATGAAGATCTCGTCGGCGTAGTAGAGATCGGTTCGAGTCATAGACTCTTCGATGACGTCATACCCGTCGTCGCGGAGCATCGTGATCACGGCTTCACGGGTGAGACCCTCGAGGACACCAGAGGCGAGAGACGGCGTGCGAACGACTCCGTCTCGCACGAGGAACAGGTTCTCGCCGCTTCCTTCGGCGACGAACCCGTCGGTGTTCAGCATGATCGCCTCGTCATAACCGCCGCGCAGGGCTTCCTGCTTGGCTTGAACCGAGTTGACATACCCACCGGTGAGTTTGGCGTTCGGCATCAGCGAGTCGTGCCCGATGCGACGCCATGACGACACCTTGGCCCGAATCCCGTTGGTCACTCCTTCTTCGCCCAGATAGGCGCCCCACTCCCATGTGGCGATCATCGTGTGGACCGATGCGCCGGCGGGGTTCAATCCCATCGAACCGGTTCCGTAGAAGACCAGCGGGCGGATATAGCCGGATACCAACCCGTTGGCGGAGAACAGCTCTTTCGACGCCTTTACGATCTCGTCGACACTCCATTCGATCGGAATCCCGAGCGCTTTGCAGGACCGTGCCAGGCGCTCGATGTGCTCCGTGAGCCGGAATACCGCGGACCCCCGGTCGGTCTCGTAGGCGCGGATCCCCTCGAAGGCGCCGGTGCCGTAGTGGAGGCCATGGGACAGAACGTGGATGGTCGCATCGTCCCAATCGACGAACTCGCCATCCATCCAGATGTACTTGGTGGGCTGCATGGTGGGATTCTGCCACAGATCGGCAGCACACTGTCGAGGGCGCGTCAGATCACGTCGAGTACGGCAACTACAACTGCGGTCGAGTTGATGGTGACGTCGTCGAGGAACCGGGCGAAGTCGAACGAGGAATCGCTCCCGGCAAGATCGGACACAGCACGGATCACGAGATGATCGACGCCGAAGTGCTCAGCCACCTGCGCCACGGCTGCTCCTTCCATCTCCACGGCGTGTGCTTGCAGCGTTGCATGGAGCCGCCGCCGATGGGCATCGGATTGGAGGAATTGATCCCCCGTCACCACCGTCCCGAAGACGATGTCTGGCTGTCTCTGGAGAACCGGGGAGAGTTCGAGGTCAGCGAGTCGCGGCCGTACGCGCCCGAGCAGTTCGTCGGAGGGCCGGTAGCCAAGCTGCTCGGTGGGGTTGAGGAACGGAACGTGACCCGACTGGTAGAGGCGGAACCCGTCGGGTTCGAGGACGCCGGTGTCGTGATGCAGGACGTGTTCGGCCACGACGACGTCACCGATGCCGAGCGTGTCATCGATTCCGCCTGCAACGCCCGTGAAGACCAGAGCGCCTGGGCTGAAGTGGTCGATTGCGAGTGTGGCAACCATCGCAGCGTTCACCTTCCCGATCCCGGCCGCCACGACGACGACGTCACGGGAGTCGATCGTGCCCGTGAGAAAGTCGTGACCCCCGAACGTGATCGTCGCACCATCCGATGTCTGCTCTTGAAGAGATGCCAACTCACCCGGCAGAGCGCTCATGATGAGAACAGGCGTGTTCATGCCCTCAGCATGGCAGAAGAGCCAACAGCGGACAGCGGACAGCGGACAGCGGAAGCCAGCCACATTCGGTTCGGGCTGTTGGCTGTTGGCTGTGCGCTATAGCCCTTCGAGATAGGCCATCGCTTCGTTCTGGTCCGTGATGATCGGCATCTCTGGCAGCGTGCTGACGATGACGGGTCCGTAGCTCTTCGTCTTCAGCCGTCGGTCGCACAACACGATCATCCCCTCGTCGTCCATGCTGCGGATGAGCCTCCCCGCGCCCTGGGCGGTGAGGCTCGCCGCACGCGGCAGATCCACAGTCGCGAAGGAAGAGAGGCCCGCATCGGTCGCCGCCGCGCGCCGGGCGCTCCACAGCGGATCGTCGGGACGCGGGAACGGCACCCGATCGATGAGGACGAGCTGGCATGCGTCACCGACGATGTCGACCCCCTCCCAGAAGCCCATGGTGGCGACCAGGACGGAACTCTCGTCGTGGCGAAACTCATCGAGCAGCTTGTTGCGCGGCTGCTTTCCCTGCGTGAGGATGCGATGCTGACCATCTTCGAGGCGCGCCGAGATGCGGGACACGGCGGCGTTGGAAGTACAGAGGATCAGGGCGCGTCCGCCTGCTGCTTCGACGAGCTCGTCGGCCAGCTCCGCGACCGAGTTGCCCCAGCCGTCTGCCGTCGGTTCCTCCAAGTTCGGCAGGTAGAGGCGCGCCTGACGGGGGTAGTCGAACGGGCTGTCGACGCTGAGGGTCATGTAGCGCAGCGGATCGGGATCGTCGGGATCGGAATGTGGCTCGGACATGTCGTCCACGGGGGCGCTGTAGCCGAACTGTCGCGCGATCGCGTCGAAGCTGCCCGCAACCGTGAGGGTGGCCGACGTGAGGATGGTGGGTCGCTTGGCCGCCAGGTTGTTGGAGAAGGTCTCAGAGACGGAGACCGGCGATGTTCTGAGCACGGGACCTGCCTCGATCCAGCAGACGTGGCCGGGGACAGGATCGGTGAGAACTCCAAGATCCCCCTGGAGATGGCCCGCCAGATTGCTCGTGCGCTCTCGCTGTCCTGTGACGATCGGCCCATCTGGAGTGGCCTTCTGGATCAATCGATCGACGGTGCGAACCGTGCTCTGCAAGGTGCGAACGGCGTCGGCGGGAGTTCCGCCCAAAGGGAGCTGAACTTCGCCGGTATCGAGCTGGTTCAGCCACGTCTGTACTTCGTTGATCGCTCCCCACAACCGCCCGACATGAGTCTTGCGGTCGGCCTCCGGGACACCGAGACTCTTGAGAAGTCCCGTGACATCACGGGCGTATCCGGCGAGCCGGCCGTTCGTGAGCGTGATGCCGACGCTGGAACAGAGGGCGTCCTCGAGCCGGTGCGCTTCATCGAAGATGACCGCGTCGTGCTCGTCGAGGATCGCACCATCGGAGTTGATGTCGCTCCCGTACAGGTGGTGGTTGCAGATGACGAGACTGGCTTCGCGGGCCTCGTTGAGTGCGCCGATGGCGGGACAGTCGTCGGCGTAGGAGCATCGTCGACCGGGACACTCCATTCCGGACACGCTGACGGCTGACCAGGCTCGATTGCTGACAGCGACGGGTGCGTGATCCCGTTCGCCGTCCCCGCCGTTCTGCCACCAGTCGATGATCGTGTCGAGATCGTCGGCGTCGCCGGTGTCGTGAAGAAGCTGCGGTTGCCGCTCGGCGACCTTGGCGGGGCACAGATAGGAGGCTCGTCCTTTGACGACGGCCCAGGTGACATCGTGTCCGCGTTGACGGAGAACGTCCACGATGTCGGGAAGATCCGCTGCGATCTGATCCTGCAGCGTCTTGGTGGAAGTGGCGACGACGACGCGCTGCTGTGACACGATGGCGGGGACGAGATAGCCGAACGATTTGCCGACGCCTGTCCCGGCTTCGCAGATGAGGTGATGCTCGTCTTCGATCGCCTGCGCGACCCAAGACGCCATGTCCCGCTGGCTCTGACGATGCTGGCCCCCTCGGTGCTCGATGAGGGCGTCAAGTGCGTCGACAGCCACAATCGGCATAGGGGTGTCTGGAGATTGAGACATGTCAGGTGCAGTGTGGCAGGCGTCGAACGGTGATTTGGCTTCCCTCCCCTCAGGGGAGGGTGGCAGCGCCGCCAGGCGCTGACGGGAGGGGTC
>CAZWDQ010000098.1:0-1912 GCA_964632475.1 uncultured Acidimicrobiaceae bacterium
CAACGTTCGTCCTGAGCCAGGATCAAACTCTCCATCGAAAGATGGGAGAAAGAGTTCCTGATCTCTCTGAGATCTGGAGATCGATCTCTCAAAGGGTGGTCACGTCGGGGACGGGGGTCCCAGTTGACGTGACCTTACTTGTACGCGCTCTTCCAGCCTGCACCGCGAACGGTGCCGACGGGTCGAACGCCCATTGGCTTTTGACACGCTGTTCAGTTGTCAAGGAGCCCGGATCCCTTCTCGCGCACACACGTGCGCCCGAGTGGGGGGCCTCACAGTTTGGCGCCACCGAAAAGTGGCGGCGCCAATCTACCGACCGGTTTGGTCAGCGGATTCAGTATTCAAGCATGCCCAGGATATATCGCAAACCACAACGATGGTTTTCTTCCGGGACGGGCAGGAAATTCCCGGAAACCCTTACAGGGGGCGATCGGTCTCGCTACCGCTTGGCGTCGACTCGCTTCTTCAACCAGATGAACAACAGGACCAGTCCGACGACCGCGAGGATGCCCCCGATCGACATTGCGGCGACAACACCCAGGAACAGGGTGAGTGCCCAGAACACGAGCAGCCCCAGAACGACGAACGAGACGACGACCATCCAGGTCGGGTAGCGGTTCTTGGTCTGTGCAGCCATGGTGTCCTTTCGATCCGGAGCGGGACGATAGACGGAGCGTAGTCGCGATCCGTCAGCTCGCTGCGATCCGAACGAAGCGGCGCTTCCCAACTTGGATGACAGCACCGACCAACTCGCCGGCATCGATGAACTCCGTCTCGGCCTTCCGGCCGTCGATCTTGACCGCTCCCTGCTTGATCATCCGGCGCCCTTCCGATCGTGAGGCGACGAGACCGGCGTCGCCGAGGACGGCAGGCAGCGAAATCTCGCCGGTCTGGGTGACTTCGTGAACGGGGATGTCTTCGGGTACCTCGTGGGTGCGGAACAGTCGGTCAAAGGCAGCCTCGGCCTGCTCAGCGGCTTCGGCGTCATGGTGGATGGTGACGATGCGCCGGCCAAGGTCGCGTTTCGCCTCCCCCGGGTGGACCGAACCATCCTCGAGACCCTGAACCAGCGCGTCGACGTCGGTGCTGGGGACCATGGCTGCGAGGTGGTACCAATCTGGCATTGCAGCATCCGGAATCGACATGACCTTGCCGAACATGTCGGCCGGTTCGTCGCGGACCGAGATGTAGTTGCCGAGGGACTGGGACATCTTCTTGACGCCGTCGGTACCAACGAGCAGGGGAACCGTCGCGACGGCCTGTCCTCGTTGTCCTCGCCGCTCTTGGAGGTCTCTTCCGACGAGCAGGTTCCAGAGTTGATCAGTGCCCCCGATCTCGACGTCGGATTTGATCGCTACCGAGTCCATTCCCTGCAAGAGCGGATAGAGGAACTCGATCATGGAGATGGGCTGGTGAGCATCCCAACGCTTCGTGAAGTCATCCCGATCCATGATGCGTGCCACCGTGAACTCCGAGGTCAGCTCGAGTACGTCCCTCATGTCCATCTCCGCCAGCCACTCCGAGTTGTATCGGATCTCGAGTCGCTCGGGCAGGAGCTGGGTCTTGATGACTGGAAGGAGCCGGTCGGCGTAGCTACGCACGTCTTCAACACTCAGGCGCTTCCTGGTCTCGCTCTTTTCCGACGGGTCACCGACCTGGGCGGTGAAATCTCCCACAATGAGCACAGCGGTGTGTCCCATGTCCTGGAAACGACGCAACAGGTCGAAAACGACGCCCCATCCCAGCGTTACGTCGGGCGCTGTCGGATCGACACCCAGCTTGACCCTGAGGGGTCGATCCTCCTCGAAGAGATCAAGCAGTGCACCCTCAGGGAGGGCGACATCGACAGTCCGAGATATGTATTCGAGTTGCTCTTGGGCGGTTCTCATATGGCGGTCAGGCTAACCCCATC
>CAZWDQ010000098.1:2012-5999 GCA_964632475.1 uncultured Acidimicrobiaceae bacterium
ATGTATTCGAGTTGCTCTTGGGCGGTTCTCATATGGCGGTCAGGCTAACCCCATCCGCGGACCATGAGCGGAACCTCCACGGACGCTCGGTGGCCTTACTGATACCAACCCGCGGCCTCTCATCGATCGTCGCGTCGATCGGCAATGATGCGAGAACCAGACAAACCGGGCCGTCGACGGAGAGAATCGTACGGAGGTCTCGAACGCTCGTGCCCTCTTGTGTCACAACGATCCGCGAAGAGCTCCGCCGGTCGCCGTCTCGACCGAATCCACGATCGCCTTGAGAATCGGAGCAATGTCCTCGTCGCTCAGCGTTCGATCGGGAGCGCGCACGGTGAGATTGACAGCCACGCTCTTGTGACCCTCAGGGATCGGATCCCCTTCGTACACGTCGAAGATCGCTCGCTTCTCAACCATCCCCTGCCCGGCTGCATCGATCGCAGCGAGCAGCGTGCCTGCCGGGACGGACGAGTCGAGTTCGAACGCGAGGTCGAACACTTGAGGCGGATAGCTCGAAGGAACATCGAAGCACCATGCCTCTCGCTCGGTGACGATCGGATCGATCTCCACCTCTCCGGCGATCGCCCGACCTTCTATCCCGTGAGCGGACGCAACCGCCGGATGGATCTCGCCGACGATCCCGACCACAGAGCCATCGTGGATGATGTCGGCTGCCCGACCCGGGTGGAATGGAGCACGATCTGTTGCTCGTAACTCGGTGCCCTCGAGGCGCATCGACCGTGAGATCAGTTCCCACAGCCCGGTCGCGTCGTAGACGTCGTACCCACGTGCGTCACCGTCCCATCTCGAGGCCTCTACCCCGGCTCCGACGAATCCGAGACGATCGGGCTGATCAGGAAGCACTCCGTCGCCGGGAAGGAACACCTTCCCGATCTCGAAGATCCTCACGTCATCCACACGCTTCGCGAGATTGGTCCCTGCCGCCTTGAGCATTCCCGGCAAGAGCGTGGTTCGCATCACGCCTTCCTCTTCGCGGAGCGGATTCACCACGGCAATTCCCGTCCGTGCCGGGTCGTCTTCAGGAAGCTGAAGTGCGTCGAGATCGGCGGCGCCGATGAATGAGAAGCTGAAGACCTCGTGGTAACCGACACCGGTCATCACAGAGCGCAGATTCCGCAGGAGCTGCTCACGAATCGGCAGTCCCAAACCGTCGCCGAAACGCAGTCGCCCGGGGATCTTGTCGAATCCGTAGAGGCGTGCGATCTCTTCGATCAGGTCCGCCGGACGGTGAACGTCCGGCCGGCGAGTCGGCACGTCGACCCTCAACGGATCCCCGCCGTTGGTATCGAAGCCGAACCGCCCAAGCAACGCGGCCGCTTCAGCGGATTCCAAACGGATTCCCAGCAGACGCTCGATCTCACTCATGTGAAGTTCGATCGATCTCGGTGTCGGAGGTGCCGGATACTCGTCCACCACCCCTGCCACCGTTCCGCCTGCCGTCTCGACCAGGAGTTGGGCGACCCGGTCGGCGGCAAGCCGGCAGAATTCGGGATCCATGCCCCGTTCGAAGCGTGCGGATGCCTCCGAGCGCAATCCCAGTCGCTTTGACGTCATCAGCACGCTCGGCGGATCCCAGTAGGCCGCTTCGATCAAGACGCTCCTCGTCGCGTCGGTGACCTCGGTGTCCGCTCCACCCATCACTCCAGCGATCGCCACCGGTCGCCTGCCATCGGCGACAACGATGTCCGATGCATCGAGCGTTCTCTCGGCCTCATCGAGCGTGGTGATCGCCTCGTCCTGTGATGCGCGACGGACGATCACCGTGCCGCCAAGTTGGTCGACGTCGAAGGCGTGCGTCGGGTGCCCGAATTCCATCATCGCGTAGTTGCTTGCATCGACAACGTTGCTGATCGGTCGGACACCCGCAGCAGCAAGTCGCGCTCGAATCCAGTGAGGAGATGAACCGACTTTGATCCCACGGACCTCGCGTCCTACGAATCGCGGGCAGGCCACGGGGTCTGCAATCGTCACAGACGTTGCTGCCTCTCCGCCCGGCAGCGCGAGATCGGGTTCGGCGAGCGGGATCTTGTAGAAGGCCGCCAGTTCACGGGCCAGGCCGTACACGGACATGCAGTCCGGACGATTCGGCGTGATCGATACGTCGAAGACGATGTCGTCGCCGGGCAGCAGGCCAACGAAGTCCTCGCCTAATCGACCGGCTGCTTCCGGGTAGTCGTTGTCGAGCACCATGATGCCGGCGGCATCCTCCCCGACCTCTAGCTCGGACTCCGAGCAGATCATCCCGTTCGACGTGATGCCCCGGATCTTGCGCTTCGTGATCTCGAAGTCACCCTGGATCACTGCTCCCGGGGTCGCGACCGGGACGATGGCCCCTGCCTCGAAGTTCCAGGCTCCACAGATGATGTCGAGGACTTCATCCCCAACGTCGACCTTGGTAACGCGAACCCTGTCGGCGTTGGGGTGCGCAGCGACCTCGAGCACCTTGCCGATCACGATTCCCTCGAAGCGGTGGGTCGTCCTCTCCCATCCTTCGACCTCGTGCCCGAGGCTCTCGAGCGCATTCGTGATCTCTTCGGGATCGTTCGTCGGCAGGTCGACGAACTCCCCTACCCAGTCGAGTGTGAACTTCATCGGTACTGCTCCAAGATGCGGCGGTCGGGATCGAAGAGATGGCGAAGGTCGGTGATGCCGTGGCGAACCATGGCGAGACGGTCAGCGCCCATGCCGAAAGCGAAACCCGTGACTTCGTCCGGGTCGTACCCGACCGCCTCGAAAACCGCAGGATGCACCATTCCACAACCGAGCAATTCCATCCAGCGGCCGTTCGCGAAGACATGCATCTCGGCGGATGGCTCGGTGAACGGGAAGTGGTGCGGTATGAACTTCGTCGTGATGTCAGGTCCAAGGAACTCCCGGGCGAAGTGGTCGAGCACCCCTTTGAGGTCACCGAACGTGATGTCGGTGTCGACGGCGAGTCCTTCGATCTGATGGAAGACAGGCGAGTGAGTGGCATCGACCGGATCCCGCCGGAACACCCGCCCCGGTACGACGAGGTAGACGGGTGGTTCGTGCTGCTCCATGTATCGCGCCTGCATAGGAGAGGTGTGCGTACGCAGCAGCACCCCTTCGGGGTCGTCCCCGTAGTCGAGGTACAACGTATCCGATTCGAGGCGCGTCGGATGGGCGACCGGAAAGTTCAGGGCGGTGAAGTTGTAGAACTCGGTCTCCACCTCCGGTCCGGTGGTCGCTGTGTATCCCATGGCGACGAATATGTCGACGATCTCGTCCATCACCTGCTGGATCACATGCGTCGTTCCCCGCAGTGGCACACGACCCGGCAGCGTCACGTCGACCTGATCCGACTCCAATGCTTGGGAGGCTTCGACGGCCTCGAGAACGGCGCGCCGTGCGTCGATCAGCGCGTTGAGTTCGACGGCGACGTCGTTGATGGCCCGGCCGAGGTCACGTCGTTGATCGGGCGGTGCGCTTCCGAGCGATCGCCGACCTGCGGCGATCGGGGAGGCTTTGCCCGTGATCTCAGAGGCAATCTCGTCCAACGCATCAACGCTTTCGGCCTGTTCGATGCGATCCGGCGACTCTGCTCGCAACTGTTCGAGTATTTCGTGTGTTTCCATGGGTTCCAAGAGGTTAGCGGTGGATGGCCAACCGAGCGTTCGGGTAGTCTGCGAGAGCAATGGCCGACTCCGTCGCACGCCTTCTGGAATTCGCGGAGGATCATCTCCGCGACGCCGGCGTCACCCAGGTGCGAGTCGAGACGCTCGGCGATTCGGTCGAGTATGAACCGTACGAGTGGACCCGTGCCTTCTACCGGGCCATGGGGTTCAGCGAGTTCAAGCTTGTCATGACTGACAATCCGGCAGCGGGGCCGGGTGTCGCCCGAGTACCATCGTCGTGTGAAGTGGTTGAGCGCGACGTATTTCAGGCTCGCGGGCTGGACGATCGTGGGACGCGTCCCAGATGAACCGAAGCTCGTGGTCGTCGCCT
>CAZWDQ010000098.1:6099-7387 GCA_964632475.1 uncultured Acidimicrobiaceae bacterium
GGCTGGACGATCGTGGGACGCGTCCCAGATGAACCGAAGCTCGTGGTCGTCGCCTACCCCCACACATCGAACTGGGACTTCTTCGCCTATCTCGCGATCGTGAGGCACTTCAGTCTCAACATGAGCTTCCTGGCGAAGGAGGCGCTGTTCATCGGCCCCTTCGGCTGGCTGCTCCATCGAATGGGGGCTATCCCGGTGTCACACGACGCTAGCTCGATCGTCGCGACGCTCGTTGAGACGTTCGCAAGATCCGACTCACTCTTCCTCGCCCTCGCTCCCGAGGGGACGCGAACTGCCGGATCGTCGTGGAAATCGGGCTTCTGGCGCATCGCGGATGCCGCCGACGTTCCCGTGCTCATGGGATTCGTCGACCGGGAAACGAAGCGTATGGGATTCGGTCCGGCACTCGCCGTTGACGGAGATCCACAAGGGTGGATGGACCAAGCACGCGCCTTTTATGAAGACAAGAGCGGTCTCAAGCCTCAGAACCGGGGACCACTCCAGCTGGACACATGATCACTTCCGCCGATCATGGCCTTTCGCTAGCCGGTGCGTAGAACGCAGCACCGAGACCTTGTGCACGCCGCCTGGCCTCGGTAGCGTTGCAGGATGCCGATCTACATGGACGTTCATAGCGACCTGGGCGATGTCACCGAGGAAGACATTCAGAGCGCCCATCAGCGTGATCTCGATATTCAGGACACGTACGGTGTCCAGTTCCTCACGTACTGGTTCAACAGCCCTGGAGGTCAGTCGTTCTGTCTTGTCGACGCTCCGTCGAAGGAAGCGGCCATTGCCGTCCACAAGGCATCCCACGGCTTGGTACCCCATGACCTGGTCGAGGTTGAGAAGCCGAGCGTCGGCTTGTTCATGGGCGACTGGGAGAAGAACGTTCCCGACATCGCGCGGCACGACGATCGCCAACTCGACTCGGGCCTACGCGCGATCATGTTCACCGATATCGTCGGATCGACCCAGATCAGCAGCCGCGATGGCGACGCGGTGGCGCTCGAACTGCTGGAACGCCACGACCGCATCGTCAGGGAAGCTCTCTCGGTTCACGGCGGGCGAGAGGTGAAACACACGGGGGACGGAGTCTTCGCGTCGTTCAGCCACGTCAGCGCCGCCGTCGGCTGCGCTCTGCAGATTCAACGCGATCTGGGCGAGCCAACGGATACAGACCTGGACGCCGGGCGGGTACGGATCGGCATCAGCGCCGGAGAGCCGGTCAGCCGGCACGAGGATCTGTTCGGGGCTGTCGTGAATCTCGCTTCTCGCATCTGTGGGA
>CAZWDQ010000099.1:0-2300 GCA_964632475.1 uncultured Acidimicrobiaceae bacterium
CAAACAACTCGAACCTCGGGAGCTCATTGGTTCAAGACGATCCATGGCACGGATGCCGGGCCAGAGGAAGTGCAGTGATCCGCTGACGGGTACGCTCATCTCACCATGGAACCGAACGATCTTCGCACTCTCCTGAATGACCTGCGCTCTCGCCTCGACGACGCCAGGAGGTTCCTTTGACGTCGCCGGCAAAGAACAGGAACTCATTGAGCTGAGAGAGCAGGCATCTGCGCCCGGCCTCTGGGACAACCAGGACCGAGCGCTCGAAGTGACCCGGACCCTCGCCCGGCATGAACGCACGATCGAGCAAGTAGCGACTTTGACCGAAGCGCTTGACGACGCCGATGTACTGATCGACCTCGCGGTCGAGGAAGACGACGCTTCGGTTCTCGAGGACGCGATGTCAGAGCTTCGTGAAACCGAAGCGGTACTCAGCCGCCTCGAGCGTGAGACGCTCTTCTTCGGTCCGCACGACGATTCGACCGCGATCGTGTCGGTTCATGCGGGCGCCGGTGGCGTCGACGCTCAGGACTGGGCGGAGATGCTGTTCCGCATGTACTTGCGCTACCTCGAACGCACGGAACTGTCCTTCGAAGTGGACGAATACCAGGTTGGAGAGGAAGCGGGTATCAAGTCGGCCACGATCACCGTCACAGGTGATCATGCCTACGGAATACTGGAGAGCGAACGCGGCGTGCACCGACTCGTGCGAATCAGTCCGTTCGATTCGAACTCCAGGCGCCATACAGCGTTTGCCGGTGTCGATGTGATCCCCGAAGTCGACGTCAAAGAGGTCGAGATCAATCCGGACGATCTTCGGGTTGATACATACCGGGCATCGGGCGCCGGTGGCCAGCACATCAACAAGACCGATTCGGCGGTCCGATTGACACACCTTCCGACTGGTGTCGTCGTCAGCTGCCAGGCCGAGCGGTCCCAGACTCAGAACCGGGTTCGGGCCATGCACCTCCTCGCCGCCCGACTGGCGGAGCGAGCTCGTCTCGAGCAGCAGAAGAAGGTCGACGCGATCCGAGGGGACCAGACCGAAGCCGGGTGGGGACGCCAGATCCGCTCCTACGTCCTTCAGCCCTACCAGATGGTCAAGGACCTCCGCACCGGCCACGAGATCGGGAATATCTCTGGTGTTCTCGACGGAGACTTGGACCCCCTGGTAGACAGCTACCTGCAATGGCGGCGTGCCGAGGCGAAGTAGCTTTGAGCTGTGAGCAAGACCCGACGTATCGGCGTCCGACTTGAACGTTTTCTTGCTCGAGGCTCGTAGCTGGCAGCTCGCAGCTGTTGCTCAAATCCCCTCCTATGCAGGGCCTGTGGGTAACCTGCCAATGCGTTGGCGGGTGGGGTAGGACTACGAAGCCACGGTAGGTATTTCATGATCCGTCTGGATAACGTGACGAAGGCATACGACGGTGGCGTCGTGGCCCTCAAAGACGTCGATCTCGACATCAACAAAGGCGAGTTTGTCTTTCTCGTTGGCCCTTCGGGGTCAGGGAAGTCGACGCTCATCCGCCTCATGACGCGCGAGGAGCAGCCGACCAACGGCGACATCTGGATCGCAGGGAAGCACGCCTCGGAACTGCCCGGATGGAAGATTCCGCACCTTCGTCGATCCATCGGCACCGTGTTCCAGGATTTCAAGCTTCTCCCCACCAAGACCGTCTACGAGAATGTCGCATTCGCGATGGAAGTGACGGGGAAGCCGCGTTCGGCAATCGACAGCCAGGTTCCCCAGGTTCTCAAGCTCGTCGGACTCTCCGAGATGGCCGACCGCTTGCCGCGGCGACTCTCCGGTGGAGAGCAGCAACGAGTTTCGGTCGCCCGAGCATTCGTGAACCGGCCGCTCATTGTCCTCGCCGACGAACCAACCGGGAACTTGGACCCGGCGACGTCCGTGGGAATCATGCGCATCCTCGATCGAATCAACCGCACCGGGACGACTGTTGTGATGGCGACTCACGACCACGCCATCGTCGACGCGATGCGTCGCAGGGTGGTTCAACTCGAACGTGGACGCGTGATTCGCGACGAGAGCAGGGGCGTCTACGAGACACACCTCCCCGAGGGTGATACCGCTCCTGATGCTCCGATTGTCATCCCGGACGCCACCGTTGAGTCAGACACCACGACAACGGCCGAAGACGCAGCATCCTCGACGCTTGATGTGGACGAGTCGACGGTTACCAGTTCTTCGACCGACGATCAACCCCTTGCCGAGGAGTCAACCGATATCGAAGACGATTCGGCAGCCGACGAGGAAGTTGCGGCCGGAGAAGAAGCTGCGG
>CAZWDQ010000099.1:2400-7153 GCA_964632475.1 uncultured Acidimicrobiaceae bacterium
GAAGCGGATGGACAGGACATCGTCGCAGATGTCGAGGCCACAGATGAGGCGCCCCAAGCCGATGAGGAGGCCGACGGATGACTCGCATCTCATACGTATTGCGTGAGGCCTTCGCCAACATCGGGCGCAACGGCCTGGTCGTGCTGGGTGCCGTCCTCGCTGTCTTCATCTCGCTTACGCTCACATTCGGGACCCTTGTCTTTGGAGAAGTGGTCCGAATCAACACGCTCCAATGGGCCGAGGACGTACGCGTGATCGCGTTCGTTCGCGACGACGCCCTCACCGCGGTCGACGAGATGCAAGCCGAGATGGAGAGCTGGGCTGAAGTTGAGAGCGTTCTCTTCGTCTCGAAGACTGCTGCTCTTGAAGAGGCCCGCATACTTCTGTCGAATCAACCAGCCACGCTGCGAGTCATCGAGGAGAGCCCCGACATCGTGCCGGCGTCACTCCGGATCAAACCTGTCGATCCGGATGACTACCAGACGATCGTGACGCGTCTTCAGGCCACTCCCGGGCTCCTGCGCGTCCAATCTGCCGGTCAAGCGATCGACGCGATGATCTCGCTTCGCGACGGCTTACGCGTGATGTTCTGGCTGCTCGCCGTTGCTCTCGGCGTCGCCGCCGTGGCACTGATCGCGAATACGATCCATATGGCCATCTACGCGCGCCGCGAAGAGATCGAAATCATGCGATTGGTGGGCGCGTCCAACTGGTTCGTACGAACACCGTTCCTCCTTGAGGGAGCGATTGAAGGGTTCATGGGTGCAGGTCTTGCCGTCGGATTCATTGTCATTGCCCAACAGTTGGCAGTCGATCGTCTCACCGATCTGCCTGATTGGATCAATGTCGCAGTTCAACCTGGATATCTCTTCACGCAGGGATCGCTGGTCCTGCTGTTCGGGGTGCTTGCCGGTCTTGTCGGCAGCGGTCTGAGTCTCACGGTCCACAAGTACCTGCGCACGTGATGAGTGCGCGCCGTCTTCTCATCGCGGCCCTCACGGCGTTGCTGTTGCTCGCAGCGGTTCCAGCTGCAGGCGCCGACGACCTCGATAGCGATCTTCAGAGCGTCAGAAATCGGATCAGCTCCCTGAGCGATGAAATCGACGCAGCGTCGGCGAATCGGGGTGCTCTCGCTCGCGACATCCAGGCGACGGCCACGCGTATGGACGCAGTTCTGGATTCGATGGCTGCGCTGCGGATGGATGTCCTTGCGGTCACGTCCGAAGTCTCGAAGAAGCAGAGCGATCTCCGCTCTGTGCGATCCGAGCTACACGCGAAATATCAGTCCCTCGCGCTGACAAGATCGGAGCTCGGCACGGCCAGAGACGATGCGGCGCAATACGCCATGGAGAGCTACATGGGTGCGGGCCTCGGTGTACCGACCGTCGCCTTGTCGGCGAAGGTCTGGACCGACATTGGGATCGGACTGGCATATCTCGATCAAGTCACCGCCAGCGGAACCGATACCGTTGAACGATTCGAGTCCCTTCTCGTCGATGAGCAGCATGCGAGTGACACCATCGCAGCAGACGAGGTCACGCTCTCGGCGGACCTTGCCGAGTTGGCGGCAGCCGAGGAGCGCCTCGGTGCACTCCAGAACGAACTCCAGCGGTCCAGCGATGCTCTCCAGGAAGAGTATCGGCGACAGCGGACTCTTCTCGCGTCCTACGACGCCGAGATCGAAGAGATCGAGGTGGAGATCGCGTCGCTCGAGAAAGAGCAATCGTCCATCAAGAAGGTGATTGCCGAGCGTGCGAAGGCCGCCGGAGCGGCGCCGGGAAGTCTCGTGAGACCTGTGCCGGGAGGAATCTCATCCGCCTTCGGACCGAGAATCCATCCGATCTACGGATACTCCTTGATGCACAGCGGTGTCGACATGAACGGCGACATGGGGCAGAAGATCGTGGCCGCAGCTGCCGGAACCGTCTTCTTCGCAGGGGTGAAGGGCGGATACGGGAATTCGATCATGATCGATCACGGCGGAGGGATGGTGACGCTGTACGCCCATCAGTCGAAGTTCGCAGTGTCCAATGGACAGAAGGTGAACACCGGCCAGGTCATTGGCTACGTCGGCACGTCGGGAGTGTCGACGGGACCCCATCTCCACTTCGAGGTCCGCATCAACGGCAATCCGGTGAACCCGGTCAAGTACTTCTAGGATTCTGAGCATGGCTGAAGGTCGCAAAGTCGTCGCAACCAACCGGCGCGCACGCTACAACTACGACATCCTCGATACGTACGAGGCAGGGATCGTCCTCACGGGCTCCGAGGTGAAGAGCCTTCGTGCCGGACAGGTGCAACTCAAGGATGCATACGGAATGATCCAAGGTGGCGAACTCTGGCTGGAGAACGCCCACATCGCCCCCTACTCATTTGCGATCGGCGGCGGACACGCGCCGGAGCGCAAACGCAAGCTCCTGCTCCATCGACGGGAGATCGATCGTCTCACCGGCAAAATGAACGAGCAAGGTCTCACGCTCGTCCCGCTCCAGATCTACTTCGTCCGCGGTATTGCAAAGATCGAGATCGCCCTCGCCAAGGGCCGCCACACCTACGACAAGCGGAAGAAGATCGTGGAGCGTCTGCAGAAGCGAGAGATGGATCGGGCAAAGAGCCATCGGAGGTAGCTGCCAGCTGCCGGCTACCAGCTGCCAGCCGGAGCCCTCACTCGGTTCCCCGTCTTTGGGCTACGACCCTTGCCTCGTGTCGGCCTTCGATCGACCAGCCTTCTGCGTAGTGGAGGATCTGGAGATCGTTGACGAGGGACGGTGCTTCCCCCTCCTGGAGGAGGAAGGGGAGGGGAGGCCGCTCCCGGCGTTCCAAATTCCGCACGGTCGCGATTGAGAACGCGATCAGGCCATCGTCCGCGAGGCGTTCGATCGCCGGTGAGAACAGGTCCCTCTGCAGGAAGTGAACGATGAGCACGAGATCCCATGGGCCTTCGGGGAGTGTCTCAGCGGTGAGGTCGCTGTGAATGAGTCGGAGATCGACCTCGGCTTGTGCGGCCCGTTCGGCGGCAAGGGCGATGGCGACTTCCGATGTGTCGACCATGGTCGTGCTCCAACCACGTTCGGCGAGCCAGACACCGTGTCGCCCGGCACCGCCCGCGAGATCGAGCGCCCGACCGGGTGGGCCGATTAGCGGGGCGAGTTCTACGGTGACGAACGCTGCAGGGGCCACCGGTGCCGATCGCTCGCGGTAGCGGTTGTCCCAGGAAGTGCGCACGAGGAGTGGCCCTACGAACTCTGCGCTTCTGCTTCGAGCTGGGTGAAGATATTGGCGACCTGGTCGATCTCGAGGAAGCCGGCAACCCTGAGCAGGGTTGTGCCATCACCCGAGGTGAACACCCAGAACGGGTAGGCGCTCAATCCGAATTGCTCAGCGAGCACAAGGTCGGGGTCCAAGATCGTCGGGAAGGGGAGTTGGAGTTCATCGAGGTATGGCTCCAGCGGGTTTCCGCGTGCCGGGTCGATGGAGCTCGTGACACTGATCAACTCCACGCTCGGGTACTGGTCGGCGTTTGCGGCGTACCACTCTGACAGGGGAGGCAATTCGCGCTGGCAGTGGGGGCACCAGTGTGCCCAGATGAGCCAAGCCCGTGGCGTGCCGTCCGCAGGATCGACGGTGATCTCGGTGTCTGTGTAGTACTCGACGCCTGTGACGTCGCCGAGAGTCATTCCGAGAGCGGCATCTGGTTGGCCTTGCTCGAACGGTGCGAGGGATCCGGCGGGCACACTCGGTGCAACGGCCGCCGATGCACCAGATGCGGCTGGAGAAGGCAGGGCACCGGATGCAAGATTGTCGACCTTCTCGTCGACGATGGCGACGGATTCCTGGACGTCGGCGACATCGCCGCTCACTGACGTGATCTGCTCGTCGAGGGCGGTGATCTGCTCATCCGTTCGGCTTGCGGCGATGAGAGTGAACACCTGCATGGCGAACACAGCGATCAACCCGATCGCGAGGGCGATCAGCAGCCCGCGGGCGGTGCTCGATGACCGGGAACTCTCCTCACGGGATGTCACATCGATCGTCGACGGTGCCGGGGCCGGCGGATCGCTCTCCCCGCTCTTCGAATCTTGTGGTTCTGTGTCCATGGCGAGCAGGCTATCCGCGCAACGCATCTAGCGGGACACACGCGAGCGGTGACGGGATTGCAGGACTACGCTTGAAGGTGTTGAACGCGCCTTGCGTGTTCCCCATCTGGGGGTGACATGGTTTCGACCGTGAGGGTTGAGGCGCCGGAAGCGAGCCGAGGTCCCCGGATCCTCGTTAAAGAGTCGGGAACAAACATAAATGCCAATAACGAAAGTTATGCATTCGCTGCCTAATTAACGCAGCGTGTCCGCCCGGTGGGTGCCTGTCTCGCCGGAATCGGGCATAACAATGCAGGATGCTCTCGCCGGGACGTTGGGACCGGTGGGCTAAGACAATTCTGACTAGGGCCCAGGAGAAACTGCCGACGGCGTCTCCCGGGTTCCGAAAGCTCGCTGTCGGCTGCGCTCGGAGATGCCGACGCTGAAACCTCGTGGGACGGGGGTTCGATTCCCCCCACCTCCACCGAAGGCCCGGTCTAAGACCGGGCCTTCTTCCGTGTGACACCGCGGCTCTGCTCCTATTCGGGCACCCGACTGATCTGCTTCTTACCGAGAGCCTCATCGATCCTTCTGCGTACCGAAACGGCCGTGGCTCGCTTGGCATCAGTATCGAGGACCACACGGGTTGGCCTTCCGACGGCGATATCCCAGATGAG
>CAZWDQ010000100.1:0-7113 GCA_964632475.1 uncultured Acidimicrobiaceae bacterium
TGACTCTTCAGTCGATCGACGGTGTAGGAGATGATCTCCGCATCGGTCGCGGCGCCGGCCGTCTGCGCCTCCTTGACGAGCTCGAGCGAGTTCTGCTTGAACTGTGGATAGAAGGGCAGCCAACCGCGATGGACGGCTCGCACCTCGTGATCGATCGTGTGATCGTCGGTGGATGCATGATCCGGAAGCGTGTCGTAGTCGCTGTAACCACGCTCATAACGCCACTGGTCGGAATGGACGTAGTGGAACGAGGGAGTGTTCTGATGGCGTGGAGCCATTCCCCAGTCCCCACCGAAGGCGATCGCACCCCACGACGCGTGACAGACGAGTTTCTCCTGCCCAACGTAGTGAGCGAGGCCACCGCCGTTGACGCCGACAGCGCCGCAAAGCATCAAGGCAACGATGCCGGAGCGGTACAGCAGGTTGTTGTGGTACCAGTGATTGGCGCCGGCACCGATGATGATCATGTTCTTCCCGCTGGTCTTCTCAGCGTTGTCGATCCAGTCCCTCGCGAAGCGGAGAACGGTGTCACGGTGGATACCCGTGTATTGCTCCTGCCATGCCGGCGTGTAGAGGGCGTCCACGTCATCGAAATCCTTGGCATAGTCCCCGCCGAGACCGCGGTCGACCCCGAACTGGGCGATCATGAGATCCAGCACCGTCGTGACGGCTACCCGTCCCCGGTCTGTCTGCATGTGGCGGACCGGAACTCCGCGCGTCACGACGCCGTCGCCGCCGAAGTTGTCGAACTCCACCTGTTTGATTCCGTCGTTGGTTTCGGCGAAGGTCAGTTCGGGATCGAGCACGTCACCGTTGAGGCCGTCGGCGAGTTCGAGATTCCACTTGCCCTTGTCTTCCGTGGCCCAGCGGAATCCGATGGTGCCCCTCGGCATGCGTGGCCTGCCGGATTCGCGATCCCACCAGAGCAGCTTCCATTCGCCGTTCTCGGCATCTTCGTATTCACCTAGCACATCTGCACGGACGTATTTGCCCGGGCGCGACCCGTCGATCTCGACGAGGAATGGCATGTCCGTGTACTGCTTGACGTACTCCTGGAAGTACGGGACTTGTCGGTCGACGTAGCTCTCCTTGAGGATTACGTGATTGACGGCCATCCAGAACGCCGTGTCCTGACCCGGATTAGAGGGGATCCACCAGTCCGCATATTTGGCGACCTGGCTGAAGTCCGGTGCGAACACCGTCAACTTTGCTCCGGCGTGGCGAACCTCGGAGATGAAGTGACAGTCCGGTGTCCTCGTCATGTTGAGGTTCGCGCCCACGACGGCGACGAATCGGGAGTTGTACCAGTCGGCGGATTCGTGAACGTCGGTCTGCTCGCCCCAGATCTCGGGGGACGCCGGTGGGAGGTCGCAGTACCAGTCGTAGAAGCTCAGGATCGTGCCACCCAGCAGGCTGAGGAACCTGCTCCCGGCTGCGTAGCTGATCTGTGACATGGCGGGGATCGGGGAGAACCCGGCGACGCGGTCGGGGCCGTAGGTCTTCGTCGTGTGCACAACCGACGCGGCGGCGATCTCGAGCGCCTCGTCCCACATCATGCGGCGGAAGCCGCCCTTGCCCCGAGCGATCTGGATGCGCTTGCGCTTGGCGGGATCGTTCATGATCGATGCCCATGCATCGACGGGATCGCCATACACGGCCTTGGCTTCGCGATAGAGGTCGATGAGCGCGCCGCGGCCGTAGGGGAACTTCACCCGGATGGGGCTGTAGAGGTACCAGGAGTAGCTGATCCCGCGCTGGCATCCACGCGGTTCATACGGGGGGAGTCCTTCTTCGAGTGCCGGATAGTCGGTCGCCTGCAACTCCCAGGTGACGATCCCATCTTTGACGAAAACCTCCCAGCTGCAGGAACCGGTGCAGTTGACACCGTGTGTCGTCCGCACACGCTTGTCGTGCTGGAAGCGGTTGCGATAGAACTCTTCCCACTTCCGCTCGGCTGGAGCCTCGCTGTCCCGGATCCATTCCTTCGTCATCGTTGGCTCCTCAGTTGCTTTGCAAATCCTGGTTTCCTGCTCCGTGTGGCGAGCAGCATCAAGGCGAAGAAGATGATCGTTCCGATGACACCGGTCACCAGGAGGATGTCGACCGGGCTGCGGGAGATCTCCGCATCGGAGATGGATTCGAAATAGGCGGCGAGATCCGCCCGTTCCTGGTCGGCGATCGGTGCTCCGCCGAAGAGTGGTTGCATCGTCGCCGACGGTGGGTTGCTGAGCGCCGCCGCGACAGCTTCCTCTCCGCCGTAGCGGACGGCGAGGTCGGTGAGGTCGGGTCCGAGTGTGTATCCGCTCATGCCCTGGTGGTTGGCAGCCGTGTGGCATCCAACGCACGCGGGGCCCGCATTCTGGAGTCGGTTTGCCCCCAGGAAGATCGCCTCTCCTATGGAGACGTCCCCTGGTTCGAGTGTCTCGCCGCCTCCGCCAGCCTCGAAGGCGTCGGCCTGGATGTAGGCGGTGACGGCATCGATCTCGGCATCCGAGAGGCTGGCGAACGGAGGCATCACGCCGTCGTAGGTCGCGCCGAGCACTTCAATCGGGCCGCTGAGCCCCCCGGTTACGACAGTCTTCACATACGCAGCATCTTGCACATTCGGATTGCCCGAAAGAGGAGGGAACGAGCCCGGAATCCCGAGCCCGTCCGGCTGATGACAAGATGAGCAGTTGGCCGTGTAGACCGCCTGGCCCTGATCTTCAGCCTGTGCTCTTGCCAGGCCGGGGAGCAACACGATCATCGCAACCACCAGGAGGCTCAACGCGATCCCCACCGTCGAAAACAGCCGCATCGCTCGATTCATGCGGTCTCCCTCTCTCTATATGCTCGATATCCAATGGTTGGCTTCGTGACTCGTCGTGGTCTTATCCAGAATCTGCGATCGAAGCGTCACTTGCTCGCGGCTCCCTTGGTCGATTCCGGCGGTCGGCGCGGCGTCGGGATGACGTGCGGTGGCATGTCATCCGGCAGGACATAGGTGCCGTCGGCAATCCGAGCGCACTGCAGTGAGAGCTCACCGAAGGAGGTCTTAGAGAGCTGGCCGGTCAAAGCGCTCATGGCGCGACTCCACGGAACGTGGATCGGGCACGATTCGTCCCAATCACACGGACCTCCCCGCAGCACGCACTGGTCGATGCTGATGGGTCCCTCAGCGGCCTCGACCACGTCGAGCAAGGTGATCTCTTCGGCGGGCCTGGCCAGGAGATAGCCGCCAGTCGGGCCGGCTACTGCGGACAGGATGCCGTGGTCCACGAGATTGGCGAGGATCTGAGGCAGATAGCGCGAGGGGATTTCCATCTCCTCGGCGATCTCCCGGGACTTCCGGCGTTCTCCGGCGTGGTTGGAGATGTCGAGCACTGCCCGTACCGAGTAGTCGCCCTTGCGTCCGAGTGTGGCCTGCACAATGCGTACCCTAGCACTGAACGTTAAGCCACCAAGTTGACGTTTGCTACCTCACCCGTACAAACTAGGCAGCGCGTCCGCTCGGGGAGCGCGTTGGTGTCGGGAAGGACACCGGTCCAGAGGGACCCCGGGTTGGAGGAGAGGGAACATGAACCAGGACGGTCAGTCGTCCACCGACGAAGTGCCGCCGAAGCTGCTCGATTTCAGTCAGGAACGGATCCGGACGCTCCACTACACGTGGATAGCTTTCTTCATGACGTTCTACGTCTGGTTCAACCTGGCGCCGCTCGCGACCACGATGTTGGATTCGGTCGGATGGCTCACCGACGAGCATGTGAAGATCCTGCTGATCGCGAACGTGGCGATGACGATCCCGGCACGCATCATCGTTGGAGCCCTCATCGACCGTTACGGGTCTCGTGTGGTGTTTACCGGGTTGATGATCGTCATGGCGATTCCCGCCGTGGCGTTCTCGTTCGGGAATACCTTCATGCAACTGCTGATCGCTCGCCTCGTGCTCAGCTCGGTTGGTGCCGGCTTCGTCATCGGTATCAAGATGGTCGCGCAGTGGTTCCCGCCGAAGTACATCGGCAGGGCAGAGGGGTTCTATGCCGGTTGGGGGAACTTCGGTTCGGCCTTCGCCGCAATGACGCTGCCCTGGTTCGCCATCACGTTCCTGGGCGACTGGCTCGGGCTCGGCAACGATGCTTGGCGCTGGGCGATGGCCGTGAACGGCCTCGTGATGGGTGTCTACGGCGTCATGTACTACTTCCTGGTCCGGGACGTTCCAGTGGGCGAGCACCTCCACAGGTCGAAGAAGACGGAACCAATGATGGTCACTTCTTACGGTGATCTCATCATGTATCTCGTCATGTCATTCCCCCTTGTCGGTGCGCTCATGGTCCTGGCCTGGCGGGTCGGGGGCGTTGAGCTCGACGGGAGTCCGGTCCTCTCCCAAACGACGCTCAACATCATCTACGGATTGCTGTTCCTGTTCTACGTCGCCCATGTGGCCAAGACGCTGCAGATCAACCTTCCCTACCTGAGGGCAGGCGTTCCCGAGGACGAGAAGTATCACTGGGGGAGTGTCGCCGCACTGAATACCACCTACTTCGCCAACTTCGGAGCGGAGTTGGCGGTGGTCTCGATGCTCCCGGCCTTCTACGAGACCGTCTTCAAACCCCTGACGAACGACTCCGGCGTCTCCCTCGTGACACCCACCGTCGCCGGGATTGTCGCTGCGTCGTTTGCATTCGTGAATCTCGGGGCCCGCCCGCTGGGCGGCTATCTCTCGGACCGCATGTCGAATCGCAAACGGACAATGCTGATCTACATGATCGGGATCTCGGTTGGCTTCTTGCTGATGGGGTTCATCGGAAAGTGGAGCGGCCTGGTCGATTCCGACGGCATCAAGGAGGTCGTGCCGGCCTTCGACGGAATCTGGTGGCTGGTCGTCGCTATCGCCTTCACCGTGATCGCATCCGTGTTCGTGCAGGGCGCAGAGGGAGCGACGTTCGCCGTCATCCCCATGATCAATCACCGGATGACCGGACAAATTGCAGGAATGGCGGGCGCGTACGGAAACGTCGGTGCCGTCATCTACCTCGTGCTGTTCTCCCTGGTCGATTCCAAGACGTTCTTCTTCATCCTGGCCGGTGGAGCGCTGATCAGTTTCGCTGTGACGCTGTTCATGCTCGAGGAGCCGGAGGGTGCGTTCGAGGGCCAGTTCGCTCACGACGCAGAGGGCAATTTGGAGGCATAGGGATCGTGACGTGGACGATCTGAAGTGAGTCAGTGAGGCGGAACCGCCCCGAAATCGGAGAGGAACACGAATGGCCGACATCTACGAGTGGGACGTTGAGGACGAATCCTTCTGGGAAACAACGGGCAAGAGAGTCGCCACACGAAATCTCTGGATCTCGATTCCGAGTCTTCTCGTCGGCTTCGCGGTCTGGGTCTACTGGAGCATTATCACCGTCCAGATGCTCAATCTGGGCTTCCCTTTCACCACGGGAGAACTCTTCACGCTGTCGGCGATCGCCGGTTTGACCGGAGCGACACTTCGGATCCCCAGCAGCTTCTTGATCCGCATCGCGGGCGGCCGGAACACTATCTTCTTCACGACTGCGCTCTTGATGATCCCGGCAGCTGGAACCGGATTCGCTTTCATGTCCCAGGACACGCCGCTCTGGGTATTCCAGGCACTTGCCGTTCTGTCCGGCATCGGCGGCGGCAACTTCGCATCGTCGATGTCCAACATCAGCTTCTTCTACCCGAAGAAGAAGCAGGGCCTGGCGCTCGGGCTCAACGCAGGTCTCGGCAACGCGGGTGTGACGACGATGCAGGTGCTCATCCCGTTGGTCATGACCGTTGGCGTCATCGGCGCAGGCCGCACCCTCGAGAAGTCCTCGGGTTGGATCTTCGGGAAGATCCCGGCGGGGACGGAGACCTGGATCCAGAACGCCGGGTTCGTGTGGCTCATCTTCCTCATCCCCCTCGCCTTCCTGTCTTGGTTCATGATGGACAACCTTCGTGCCGAGCACGTGTCGCCGAACATCGGCTCGCCACTCAACTCGTTCCTGAAGATCAGCGGCATGCTGGGGTTGGCCTTCATCCCTGCGATCGCCGGTCTGTTCATCATCTTGCCGTCTCCCACAGGTCTGGGCTGGTCGTGGGCGAAGTACCCGACGATCATCCTGGTGATCGCCGCGACGGTGTTCCTGCTCAAGCTGTTGCGTGGGGATATCAAGCCAAATCTTGAACGCCAGTTCAAGGTATTCAGCAACAAGCACACCTGGATCATGAGCGTCATCTACACGATGACGTTCGGCAGCTTCATCGGCTACGCCGCCGGCTTCGCTCTCGCGATCAAGGTCATCTTCGGGTTCCAGCACGTCATGGTCGACGGTGTGATGACCCACGACCTGGTCAACCCGGACGGTCCGTCGGCGCTCACGTTCGCCTGGATGGGGCCGTTCATCGGTGCCTTCATTCGCCCAGTGGGTGGTTGGGTCGCCGACAAGGTCGGCGGAGCGAAGGTGACCCAATGGGTGGCTGTGACGATGATTGCCAGCGCGTTGGGCGTCGCCTACTTCATGAAACAGGCGTACCAGTCAGCGACACCGCAGGACTACTTCCTGCCGTTCTTCCTGCTGTTCCTCGTTCTGTTTGCAGCCACCGGTGTCGGGAACGGTTCCACGTTCCGTACGATCGCCATGGTGTTCGATCAGGAGCAGGCGGGGCCGGTGCTTGGTTGGACCTCAGCGGTGGCTGCTTACGGCGCCTTCGTCGTTCCTTCCGAGTTCGGCGCGCAGATCAACAACGCGACCCCGGAGATCGCCCTCTACGCGTTCGCAGGCTTCTACGTCATCTGCCTCGTGTTGAATTGGTGGTACTACCTGGGCCCCAAAGCTGAGTACCAGAACCCATAGGACTTCTCCGCGACCCCGGGGGAGAGCGGTCGGTTGGCGGCTCTCCTTGGATGAACGGACTCTGTGCTCATTTGGACTGGTCGAGGGGCACTTCGAAGATTTGGACGGGGTCGTCGAAACCCTTGAGAGCGACGGGTCCCCGGTCCTCGAAGGCGATCGGCTTGCCCACCGACAACTCGCGCACGGCGCTCGACACGTAGATCTGTCCCGGTCCAGCCTTCCCACAGATGCGAGAAGCGAGATTCACGACAGCCCCGAACAGATCCTCGTGCCG
>CAZWDQ010000101.1:0-7080 GCA_964632475.1 uncultured Acidimicrobiaceae bacterium
GCGGCGGCTTCTCTGGCTTCTTCTAGGCCACCGTCTGTCAGCCTTGCCCAGTCTGTCAGGAGGGTCACCTCGTTGCGGAAGATCTGGAGGAAGCCTCCGTGGAGGCCTGCCGACGTTACGCCGTCTTCGTGGTGAACGACGACCGCTCCAGTGGCGAGGGCTGCCATCGTCGGCTCGTGGTCGGCGAGGATGCCGATGTCGCCCTCAGTGGTTCTGGCAGTGAGCATGGTTGCCTCACCCGACCAGATCACCGCCTCCGGCGTCACGATGTCGACGTTGAAGGGAGTTGCCATCAGACGGAGACCTCGAGCTCCTTCGCCTTCGCCTTCACGGCATCGGCGCCGCCGACCATGTAGAAGGCCTGCTCCGGGTACTGATCCATCTCACCGTCGATGACGGCCTTGAACGAAGCAACCGTCTCATCCATCGGCGTGTAGATCCCGGCCTGGCCCGTGAACTGCTCGGCCACGAACATCGGCTGTGACAGGAACCGCTGGATGCGCCGTGCCCTGGCCACGATGAGCTTGTCCTCTTCGGAGAGCTCGTCGATGCCGAGGATGGCGATGATGTCCTGGAGATCCTTGTAGCGCTGGAGGATCTGCTGCACCTCGGTGGCCACCCCGTAGTGCTCCTCCCCCACCATCTGCGGATCGAGCGCACGGCTCGTTGAGTCGAGCGGGTCGACGGCCGGATAGATGCCGAGCGCCGTCAGTGGGCGGGAGAGCACGGTGGTCGCGTCGAGGTGAGCGAACGCCGTGTGCGGTGCCGGGTCGGTGATGTCATCCGCAGGCACGTAGATCGCCTGCAGCGACGTGATCGACCGGCCCTTCAGCGACGTGATTCGCTCTTGGAGGGAGCCCATCTCGCTGGCGAGTGTCGGCTGATATCCCACAGCGGACGGCATACGTCCCAGGAGCGTCGACACCTCGGCGCCGGCCTGGGTGAAGCGGAAGATGTTGTCGATGAACAGCAACACGTCCTGGCGCTGAACGTCACGGAAGTACTCCGCCATCGTGAGCGCCGACAGGGCGACACGGAGACGCACGCCCGGCGGTTCGTCCATCTGGCCGAACGTGAGCGCCGCCTTCTCGATGACACCTGACTCCTTCATCTCCAGGAAGAGGTCATTGCCCTCACGGGTCCGCTCGCCGACACCGGCGAACACGGACACACCGCCGTGGTGGGTGGCGACCCGGTTGATCATCTCCTGGATGAGCACCGTCTTTCCAACACCGGCACCACCGAAGAGGCCGATCTTGCCACCCTCGAGATACGGGCCGAGGAGGTCGATGACCTTGATACCGGTCTCGAAGACCTTCTTCTGCGGCTCGACCTCGTCGAACGGGGGCGGCTCGCGGTGGATCGGCCACCAGTCGCCGGTGAACTCAAGATCGGGTGCGTCGAGAGCGTCGCCCCAGGCGTTGAAGATGTGACCGAGGGTCTGATCTCCCACCGGGACCATGATCGGGCTGCCGGTGTTGCGCACCTCGGTACCGCGAACGAGGCCGTCCGTCGGAGCCAGAGCAACCGCACGGATCTTGCTGCCGCCCAACTGCTGGGCAACCTCGCACTTGATGGTCTGGGTCTCGCCGCCGATGGTCAAGTCGACCTCGAGGGCGAAATTGATCTCCGGCAGGGCGTCGTGAGGGAACTCGACGTCCACCACCGGCCCAGCCACCTTCACGATCCTGCCTGTGGCAAGTGTGCTCTCGCTCATTGGTGCTCCATCCTTGTTACTCAACCGTCGCCGAGCGCCACAGCGCCGCCGACGATCTCTGAGATCTCGGTTGTGATCTCTGCCTGCCGGGCCTGGTTGGCCCCACGGGTCAGGATCCTGGTCAGTTCTTCAGCGTTCTCGGTCGCCGCCTTCATCGCCCTGCGCCGTGCCGCATGCTCCGATGCAGATGCGTCGAGGAGGATCCCGAATACCGAGCCTTCGAGATAGCGCGGGAGGAGCCGGTTGAGGATCTCTTCGGGAGACGGCTCGAACGAGTAGCCGATCGGTGCTACTTTCTCGTCGCCGTTGGTGTCGGGTGCAACGATCGGCAGCAGCGTCCGGTGGATCGGCATCTGCGTCAGCGCCGACAGGTACTTGGTGGCGAACACCTCAACGGAGTCGACGCTGCCCTCTGCGTAGTCGTTTAGCAGGACGTTGGCGACCATACGGGCGTCGGCATAGACGGGGAGGTCGGTGACGTTGAGCCACGCGTGCTCGATGTCGTACTTGCGGTAACCGAAGTAGGACTGTGCCTTCTTGCCGACCACGTAGACACTGACCCTGCGACCCTTGTCGAGATGCTCGCGGATCCGATGCTCACCGAGACGGATCACGGCGCCGTTGTATCCACCTGCGAGCCCACGATCCGAAGAGATCACGACCACGGCCGCGGTATTCACCTCGCGCTCTTCGAGCAACGGATGGGACGCGCCACCGGCGGCGGCAACGTTACGGATCACCTCATCGAGCTTCGCTGCATACGGCCGGGCCGCGATGAGGCGACTCTGCGCCTTGCCGATGCGTGCCGTGGAAATCAGCTCCATCGCACGCGTGATCTTCATCGTCGATTGGACGCTGCGAATCCTGCGATAGATCAGGCGGAGCTCAGCCGAAGCCATCGGGTGCTACGCCTCCCCCACCGGACGGCTGTGCTTGCCTTCGCGCATCGCCTTCGCTGCGTTGTCTTCGGAGAGCTTCGCCGCAGCCGTCTCGACAGCAGTGCGGCCGCCGCTCGTCCATGATGAGGCGAAGGCCTCGATGGCGGAGCGCATGGCCTCGTGGTCCATATCGCCGGTCTCGGCGATCTGGTCGAGGAGATGGCCGTGACGGGTGCGAACGTACTCGCGCATCTCTGCCTCGAAGGTATGAACCTCCGAGACATCGACGGCGTCCATGAGGCCTTCGGTGACGGCAAAGATCGCCATCACCTGCTCGGCGACGGGCAACGGCTCGAACTGTCCCTGCTTGAGCACTTCGACGACGCGGCGTCCACGGTCGAGCTGAGCGAGCGATGTCGCGTCGAGCTCAGATCCGAACTCGGCGAATGCCTCGAGCTCACGGAACTGTGCGAGGTTGAGCCGCAGCGGACCTGCAATCTTCCTCATCGCCTTGACCTGTGCCGCACCACCGACCCGCGAGACCGAAATGCCGGCGTTGATCGCCGGGCGAATCCCGGAGAAGAAGAGATCGGTCTCGAGGAAGATCTGCCCGTCGGTGATCGAGATCACGTTCGTCGGGATGTAGGCGGACACGTCGTTCGCCTTCGTCTCAACGATCGGCAACGCCGTCAACGACCCACCGCCCAGCTCGTCCGACAGCTTCGCTGCACGTTCGAGGAGTCGGCTGTGCAGGTAGAAGACGTCGCCCGGGTAGGCCTCACGGCCGGGAGGACGACGCAGCAGCAGCGACAGTTCGCGGTACGCAACGGCCTGCTTCGAAAGGTCGTCGAAGATGACGAGCGCATGCTCGCCGTTGTACATCCAGTACTGGCCGATGGCCGAACCGGCATACGGGGCATACATCTGAAGGGCGGCAGCATCAGACGCTGAGGCGTCGACGACGACGGTGTACTCCATCGCCCCGGCCTGTTCGAACGTGTCCACAACCTCGGCAACGGTCGAGTTCTTCTGACCGATCGCGACGTAGATGCACTTCACGCCGAGACCCTTCTGGTTCAGGATCGTGTCGACAACGATGGCGGTCTTGCCGGTCTGGCGGTCACCGATGATCAGCTGGCGCTGGCCACGGCCGATCGGCGTCATCGAGTCGATGGCCTTGATGCCGGTCTGGAGCGGTTGGCTCACCGGCTGACGCTCGACGACCGATGGTGCCTGCGTCTCGAGGAGACGAGTCTCGGTTGCGTTGATCGGTCCCTTGCCGTCGATCGGGTTGCCGATCGGGTCGATGACCCGACCCAGCAAGGCATCGCCCACCGGAACGGAGAGGACACGGCCCGTTGAACGGACCTCATCGCCCTCTTCAACGTGGGAGGAGTCACCCATGAGCACGGCACCGATCGAGGTTTCGTCGAGGTTCAGTGCGATGCCGGTGAGGCCACCGGGGAACTCAAGGATTTCGGACGCCATCGCACCCGGAAGCCCGGCAACGCGGGCAACACCGTCGCCGATCGACAACACGTAGCCGATCGTCTCGGCTTCGACGGAAGGCGACCAGCCATCCAGATTCTTGCGGAGCGCGGCGGTGACGTCCGCTGCATTCAATGTCACTTCAGCCATCTACCTAACCCCACTGCTCTCGTACGTCGTCGAGACGGCCCCTCACAGAGCCGTCGAATATCGTGTCTCCGATCTTGGCGACCAGCCCACCCATGAGGGACGAGTCGGTCATGACCTTGGCCTGAACCCGCTTGCCCGTCGCTTTCGACAGGGCAGCTTCGAGTCGGGCCACCTGCCCGGCGTCGAGGGGTACAGCACTCTGCACCTCGGCAACGACCGTGCCCTCTTCCTCGGCGGCGATCTCAGCAAGCCGCGACGCAAGGTCATCGAGGTGCTTCGCCTGGCCGACGGCAACGACGAAGTTGATCGACGCAACCACGGCTCCGTCCACCCGAACTCCCAGGAGGTCGGTAACGGTCCCCTGCCTCCTGGCGATCGGGATCTGCGGATCGCTCAACGCGTCGCGCAGTTCCGAGTTCGCGGAGATCGTCTTCGCAGCGGCGTAGAACGCATCGACGAACGAGTCGACATCGCCCTCAGCGCGCGCGATATCGAACAGCGCCGATGCGTAGCCGTCGAGACGGGCCTGGATTTCCGTGGCCTCAGTCACCTAGTGCACTCCTCCGAGGTCGTCGATGTATCGATCGACAAGTTGACGCTGTCGGTCGTCGTCGAGGCTGTCGCCGACGACCTTCTCTGCGACGCCGATCGAGAGGTCCGCGACCTGGCGCCGAAGCTCGCCACTGACCCGTTCTCGTTCACCGGCAATCTCGCCCTGGGCGCGTTCCTTGATCTGCTCAGCTTCGGTCTCGGCTCTGGCCACGATGTCGGCCTTCACCTGATCGCCCGCGACTCTCGCTTCGTCAACGATCCCTGCGGCCTCATCCTTGGCCCCAGAAAGCTGGTCCTGGTAGTCGTCGAGCAGGCCCTGGGCCTCGACCTTGGCGGCCTCGGCGGCTTCGTAGTCCGCGCGAATCGCCGCCTGGCGTGCTTCGAGCATCTTGTTCAACGACGGTACCGCCCACTTCCACACGAAGAAGAAGACGATGACGAAGGCGATCAGGCCCGCGATCAACTCATCTGGGTGTGGGAGCAGCAACTCGATGCCGCTGACTTCTTCCTCAGGCTCGAGGACGATCAGCTCCACTTCCTGGAGCAGGAACATCACCTGGGTCAACATGGACAACATGTTCAGTCCCTTCTAGGCGATGAAGAACAGCACGAAGCCGATCAACGCGAGCGCCTCGGTGAACGCGATTCCCAGGAACATCGTGGTTCTCACCATGCCAGCAGCCTCGGGCTGACGGGCCATCGCCGAAATGGCGGATGCCACGACGAGACCGATACCGATGCCTGGGCCGATGGCTGCGAGGCCGTACCCCATGACGGCGATCGCACCTTTTAGCTCTTCCATTGTTTGCCTTTCCTCCTACTTAGTGCTCAATGTGAATGGACGACTCGACGTAGACCGCAGACAACAACGTGATGATGTAAGCCTGCAGGACGGCGACGATGATCTCGAAAACGTAGATGCCGAGACCGAAGACGAACCACGGGACGCCGATGAGCGCCCGGATCCCGATCTCCCCCACACTCGACATGAAGACCCATCCGGAGACGAGCAGCAGCGTCAGCATGAGGTGTCCGGCGACCATGTTGGCGAAGAGCCGGACAGCGAGGGTGAGAGGCCGCAGGAAGAACGTGGAGACGAACTCGATGAGACCAACGAGTGGCCGGAGCGCAATCGGCACGGTCGTCGGCCAGATGAGTGCCCCGACGTAGCGGAACCCGTTCTTCTTGAAGCCGACGAAGACGAAAACCACCCAGGTCAGCAGCGACAGCCCGCCGGCGATCGCCATGCGCGACGTAATCGGGAAGTTGATGAGTGGTGTGACCTCGAACAGGTTGCCGACAAGCACGAAGAGAAACAGCGACAGAAGCCACGGGTAGTACTTCACGCCTTCGGGTCCGATGATGCCGATCGAGATGTCGTCGCGCACGAAACTCATGAGGCTTTCGATCGTTACACCGAACTTCGTGGGGTTCATCCGCTTCTTCCGGAGACCAAAGAAGAGCAGTGCCACCACGATGACCATCGCGAGCAGGATCAGGAAGACCGTGCGGGTGATACCCCACGGCCCGATTGCAAACAGGTTGTCTTCGAACTGGAAAAGCTCGATGACGTTGTCCGGCTTACAGATGATGTCGTTCGCCGGATCACACGCCCCGCTGGCCAGGATCAGTTGCTCCACTCCAAGTCCCTTTCCGCGCCGTTGGCGACCGCCACCGCTTCCCAAGACAGCAACACGAGGTAGCTCACAACCACCGAGATCCCCATGGCCATCCGATCAAGATTTGTCACGTTGGCGATGATCAACATCGTCACCGTGATGAGGCCGAGTCGGATGATGAACCCGAACAAGGCGGCGGCATGATACATAGTCATGGATACACGTGCAGCCTTCGACATGATGTATCCGCCGAGAACGAAGTTGGCGAGGACGATCCCGACGCCGACGAGCGCAGCGACGGCTCCCTGCCAGCCCTCCAGCAAACCGAAGACAAGAGCTAGGACCGGGGCGACGAAGATCCCTCGCTTGGCGGTGTTCCTACCGATGATCGCCTCGATCGGACGCTCGTCGGGGACGGGTCCGTACCGCACGGCGGGGTCGATGTCATGCGCCATGGCTCAACCGCTTCGCCTGCTCTTCGATCACCGCGGAGCGTTGCCACATGCGGTGCATTCCCACGCCGACGCCGGCAAGCGACCAGAGGATCGTCATGACGGGTGACCAGCCGGTCCACCCGTCGAGGAGCAACCCGATGAGAAGCCCCGTGAGGATGTACGTGAAGAAATCGGCTCCACCGGAGAACCCCCCGGTGATGGCCTCTTTCGGCGGAACCAAC
>CAZWDQ010000102.1:0-7066 GCA_964632475.1 uncultured Acidimicrobiaceae bacterium
TGAAGTTCACCATCGAGAATCTTGACGGTTCGGTCGGTGTACTCGACCATCCTCAAGTCGTGCGTGACCATGATCCCGGCCTTGCCGCGGCTCTTGATCTCAGAAGCGAGCAGTTTCACGACCTGGATACCTAGCTCGGTATCCAGTGAAGCGGTCGGTTCGTCTACGAGAATGAGGTCGGGATCAGTCACGAGCGCCCGTCCAATCGCCACTCGCTGGCGTTCGCCGCCGGAAAGCTGCTCAGGGAGGTTGCTACTGCGGTCGCTGAGTCCGAGTTCGTCGAGCAGCTGGTCGGCCCGTTGCCCGATCTCATCCCGTCCGGCATCAGAGATCGACGCCATCACGGTCATGTTCTCTCGAGCGGTCAGGAACGGGACGAGATTGAAGCCCTGGAACACGAAACCGACCCGATTGGCCCGAAATCGCGTTTGGTCCTTCTTGGAAAGATCGGTCAGAAGCGTGTTCCCGATGGTCACCGTTCCCGAGGTGGGGGCGAGTAGGCCACCGATGACCGAGAGCAGCGTCGTCTTTCCCGAGCCGGATGGCCCAAGGAGCGCCAGAAATTCGTTGTCGTAGAGATCGAGGCTGGCATCACAGAGGGCCCTCACCCGGGTGCGGCCCTCCCCGTATACCTTGGTGACATCGTTGACGGTCATGGCGTTCATGCCTCACCTCCCAGGGCGGCTGCGGGATCAATTCGAATGATTCGCCGAAACGAGAAGAGCGCCCCGATAGCGCCCATCAGGATGGTTGCGGCGAAGAGAGCGAGTGCGGTTCCTGTGAGGAACTCGACGGGAACGGAACTAGGAAGGGCAAGAGCCAGGAGACGAGAGAGTCCCCAACCCAGAACGTAGCCGGCCACGGTGGCGACGATCGCCTGAACCAGAACTCCTCGCAGGAGGAGGCCGTTCGACGAGCCTATTGCCTTGAGGATCGCGAACTGGCCTCGCTTCTCGAGCGTGATGAGAGCGAAGAAGAGAGCGATCACGATGCCCACGACGACAAAGCTCACCATGATGATCGCGTTGAATGTCGACTGCTGCTGGTCGACTCCAGGCAGCGACAGGATGGCCTCATCTTTCGAGACGGTCTCGGTCGTCCCGAGTGCTTCGTCGATAGCGGCGCCGACGACATCGACGGTCATGTCTGATTCCAAGAGAATCGGAAACGCCTGGGCAATCGGGCCACCTCCGATGGTTTCTGGGCGTACTTCGAAGCGAAGGGCCTGCCATGTCTCGAGAGGAACCCAGACGGTCGCCGCCAACAGGTACTGAGAGTTCTCGACGAATCCAATGATCTCGATTGGCTGCGACGAATCCGTCAGCGTCACCGAGTCACCGAGCGAAATGCCTTCGTCTTGAAGAGAGACGTCGGCAACGGCAACGAACTCTTCACCAGGGGTGGGGCGGCGGCCATCGACCAACCGGGTCGGCTCGCCAGCGTGACCGGGAATGTGGCCCATCACCGCTATGTCGTACGTATCGCCTCCGGCGGCCCTGGTGGCCAGAAGGACACCAAGCGCCCCAACGTCGGCGACCCCATCGACCGCCGCTACCTCCGCGAGGTCGGAGAGCTGCAATTCACTACGGACGAGAGAGCGACGACCGTCGATCGAGTACACGAGCGCATCAGAGTCTCCCGTCTGCAGGGCACCTGAGGTACCGATGAAGAGGCCATCGGAAAGCGCGGCGAGGACGAGAACGAGGAAGACGATGAACGCGACCGCAGCAACGATCGATCCCCAGCGGCCGCGCCTACGGCGAATCTCGGCGAGAGCGAGTTCCATCAGTGCGTCCCCTGTGCCGCCGCGGCTGGCTCAGCCCGTGCGATACGGCGGATTGACAGCAACCCGGCCAGAACCGAGGAGACAAGGACGGCGAAAGTCACGATCAGCACGAGCCTCGTGTCAACTGACAAAGGAAAGGCGGGATTGGAGCCAAGCGTGGCAAGCCAGAGCGCCACCGTTGCAAGCAGCGAACCGAGCAGCACCAGGATCACGATCTGAACGATGAGCGACCACGCCAGATAGCCGGTCCCAGCACCGATCGCGCGCAGAGTCGTGAAGCTGCGCATCTTCTGGACCGTCAGGATCAGGAAGAAGAAGCCAACGACGAGGACCACAATCCCGAACGTGATGCCGACGATCAGGGCGAAGCTCTGACTGATCGACTCCACTCCAGGGGTTGCCGCTGCGGCAGCCGCGCGATCGAGGCCCTCGACGCCATCGACCGTTGCAGTGATACGGTCGGCAACCACTCCCGGGTCTTCGCCCGGGTCTGTGTCGGCACCGACCAGCGACAACGGAACAAATGGCGTCCCCGGGAACTCGGCTTCGTAGATGGCCACCCACTCTTCAAAGCTCAGATACGCTGTTGCGACGACGGCATACCTCACGTCTTCGGCATACCCGACGATCTCAAGTTCGGTTCCGCTCGGAACCAGCGTGATCGTTTCGCCGATTTCGAATCCTTCCGATACGCCGGATTCGTCCACCACCACTTCACCCGGCCCTGGAGAGCGGCCCTCCACGATTGGCTCCGGCCGGCCCGGTCCGTTGAGATCGACTCCCCAGAGAGAGAGATCCGTGAGGCTGCCATCCACCTCCACAGTGAGGGTCAACTCACCGATGGGGGCCGCTGCAGATACGCCGGGTACGGCCGCCACCTGGTCGACCACCGATTGGTCGAGCCGGCTGGCCTGGAGGTTGCTCCTCGCAGTTTCCTCATAGACCAAGACTTCGGCCGAGTTGTTCTCTATCGCCCCAACGAAGAACCCCAGCAGCGTCGCTGAGAGCGTGTTCAAGATCAGCAGTAGAAACACCAGAAGCGCAATCGCTCCCGCCAGCAGGCCGAAGCGCAGTCTTGAACGCCAAAGATCTCGGAGAGCAACAAACATGGGTCCGGATGCTACGGAGCCGCCGAAGGTACCAACCGCTCGGCCTGTTGGCGCACATCGGTGGCCGCGGTACCGGGCCGAGTAGCGGGCTGTCCGCGAACCCCAATGCTGATGCAGTTCCCACTGCCGGAGATCTCTGAAGCGACACCAGGCTTCCCCCCGTCCTGATCACCGGAAGGGAATCCTCACACCCCTCTGTCTGCTCGATCAAGGTTTGGCGCAGGCCATGATCACCCCTGTCGTTGACCGTTGCGGTATGCGCGGCTTGCGATACTCAGCGAACGCCATCGCATCTCCCCGTCTCGGGCTTCGGGGGATCGAGATCGACCAGCGCCTCGTGGGCTGCTGCGTTATCCGACCGGGAACTCGATCAATGATCGACGCTCGACGTGCTCCCGGCTGCGGGACGGCACACGAACGTCTGTGCTTTGAGCCCACTGCGGCACGCGTAGTTGTCGAGGAGCGACGTCTCGAAATCCTCCGTGGATCCCGATGCAACGGCCGCGATCGCACAACCTCCGAATCCGGCACCGGTCACGCGTGCACCGAAGCAACCGGGCAGCGAGGTGGCGACTTCGACGATCGCGTCGAGCAGAGGTGTTGATGATTCGAAGTCCAGTCGAAGGCTGGCGTGACTCTCGCTCATCAGCCTGCCGAATTCGTCGAGATCTCCTGAGCGGAGAGCGATCGCCGCCTGCACTACCCGATCGTTCTCGGTGACCACGTGGCGAACTCTCCGACCAGCCACATCATCGAGCGATGAGACGACACGGTCGAGGTCCTGGATGTCGACGTGCCGGAGACTCGCGACCCCCAGATAACTCGCGGCTCGTTCGCACGTGGCTCGTCGCTCATTGTACGCGGAGGACGTCAGCTGTCTTCGGGTCGACGTATCCAGCACCACGAATGCCACCTCATCGGGAACCGGTATCGCCTCGAACGACAGCGTCTCACAGTCAATCAACAGCGCTGACCCCTCGACGGATGCGGCGACGCTCAACTGGTCCATGATCCCGCATTCCATCCCCACCCAGTCGTTCTCTGCTCGCTGTCCGGCTTCTGCCATGGCGAGCGGATCGCGGGGCCTTCGTGCGAGGGCAGAGAGGATCTCCGCCGTGGCGATCTCGAGAGACGCCGAGGACGAGAGACCAGCCCCGAGCGGCACATCGGTTGCCACGGCACCGTCCCATCCAGTTGTGCCCTGAGCATCCATCGCCCATGCCACACCCCGCACGTACTCCGACCAGGGCGGTCCGCCGTGGGACAGATCAGCGAGGTCGAACTCGGCGGGTTCGCCATGTTCGGAGACGATGCGCACGAGCGTGTCCGCTCGAGGTTGGTAGGCAAAGTGCGTGTCCCGATCAATGGCAATCGGCAGCACGAAACCGCCGTTGTAGTCGGTGTGGTCTCCCATCAGGTTCACACGCCCTGGGGCCCGAGCGTCGCCTTCGGGCACGGTTCCGAACGTTGCATGGAACAGCGCTCGTGCTCGCGCGTCAGCGGTCGCCATTGTCGACGGCGAGGTAGTGGGTCGACGAGACGTCTCGGAGCCGACCGGCTGCCTCCTCCGGTGTCAGATCTCGCTGGGATTCGGCGAGGAGTTCATACCCAACCATGAACTTGCGCACTGTGGCGGATCGCAGGAGCGGCGGCATGATGTGGGCGTGGAGTTGCCAGTGATCGATCGAGTCCTGACCAAAAGGCGCACCATGCCAACCCATCGAGTACGGGAATGCAGCCTCGAAGAGGTTCTCGTAGCGGATGAACACCTCCTTGAGTGTCTCCGCCAGTGAGCGGCGCTCAGGGTTGGAGAGATCGGGGAGGCGCTGGACGGGTCGCCGCGGCAGGATCAGGGTTTCGAACGGCCACACTGCCCAGTATGGAACCACGACGAGCCAATGGTCGTTCGCGACGACCACACGTTCACCCGTCTTCTCTGCGTCGACGTAGTCCACGAGGAGAACGCCTCCATTGTCGCGCCGATACTCGGCTTGCTGACGATCTTCCGTAGCGACGATGGTCGGTACCGAGGACTGAGCCCAGATCTGACCATGTGGATGCGGATTCGACGCCCCCATCGCAGCGCCGCGGTTCTCGAACACCTGCACCGACGCGTACGTGCTACCGAGCTCCTCGGTCTGAGTTGCCCAGAGGTTGACGACCCTGGTGATGGAGTCCAGATCCATCTCGGCCAAGGTGAGATCGTGGCGTGGCGAGAAGCAGAGGACGCGACAGGTTCCTCGTTGGGGTTCTGCCACGAACAGATCGCTCTCATCCGCAGCGAACGTCGCTCCGTCGGGAATGAGGGCGGGGAAGTCATTCGTGAAGACGTAGGTCCCGGTGTAGTCCTCATTTCTTATGCCTCCCGACCGTTCCGTTCCCGGGCACAAATAGCAGTCCGGATCAAAGGGGGGACGCCGATCGGGCGCGCGTTTCTCGACTTGGCCCAGCCAGGGTCTGCTCGTCCTCTGCGGCGAGACCAGGATCCATTCATCGTTGAGCGGGTTGTAGCGTCGGTGGGGAGCCGCGGCGGCCGTCCTGTCCGTCATGTCCTACTCCCCGCTGTTGCATGGTTGCGCTCATCCAGAACCCACGAGAAGTCGACGGTACGGCCGTCGATGTCCCAGCCGTGGCGACTTCGCCTCGTCGCAGACGGGTCCTCGCGGAGCATGGCGGTGAGTTCGGTCCGCGGATCCGCGTCCAGTGTGTCGGGCGGATCTGACACACCGACGAATCTCGCGATTGCTGCAAGATCTCTCATTGCCGCAAGCGTGCGACGGTCGAGACCCGTGTCGTCGCGGAAGAAGACGACATCGGGGTCGACGTCGATCACGTCCCGAAGCCAAAGTCGATTGATCGATGTTGCGAGTGCATTTCGGGCACCTCTGCCGGACTCATCCCCGAGTGCCACGAGCTCGGGTATCTCCCACACGTCTGCCACATCGGGACCGATCCGGACGCCATCGAAGAGTCCCAGCGACGCGAGGATGGGTGCTCCGCATGCGAGCAAGTAGCAGTCATCGCCTGCAGCCGCACGCATGACCTCGCACGCCCTGCGGTAGGCAAGCTCTCGGGGCATCGGATTCGCGTGCACACCCGGGAAGGCCCCCGCATAGAGGAAATCGAGCTTGAGGTACCCATAACCCCACCCGCGAACCTCTGCGATGAGTTCGCTGAGGAACACCAGGGTGGGCTCTGCCGTCGGATCGAGCGCGTAGTACGGGCTTCCCCAGTTGACGCCGGCAACCACCGGATCTCCCGCCTCGTCGCGAAGGAGCAACTCGCCTCGTTTGGCCGCGAGATCGGATGTCGACTGGGCGATCAGGGGAGCGAGCCAGAGACCAGGAGTGAAACCTGTGGACAGAATCCTCTCAGCCATGTGCCGCATACCGCAGGGGAAATCCTCGTTCGCGTGCCAATCACCAACTGAACGCTCCCATCCGTCGTCGACCTGGACGATATCGAAGGGCAGGCCGTCAAGACCGACGAGCACCTTGTTCATCGTTGCTTCGGTGACGTCTTCGTAGAACGAGTACCACGAACACCACACTCTCATCTTCTTGTCGCCGCGCCGTCCGTATTTGGAGAACAGCAACGATGCATATTCACTCAACACAGCGTGCTCCTCTCCCGTGATGATCACCCAGTCCACCTCCTCCCCTTCCGTGGCTCCGCGCAGTGCGGAACCATCGGGCCAGACGCGGGCTCCAGGATCGAGGGCACCAAGAAGTGTGACGGATCCATCTGGGTGCTCAGAGAGTCCGACACCGCTACCGCCGACGCGTGTGTCGAATGCGTGCAGCGGATCGTCATGTCCGAGCCGTCTCCCCTCGTCAGCGATCGGAGACACGGGATGGGTCGGATCGACCCATCCGGTCGGTGACCACGAATGCCACCCGTGTTTGTAGAACGCCACAGCGGGTCCGTCGTCGATTGCAGCAGCAACGCCTTGATGAAAGTCGATGGTGACCATCGCTCGTCTACTTGATCCCGCTCGCGGCGACGTTCTCCACGAAGTAGCGCTGCGCCATGGCGAAGACGAGGAGCGGTATGACCACCGCCATCGCGACGCCTGCGAATATGAGCTGCGGCTGATCCGCGCCTTGGCCACCCAGGACGGACAGCGCCAGCGTCAGCACGAAGGAATCGGTGTTGCCGGCATCAATGACAA
>CAZWDQ010000103.1:0-6909 GCA_964632475.1 uncultured Acidimicrobiaceae bacterium
TAGCGCTACTCCGCTACAACCAGCGTGTAGATGTCAGGCACGTTCGCTATGAACGGACATGCATCGAGACCGATGCATGTTGATCCACAGGCAACTCCGGAACAGGCAATGGATTCGCCTTCCCCAAGATCTGACGGCGCGCTCAGCACGCCCTTGGCGGTCAGCACGCTAATCATCCCATCGAGCGCTGATTCGGAGACTCCGATGCGACGGGCCAGATCACTTGAGCGGACCGGCCCGCGCTCGGCGCGCAGTTCGTCGACGAGTCGATCGAGAACCGTCATCCCAGACCCACCAATCTCCCGATCTGGAAGACCCCGACGGCCATCACCCAAGCGAGCATCGTCTGCCCTATGACGCTGAACCACATCCATCGGGTCCCGATCTCGTGACGGATTGCCCCGACCGTCGCGACGCATGGCGTGTAGATGAGGATGAACACCATGAATGCCAGCGCTGCAAGAGCGCCGTGTCCACCGCTGCTCTCCTCGAATCCGACGTGAATCGCCGCCGACAGACCGTTCGACGTCTCGGGTTCTTGGTCATCCGAGAGGTCGATCCCGACGATTCCGGGAATCGCTCTGACGGCATCGACAACAGCGGCGCCGAGTCCGGTGAAGATCTCCGAGACAGACTCGATAATCGCAGGGTCCTCAGCGACTTCAACGCTCTCGGCGCCGTAGACCTGCGTCATCGTCGAGACGATCACTTCCTTCGCCACGAACCCGGACATGAGCGATCCGGTCGCTTCCCAGGATCCGAAACCGGCAGGTTCGAGGACCGGAGCGACGACGCCTGCGACCGCGGAGAACGCCGACTCATCGACGTCGGTGTCACCGAACGAACCACTCCCCCCAACGGGGATCGCCATCAGGAACCAGACAACGATGGTCGCGATGAAGATGATCGAACCCGCTTCGTGGAGGAAAGCCCTGGTGCGTGTCCACGTGTGGATCCAGATCGACCGGAACGTCGGAAGCCGGTACGGGGGCATCTCCATGATCGCCGGCATCGGATCGGTGACAGGCAGCACTGATCGTTTCAGCAGGAAACCGATCACCATCGCGACAACGATGCCCAGCAGATACATGCCAAACACGGCGAGTCCTGCGTATTCGGGGAAGAACACGGATGCCATGATCACGTAGACCGGCAGTCGTGCCCCACAACTCATGAACGGCACAAGCAGCGTCGTGAGGATTCGATCCCTCTCGTTTTCGAGTGTTCGTGTGGCATAGACCGCAGGAACGCTGCAGCCGAAGCCAACCAACATCGGGAGGAAGCTCTTCCCTTTCAGTCCAATGCCGCTCATGACCCGATCCATCACAAACGCCGCCCGTGCCATGTACCCGCTGTCCTCGAGAAACGACAGTGCCAGATAGAGCGAAAACAGCACGGGGATGAATACAAGGATGGCACCGACCCCGGCAACGACACCGTTCGCCAGGAGACTCTCGACCCAGGTGCCACCGAGACCGATGGTCGTCACCAAGCTGCGTACGAGATGCTCGACCGGTCCCGAGACGGTGCCGTCTATCCAATCGAGGAATGCGCCCGCGACATCCGCCGTGAGCTTGAACACGACCCACATCGCAGCGAGGAAGATCGGAATCCCGAGGTAGCGGTTCGTCACCACAGCATCGATCCGGTCAGTTCGCGTACGTTCCCGCTGCCCCGTCACATCGGTTGCTGCCTGAACGATGTCGTTGACCATCTGGAATCGGGCGCCGGCGATCGCTGTGTCTGCAGACGTGCCCATCCTCGAGCGAAGGTCGGCGAGCAGTTGGTCTCGAAGCCGCAGGATTTCGTCGCCGCCGGGAAGTTGTCCGACCTGTTCGGCGAGACCGGGGTCCTCATCGATGAGTGCGACGGCCAGCCAACGAGCATCGAAGCGCTCAGCGACCTCGGGGGCAACGGTGACCGCCGGGATCAGGCGGTCGATCGCCGCCTCAACGTCAGACCCGTAGTCGATCCGGAACGAACTCATGTGACGCCGTCCCACGCGGCGATGGCAACAACAGCATCCTTCAGATCCTCGAGTCCTTCACCGGAGCGTGCCACCATCGCCACGACGGGGATGCCGAGTCGGATGGAGAGCTCGGTGGCGTCAACAACGATTCCGCGAGAGATTGCCACGTCCGTCATGTTCAGCACGAGGATCGTCGGGATCCCGGTCTCGAGAACCTGTACTGACAGGTAGAGGTTCCGCTCAAGGTTCGCAGCATCGACAACGACGATGACCGCGTCAGGCTCACCACTCACCAGATAGTCCCGAGCGATCACTTCCTCCGGGGACGAGGCATTGAGACTGTACGTGCCGGGGAGATCCACGATCTGGATGGACTGATCGTCGTGATCGAACGAACCCTCGCTCCTAGCGACGGTCTTCCCGGGCCAATTGCCTACGTGTTGCTTCGCCCCCGTGAGCAAGTTGAAGATCGAGGACTTTCCGGTATTGGGGTTCCCGGCGAGGGCGACGGTCAGAGTGCCGGTCTTTGCGTACCGTTCGCGACGCACGGCTCCCGTCATGCGTCAACCTCCCGCACAATTACGAGGTCGGCGTCCACCCGTCGAACAGCCACTCGTGATCCCATGACCGCGTACTCGATGGGATCACCGAGAGGCGCCTTGCGCAGCGCTGTCACCCGGGTTCCTGGAACGAACCCCATCTCGACGAACCGCCGCACTCCGACGTCTGAGCTGTATCCGACCACGATGCCGGTGGCGCCAAGCCCCAGCCGGCCGAGCGGCAGTGTTCCCGCGGTCATCGGGTGTCCATGCGGATGCCATCTGCAATCTCGGTACCCAGATGAAGACATTCACCGTCGATCGACACGAGACGGTCACCATGCTTGCCGACCCCCAGCACCTCGATCGAGACACCAGGGATGAGCCCCTGGTCTGCAACGAATGCAGCAAGCGGCTTCGGCAGATCGACGGAAGCGATCGCCGCCTGGGTGCCGGCGGCCATCGCCGAAAGCAGTTGTGTCTCCGGAGCGGAGACACTGGTGACGCCGGCCGGGATCGCTCGGCCCTGAGGCCCAGTGGAAGGGTCACCGAGAAAATCTGATAGGAGATCGGCGACTTCGTCCGGTGTCACGTGTTCGAAATCACAGGCCGCGTCATCGGCGCGTGCCGGACTCATTCCCAGTTGCTCGGAGAGGAACACACCCCAGAGCCGACGGCGCCTGAGAATCGAAGAGGCCACCACCCGGCCGTGATCGGTGAGGGATACGCCCCGATACGGCTCGTAGTCGACGTAACCGCGGGCATCGAGTTTGCGGATCATCTGGTTCACCGACACGCCGGTCACATCGAGTTGAGTCGCCACATGGGACATCGACACCGGCTCCGTACGACCATCCTCGATCGCCCGGGCGACCGTGATGAGATACATCTCTTCTGCCTCTGACGTCCCGGATTGATGCTGAACCATGCCTATTCATTTCTATCGGCGTTGTTTAGGCATGCCTTATGATAGCCTCACAAAGAGGACACCGAATCCGTCTCACCGACGCATCGATATCCTTCCGATACGCAGGGATTCACCAAGCACAGGGAGTCACCACATGCGCCAGTTCCTCCGCTCGAAGATCCATCGAGCTTCGATCACCCAGACCGACCTTCACTACGAGGGTTCGCTCACACTCGACCGCGATCTCATGGATGCGGCGCAGATAGGCGATCACGAAGTCATTCACGTCGTCAACGTCAACAACGGCGAGCGGTTCACGACGTACGCGATCGAAGGCGACCGGGGATCCGGGATCGTGGGCCTCAACGGTGCTGCAGCACGGTTGGGCATGCCGGATGATCTGATCATCATCATGACCTTCGAATACAGCGAGGTCGACGACGACGCCCCTCCGGTGCCACTCATCGTCAGTGTCGATGAGAAGAACCGCGCCGTTTTCGCGTAGCCGACCGAAGAAACTGTTCTCGCAGCGCAAACCATCCGCGTATCGTCCGTGCAATGCACGAACTCATCGGAACCTGGCGCCTCGTCGAGTGGACGTTCACCGTGAACGAATCCCGCCCCACACACCCCTGGGGCGGCGACCCCGTCGGCTTGCTCACCTACAGCGCGGACGGGCGCATGTCCGCATCACTCATGAGCGTCGGAAGGCCCAATGCACCAACACGGACGCTCAGTGCCGCACCGATCGATATCCGTGCCGCGGCCGCAGCGGGCTACCTCTCGTATGCCGGTTCCTATACGACCGAGGGTCAGGACGTCCTTCACCACATCGAACTGAGCCTCATGCCCAACTGGGTGGACAGGACTGAACGTCGACACATAGAGTGGCTACCAACGGAGATCGGGCGAGATCTCGTCCTCTCGACACCGCCGACACGAACCGATGGTGGCCGGACCGCCGTGAATCGACTCCGGTGGGAGAGAATCCCCGTGAGCGCCGATCCAGGAGAGCGGGAAAGGGCGCAGAGCCGCACGATTGCCGGGTAGCCTCGAACCAGACTCACCACCGAGATTCTGGGGACACATGTCGAGATCCAGCGGAAGACCATCGAACCCACAACCGTTCTTGAAGAAGCGCCCGATCAGTCCGTGGAAGATCGTCCTTTGGATCGTTCTCGCGATCCTGCTCCTTGTGCTCGCCTTCTACGGCTTCGGTGGCTGGTACTTCTCGAACGAGATCAACTCCCAGGTGTTCGAGGTACACCCACCGGAGGCGCCCGAGTTCGACATCACGCTCGACCGCGGGGAGACCGATGCGGTCGTCCTCCGAGCCGACCCCGACGCGACAAATCTGACCGAAGATGGCCTGTTCGGCCTCCTCACCGAATCGGAAGCAACACTCATCGACGGCATCATCAGCGCCGAGACATCGGGAGGCGTGTCGACCGTGCGCCGTGCTCGCATACCCGACGAGCCGATCCCGGCACCGGGCTCCGCCGTCCGACTCGACCCCTTCGTCTGGCCGGGCGATCCGCAAACGGCTCTCGGGCTTGCGTTCGAAGAGATCGAACTCGAAATCGAAGGCGGGCAGGCCGGCGCCTGGTACTTGGAAGGCTCTTCCGACACGTGGATGATCTTCGTCCACGGCAAGGGTGCTCCAAGGAAGGAGGCGCTGCGCCTCCTTCCCGTTGCCGTGGAACGGGGCTATCACGCCCTGGTCATCGACTACCGCAACGACCCGGGGGCCCCACGGGACCCCTCCAACACCTACCAATATGGACTGACCGAGTGGAACGACGTCGCCGCCGCGGCCCGCCATGCGAAGACGAACGGCGGACAGGACATCATCGTCGTGGGCTACTCGATGGGCGGATCGAACGTGATGTCCTACCTGGTCGAGTCACCGTTGCGCAACCAGACGGTTGCCGCGATCCTCGACAGCCCGGTGCTCGACGTCGAAGCAACGGTTGACCATGGTGCGAAGCAGGAGACGCTCCCTCTCACCTCGATCGGCCTGCCGCAGAGTCTGATCTCGACGGCGAAGTGGCTCGCTGGTTGGCGGTTCGACATCGACTGGGAGGGACTCAACTACGTCGAGCGGTGGCGCGACCTTCACACGCCGACGCTCATCATCCAGGGAACCGCCGACGATTCCGTCCCGGTGGAACCGGCCGTTGAACTGGCCCGGATACGCCCCGATCTCATCACCTTGGTGACGCCGCCCGGAGTTGGTCACGTTCTCGCCTGGAATTCAGACCCGGAAGGCTACGAAGCACTCGTGAACGCCTTCCTCGACGATCTCGGCGTCTGAGTTCTCAAACTGCCGCCGAACGATTGCGATCGTGATCGGCTCGCACGTGTCGCCCTACATCTCCCGATTGATCACGAACCAGAGATCGGCAACGTTCGTTCCGGTCGGGCCGGTCACGACGAGATCATCGGTCGTTGCGAGGTACGTGTAGGCGTCGTTGTTCAGGAGAGCTGCCACCGGATCGATACCCCTGTCTCGCCCCCGGCCAATCGTTCCCCCGTCAACGATTCCGCCCGCCGCGTCGGTCGGTCCATCGATGCCGTCGGTCCCTGCGGCCAGGAACGTGACCGGCCGCCCACCGATCTCGATCGCAGCCGCGAGCGCCGCTTCCTGGTTGCGGCCTCCCTTGCCGGAGCCGGAAACCGTCACTGTCGTCTCTCCTGCGAATACGAGCGCTTCTCCGGGAGACGATCGTTCTGCGACCGCTGCGACCGCCGCTTGCTTCGCCTCGCCCGCGAGCCTCGTCGAGACGATCCTTGCATCAGCGCCACGAGATCGGATGAACGTCGCCGCCGCCTCGGCAGCGACCGCGCCGCTCCCGATGATCTCGACCTCGTGCCTTGGATGTGGTTCCTTCGGCGTCTCGGGAATCTGTCCTGCATCGCCCGCCTCGAGGTGGCTGACCACTCCCGCGGGAAGGCGATCACGCAGGCCATATTCATCGATGACAGCCACAGCATCCTCGAACGTCGTCGGGTCCGGAACGGTCGGGCCCGAAGCGATCGAATCAAGAGGATTCCCCACGATGTCTGAGAGCACAAGCGTGACGAGTCTTGAACGCCCGGCGGCCCCCGCAAGGCGACCCCCTTTGATGGCAGAGAGATGCTTCCGAACCGTATTGGTTTCGACGATGTCGGCTCCGCACTCGAGGAGCGTCCGATTCGTTCCCTGCAGATCTTCCAACGACAGGCCCTCGGCCGGCGCCGCGAGGAGCGCCGAAGCTCCGCCGGAGATCAGACACACGACGACATCGTCCGCTCCAGCCGATCTTGCCAGTTCAAGCGCTTGACGTGCCCCGGCGATGCTTCCCTCGGTCGGAATGGGATGTCCTCCGACGATCACGGGGAGCGGTGCGTCGATGGATGACGGGGCGACGATGACCCCCTCAACCGGACCCGCGATCCTGGTGACGCCGCGGGCCATTGCCACCGAGGCCTTGCCGGCGGCGATCACAACGACT
>CAZWDQ010000104.1:0-6892 GCA_964632475.1 uncultured Acidimicrobiaceae bacterium
ATGAGTAGGAACCCGACGAGGAACTCCGCCCACCCCGACCAGGCCTCGATATCGACGAGACCCCGTAGCACCAACCCGATCCCCCCGATGATGACGACACCGATGCCGTGGCCGAGGCCCCAGAAGACTCCGGTTCGTGCGGCACCCGACGGGTTCTCCACGGCGGCCGGGGCAAGTGCAGCGAGATGATCGACACCGGAGAATACGTGGAGACCGCCAGCGGCGAACCCGGTGAGGATGGGGATCATTCGGTCACGGTAGCGAGAGCGATGCCAACCGGAATCTGGCGCAGAACCGGCACCACCTCCTACGGCGGTATCCCGCTGGTGACATAGACGTGGCCCGTTCTACTGGTCCATCGGTGGTCGCCGTTGGGGAGACGTATGTATCGCCAGCCGAAACGGTGATGGATGACGTGATCATGGCGGCACCCCGGACCAAGGTTCTCCTCACTCGTTGATCCACCTTCGGACCAGGGGATACGGTGGTCGAGGTCGCAGGAAGTCGCGGGCATTCGACATCCTGGGAACACACATGTCGGATACCGGGCCTCGACGCGTCGCCGCAGAGCAGCGGTTGGCCTGCGGCGGGTAAGCCCGGTGTGGGCCAATTCCCCTGTCTCCGTATCAGTGACGGCGAACCGCCACTCGGCCTTCTCATGATCTTCTGCGACCTGTCGAGCGATGTCGGAGATGACAGGTCCGAATCCGGCAAGCTCGCCGGGGTGGTCAGAGAGTGCGGCGAGGGTGTCGAGATCCACGCGAATATCGACGACTCCACCCCGGCCTTCGGTTTGCTCACCTCCAAGGAGGTCGAGCAGCACATCGGCCCGGAGTTGGTCCATCGTACGAGCCTCGCCGCCACCTCGAAGACTCTGTGCGAGTTGGTTGATCCTCCTCGTGACGGCGGTAACCCTGTGCGGAGGCAGATCCAGGCCCAACAGGTTCGCTGTTCCCTCTTCGGTCGATTCGGTCACGATCCGACGATCGGCGAGGGCCTGGTCGTAGCGCTTCTTCGCCTCACACGGGTCAGTTTCGAGACACAGTTTGCGTATTCGCGTCGCCAATTGGCCGGTGGTGAGCCCCGGCGCTGCTTCGGCGATGCGCTCCACCACGCCCTGAGCCGCGGCGACGGAAAGGTGTCCAGTGCCCCGGTCGATCACCCTGGCACGGCGCTGATCAATGACCCCGGCCGAGAGCATCTCGGCGACCTTGGGGATCCGCTGATGCAGGTTCAGGGCAAACGAAAGTTCGATGTCGGCAGCACGACGGGTCAGGTTGAGCGCTGCACGAACCTCAGCGGCGGTGGATTCGGCGGCGTACTGGGGAGTATCTTCGTACCGGCCTGCGGTGTCGGTCATCGCACACATGTCGTCGTAGACGTGAGCGGAGTAGTGCGAAGCCAGCCGCTGATGCGCCTGCAAGACCACGACCTGATCGAACTCCGATACGGCACGTACGTCGATCGTGGACAGCAGGATCGCGAGCATGGGCCCGGATTCCATCCCGTCCAACCCTTCCGGGATCGTTTCGTACTGTGTCTCGAACATGATTTCAACGTATCAGGTGGTAGTGACAGATTTCGCGGTCCGTTGAGAGAATCGTCTCTCTGAGGCGCAAGAAGAGGCGGAAACAGCGAAGCTCCTCCATAGAGTGACGCCATGATCTACCGAATTCGTTGGTGGCTGGCCGGTGCGTTCGCCCGCGTCTACACGCTCGTTCTCTTCAAGGGCGTTGAAGTTGATGGTTCGGCGGATCACGATGGGCCACGGCTCATCGTCGCTAACCACTTCGGTGGACTCGTTGACGCGATCGTCGTCGTTCGCGCCCTCGGTGGCCTTCCCCACATCGTCGCGAAGTCGACGCTCTTCAAGAGGCTTCCACTGAGACTCGGGCTCCGAGCACTGGGAGTCGTCCCCGTCTATCGCCAGGCAGACCACACGGACATGGCGAAGAACACCTCGTCGTTCCACGAAGTGGCGAAGGTTCTGGCAAAGGGACAGACCGTTCTGATCTTCCCGGAGGGCACGGTCACCGATACGCAGGAGCTCCAGAAGGTTCGCACCGGCGCCGCACGCATGGCACTGAGCGCCATCGAGAGCGGCGTCCAGAACCTCGCAATCGTCCCGGCCGGCATCACATACGAAGACAAGGTCTCGTCACGATCACGCGTGCTCGTCGAAGTCGGCGAACGGATCAACGAGGACGAGATCATCGAACTCGCAAACGGGGAAGAACCCGAAGAATCCGACCGGGTCCTGGTGGATCAGGTGACGACGCTCGTTGCGGAACGTCTCGGTGCGGTCTCACCGGACTTCGGATCCCTCGTGCGAGAGCGAACGATGATGCTCGCCGCGTCGATCCATCTGAGAACCAGAATGTCGAAGGCTTTCTCTGAGCCGACGATGGCTGAACTTCGGACGGTCGCCCAGGATCTCGCCAGTTCGACGAAGGACGGGGATGAGAACCGACTCGCTGCCACGGGGCGATACCAGCTCGCCCTCACAGCGAGCGGCCTCGAGGACGACCAGATTCAACCGACTCCCAAGACGACGGATCTCGCGAGGATCGCTCTGGTCAAAGGCATCATCGTGGTGCTGATGGCGCCACTCGCTTTGCTCGGCCTCACTGCGAACTTCGTAGCGATCCTTCTCGTCATGGCGGTCGGAGCCCTGGTGAAGGAGCCCGTTTCGAAGGGAACCGCTCGTGTGATCACGGGCATGATTGTCTTCCCGTTGTCATGGATTGTCCTGATTGTCGTAGGCGATCCGAGCAGAACGTGGCTCACCCTTGTATTGGTGGCCGTCGGTCTCGTGTTCCTGGTCCTCGGCGTCACACAGCTCGTTGATCTCTTCGAGGCGTTGTCGGGCTGGTGGGCAGTTCGCAATCATCTCGCGCTACTGCCGGATCTGTCGGAACTCCGTCTCAAATCAGATGCCGAACTGTCGGGAATTCTTCAGCAGGGGACCGGGCCGGATCGGGTCACGTCGTGATCGCTGCCATCTTGTTGCTCCTGCTCGGCCTGTGGGCCGCTGTGGCGACCATCAACGCCCTCCACCCATTCCGACAGACGGCGCTGCTCTTCCCGAGCATGTTCTGGTCATGGTTCGTGATCGGACTACCGGGTCAGCTCGTCTTCTTCCAGATGATTGCTGTCGGCGTGCTCGTCTGGTTGGGGGCCCTGGACCACGTCATCGGATGGATTGGTTTGGTGCTCCTCGTCTTCTCCTGGCTAGGTACGGGGCTGATCCTTGCAAGGACACGCAAGTCCGGCGACGTCGTCGACGCGGCCCTCGCCAAGGCCCACGTAACACGGTCGGGCCCCACGGTGCCTCTGTGGCGAGTCCTGCTCGCCGCTCCCTTGAGGGGCCGGACCGTCGACAAGATCAAGAACATCCCATTCAGACGGGTCTCCGGCCACACCGTCAAACTCGACGTCTATCGCGACAAGACGGGTCGCACCGGCCGCCCGATCATCATGTACATCCACGGCGGCGGCTGGGTCATGGGTGATAAGCGTGAGCAGGGACTCCCCTTACTGCAGCACATGGCTCGAGCCGGATGGCTGTGCTTCTCCGTCAACTATCGACTGAGTCCCGGTGTCGCCTTGCCGGACCAACTCGCCGATGTCAAAGCCGGTCTCGTTTGGATCCGCGAACACGCCGCGGAGTATGGGGGCGATCCGTCGTTCGTGGCCGTTTCGGGCGGATCGGCCGGGGGGAATCTGGCCGCCCTTGTGGGCCTCACAGAGAACGATCCGCGATATCAGCCCGGGTTCGAAGAGGCTGACACATCAGTTCAGATCGCAGCTCCCATCTACGGTATCTACGACGTCACCAACCGAATGGGCTCCCAGACCGACCGCTTCGTGCCCATGCTCATGGAGCCCCTCGTCATCAAGGCGTTCCTCGAGGACGAACCCGAGAAGTTCGAAGAGATGTCACCGATCGATCGGATCCATCCGGACGCTCCACCGTTCGTCATCGCTCAGGGCGACCGCGACTCCCTCGCTCCCGTTGTGGAAGCGAGGGCATTCGTTGCGGAACTCGAGACCTCCTCTCGGAGACGGGTCGTCTACATGGAGTTCCCCGGTGCCCAGCACATCTTCGATCTCGGATACTCGTACCAATCCGCTCAGATGATCGAAGGCGTGCTTTCGGTGCTGAACGAGGAGTGCGCTCGCTCGCGCCGGTCCCACGTGCCCGATGGAACGGGCTGATACGCCTCCCCGATGGCGACTGCTTCAATGGAGCCGAGACGGGCTACGCCACTGCTTGCTGCCTACCCCCTCTCGCCAAGAGCCACACGGCAAACCAAAGCTCTGCGACCACAGAGGGCACGGCAACGATCAGCAGGAACACGGTCTCGTACTCTGAATAGCTGGACATCATGGCGTTGGCGATCGTGTCGAACACATATGCCACACCCGCGACTGCCAGCAGAATGCCGAGAACTCTCGGTGCGGAACCCGATGCCAGCATCAGATAGCCGAGCAGCATCAGGTGGAACCCGAAACCAGCGAGACCAATGAGCCACGCGTAGTTGAACGCGTTGAGCATCAGCATCGCCTGTGCATCCAACTGGCCCGGGTCGAACGCAGTCATGTAGCCCGCACCGCTCACGAGATCCAGAACGACGAAGAAGAAGATCAACGCCACCCCGAGGAAGACCGTGTAGACCAGTCGGAACCACGCAGTCAGCAGTGACAGCTCCCTGCTCACGTTCTTGAACAGAACATAGAGCGCCCAGGCGATCACGACGTCCACGATGAACACGGCGAGAAACGCGACGATCCCGGTTCTGAACAGGAGCTCGGAGTCAGCGATGTTTGCGAATGTGGCTGCGGCGTTGTCTGGGTCGATCAGCCCTTCCCGGACGATGAAGTTGGCGAAGATCGCCAGCACGAAGATGATCAGGTAGCCGATCCCTGCGATTCGTGCGGCAGTGCGTGGCGATGTTTCAGCGAGAGCTGTGGTGTTGATGGTTCGGCTCGTCATACGGTGACCACGGTCTTTCCCTGGGCGTGCCTCTGCCCGACGTAGCTGAGAGCTTCGGCGGTGGCCTCCAACGGGAACGTTCGATCGACGACCGGCGTGACCTTGCCGTCTTCTATGAGTTCGTTGAGAGCAACCAGATCGTCCTTGTTTGTCGACGAAACGAACGAGCGCAGGTTCTGGCTCACGAATGGTGACACCACGACTGCTTTGAGAGAGCGCCCGGACCCCATGAGCCAACGACCGCCCGATCCCCCGACGATCACGAGCGTCCCCTCGGTGGTGAGCGCTCCCCGCAACTCTGAGAGTGAGCGGTTTCCGGCCGTGTCGAGGATCACGTCATAGCGCTGTCCGCTCTCTGTGATGCTCTCTTGTGTGTAGTCGATAACGTGGTCGGCACCGATCGATCGGACCATGTCGATGGTCCTCGTACTACACACGCCGGTCACTTCGGCGCCGAACGCCTTGGCGATCTGCACGGCGTACGTGCCCACGCCTCCCGACGCACCGATGACCAGGACCTTCTGTCCGGGTTGCACCTTGCCGTGATCGCGGATGGCCTGGAGAGCCGTGAATGCGGAGATGGGCACTGCCGCGGCTTGTTCGAACGTGATATTCGACGGCTTGAGCACCAGCGCGTCTTGAGAGACGGATGCGTACTCGGCGAAACCACCCTCGCCGAATCCGAACACCTCATCACCCGGCTGGAACTGCTTGACGTTCCTGCCGACTGCCTCGACGAACCCTGCGAGCTCCATTCCGGGAACGGTGGTCTTCGGCTTGCGCAGTCCGTACCCCATGAGACGGATCAGGTATGGCAGACCGGTCATCACAAGCCAATCGCCAATGTGGATGCCGGCCGCCTGAACGTGCACCATCACGTCGTCGTCTCCGATCGTCGGCTTCTCGATCTCCCGGAGTTCAAGGACGTCTTGTGGTGCCCCGTACTCGTACTGAGTGATTGCTTTCATCGTGTTCTCCTAGTTCGTCGAGAGACCGGCCCTGTGACGAGCCGGTCTCATACTCGGCGCTTCGATTCGTACACTGTAAGTGTGTGGTGTAACCTACCCATACGCCGTAAGGTTGTCAAGAGAGATTCCGAACTTACTTTGTACGCCTAGAGTTCGAACACGGAGAGGATCCCATGTCCACACAAACCGAACCGAACGCCAAGCCCCGAATCCCCCTCAGCAAGGAGCGGGTGTTGCGGGCCGCCGTCGCCCTTGCGGACGAAGGCGGAATCGAGTCGCTCACGATGCGCAAGCTCGCACAGTCACTCGGCGTCGAGGCGATGTCGTTGTACTACCACGTGGCCAACAAGGACAACATCCTGGACGGCATGGTGGACGTTGTCTTCAGCGAGATCGACCTACCTCCCATCGGAGCCGGGTGGAAACCGGCCATGCGAGAGCGGGCGATCTCCACCCGTCAGGTTCTCTCGCTCCATCCCTGGGCAACCAGCATGATGCAATCGCGACCCAACCCCGGCCCGGCGTTGTTGCGTCACCACGACTGGGTGATCGGAACCCTGAGAGAAGCAGGCTTCTCCATCAAGTTGACCGCTCACGCGTTCTCGGCGATGGATGCCTACATCTACGGGTTCTCCCTGCAGGAAGAGACCTTGCCGTTCGACGGCGCTGAAGAGGTCGCAGCCATAGTGGAGACGTTCCTCGAGCACTTCCCCACCGACGAATATCCCTACCTCGCCGAGTTGAGCGTCGAACACATCATGAAACCCGGCTACGACTACGGGGACGAGTTCGAGTTCGGACTGGACCTGGTACTCGACGGCCTCGAACTGGCTCAATCGAAGCCTGAGCAGGCCAGGTCTCAGTGACAACACCGTGGAGACTGGATCCGGGATCGGACAGGATTCGAGCCAGTGGCAACGGTCGTCAT
>CAZWDQ010000105.1:0-6856 GCA_964632475.1 uncultured Acidimicrobiaceae bacterium
GTTTCCCCCACATGGCCCTCAACCATGCGCGTCTACCAATTCCGCCACTCCGACGCAGCGGCTGGAAGTATAGGAACTCCGAGGGCGAACCGGTGATGCAGCGCTCGAACGCCTAGTAGACCTGCTGGATTTCCGGGAAGTGGCAGGCGACCCAGTGCCCTGGCTCCAACTCACGGAACTCCGGTTCGTCGACGTCACACGTCCCCGCTTCGGCCTTCGGGCAGCGTGTGTTGAAGCGGCAGCCGGGTGGCGGGTTCGCCGGGGAGGGGATATCCCCTTCAAGGAGGATTCGCTCCCGGTTCGACTCGACATGCGGATCCGGGATTGGAACAGCGGACATGAGTGCATGCGTGTAGGGATGCATTGGGCGGTCGTAGAGCGAGGCGCGATCGGCCATTTCGACCATCTTCCCGAGATACATCACGGCGACGCGATCCGAGATGTGCCGAACGACGGAGAGGTCGTGGGCGATGAACAGATAGGTCAGTCCGAACTCATCCTGCAGGTCGTCCATGAGGTTCAACACCTGTGCCTGGATCGAGACATCGAGCGCTGAGACCGGTTCGTCGAGCACCATGAACGATGGATTGAGGGCTAGGGCGCGTGCGACACCGATTCGTTGCCGCTGTCCACCTGAGAATTCGTGGGGATACCGGTTTGCGTGCTCCGGACTCAGCCCCACCACCTTCAGGAGTGACTTGACCTTATCGAGCCGCTCCTGCTTCGACCCTTCGCCATACACAAGTAGTGGCTCTGCGATAATCGACGCAACCGTCATCCGGGGGTTCAGCGACGCATACGGATCCTGAAACACGATCTGCATGTCGCGCCGGACCTGGCGCATAACATCCTTCTTCGCGGTGGAGACGTTGACGATCTCGTCCTCTTCGTCGTCCGACTCGACCCGGAACCACACGTCCCCTGAGGTTGGTTGGAGGAGTCGGAGAATGGACCGAGCAGTCGTTGACTTGCCACAGCCCGACTCACCGACGAGTCCCAGGGTCTCGCCCTTTTTGATCTCGAACGAGATGTCTGACACCGCCTGGACGGCGCCCACCTGTTTCCTGAAGAACACGCCTTTGGTGATCGGGAACTCTTTCACCAGATGGTTCACACGGAGGATCACGTCGTCCGGCAGCTCCGAGGCGTCGACCGTCTTCGGCCGGTTGGCAACGGGGTCGTTCTTCGTGTTGGTCACTCCGGCACCTCCTCAGCCACGGGTGGCGCGCCAGCCTTCGTCTCGTGCAGATTGAGTTCCTCGGCGTGATGACATGCGGCCCGCTGCCCGAGATTGCCGACTTCACGCAGGGCGGGAAGCACCTGTCCGCAGATTTCCGTGGCAAAGTCACAACGCGGCCGGAAACGGCATCCCTGCGGAAGATTGATGACGGAAGGAGGTGCACCACGCACGGAATGCAGGCGATGCCGTTGCTCGTCATCCAGTCGGGTCATCGATCCGAGCAGGCCCCAGGTGTACGGGTGCTGGGGGCTGTAGTAGATATCGTCGATGTTCCCGGATTCGACGATTCCGCCCGCGTACATCACCTGTACGTCGTTGCAGAAGCCGGCTACGACACCGAGGTCGTGGGTGATGAGCATCACTGCGGTACCGCGATCTTCGGCGAGTTGAAGCATCAGATCCATGATCTGCGCCTGGGTCGTGACGTCGAGGGCCGTCGTCGGTTCGTCCGCGATGAGCAGATCCGGGTTGCAGGAGAGGCCCATTGCAATCATGATCCGTTGCCGCATCCCGCCCGAGTACTGGTGGGGATAGTCGAGCAGCTGCGCTTTGGCGTTCGGGATGTGGACGTCGTCGATCGCCTGAATGGCGATTTCGCGTGCTTCGGCCCGGTTGACGTCCTGGTGGAGGAGGATCGTCTCCATCAGCTGGTCGCCGATGGTGTAGACCGGATTCAAGGCCGTCATCGGGTCCTGGAAGATCATCGCGATCTGCCCGCCTCGGACGGCTTGGAGTTCATCCTCGTCGAGTTCCAAGAGGTTACGACCCTTGAACATGATCCGACCGGTCACGATCTGGCCCGCCGGCGGCTCGATGAGGCCCATCACTGACAGGGCGGTCACGGACTTGCCTGAACCGGATTCACCAACGACTCCGAGGCGCCCCCCCGGTTTCATAGAGAAGGAGATGCCGTCGACGGCGCGCACGATTCCTTCTTCGGTGGTGAAGTAGGTGCGCAGGTCGTCGACTTCGAGCAGCGGCTCAGTCACAGGATCCCTACTTCCTTTCGATCGTCTGCGTCGGATCGAGGGCATCGCGCAGACCGTCGCCGAGGAAGTTGATCGACAACACCGTGATGATCAGTGCCGAGGCTGAGAACACCAACTCCCACCAGAAGCCACGAACGGCCAGGCGCCCTCCCTCGGCAGCCATGGCACCCCACGTTGGTGTGGGCGGCGGAACACCGAATCCGAGGAACGACAGTGCTGCTTCGACGACGATGGCGATGCCGACGATCAGCGTCGTTTGCACAATGATCGGGCTCATGGCGTTGGGAAGGATGTGACGGAACACGATCCGGCGATCGCTCGCCCCGGCGGCGCGTGCGGCTTCGACGAATTCCTTCTCACGCAGCGACATGAACTCGGCGCGTATGATCCGAGCCAGTCCACCCCACGACAGAAGCCCAAGCAAGAGTGCGATGCCCATTGGGCCTTTGGTCAGCCAACTCGGTAAGAAATCCATCTCCGGAAGGATGCGTCCGACGACGATTGCGATCGGGAGAAGTGGCAGTCCGAGCACCAGGTCCGTGAATCGCATCAGCGATTGGTCGACGCCTCCCGGGTAGTAACCCGCGATCGATCCGACGATCGTGCCGAGAAAGGCAACGATCATGCCCGTCACGAACCCGACGGTGAGGCTTGCCCTTCCGCCGTAGATGACCCGGGTGAAGACTCCCCGCCCGAGGTCGTCCGATCCGAAGATCAATGCCGTTGCAGTGGCCGACACGGCTTCCTCCCCCGGTGGCAGGATGTTCACCGTGCCGTCGTTGAGCCTTGGCGCGATATTGCGAAGCGTGCGCCCTCCATCGTCAACCAGGCGCTCGGTGGGGCTATCGATCCATCCCGCTGCCTCCATGAGCGGGGCGGAAACCACCACCACCACGAGAAACGCCATGACGCCCGCGGAGATCATCGCCAATCGATGGCGGCGAAGGCGGGTCCAGAACATGTCCCACTGGGTGATCGGTTCGACGGCCATGCCCTCGGACTCACCGAGGAACGGAGACTCTTCGGGCTGCTCGGCGGTCGTCAGAAATTTGCCGCTCGGCGGTGGTGGCTCAGTCATACCGGACCCTCGGGTCCATGACCCCATAGAGAATGTCCGCGACAACGTTCATGATCACGATCATGATTCCGATGATCATGACGATCGCCATCACAACCGGGTAGTCGATCGTCCCGATCGCCGTGATGTACAAGCGGCCGATACCCGGCCAGCCGAAGATCGTCTCGGTGATAATCGCCCCACCGATCATGAACGCAATATCCAGCGACACGAGGGTGACGACGGGAATCAGAGCGTTCCGGAGAGCGTGCTTGACCACGACCTTGCTGCGGGGCAGGCCCTTCGCCTTGGCGGTCCGGAGATAGTCGCTGTGAAGCACCTCGAGCATCGAAGCCCGTTGGAAGCGCGCGTAGCCGGCGAGAGAGATCAGGGCGATTGACACCGCCGGTAGGACGAGATGCTGGAGCGAGTCGGCAAGTCTCTGGATCGTTGTCATCTCCGAGTAGCCGGGGCTATTCATCCCGGCAACGTAGAAGAGTTTGACGCCTGTCCACCTCTCAAGGTAGAGGGCGAAGATGAGTTGGAGCCCCACACCGATGATGAAGATGGGTGTGGAGAAGGCAACGAACGCTGCAATCGTGCCGAGTTGGTCGAAGAACGAGTACTGCCTGATCGCCTGATAGATCCCCAGAGGGATACCGATCAACAGGGCAAGGAACAGCGCAGTGAGACCGAGACGGAAGGTGGCTCCGACCCTACCGAACACGAGATCCCAGACGTCACCGGCCCCCTGGAACGAGATGCCCCAGTTGAACTCAATCGTGATGTTCGAGATCGAGATGAAGAGCGCGATGGCCCACACGCCGAGGATCGCGGCACCCTTCCACTGGGACCTCATCAACCGAACCATGGCGAGTGTGGCTGCGACAGCCAGACCGATCGCTATGAACGGCAGTGCATTCTGGATCGTGAATTCGGTCGGTGTCAGGTAGTTCTTGAGCCAGGTGACGTACTGCTTCCACACGGGCTGGTCCAGGCCCCACAGTTCGGTGAGTTGCTGGATCACGGGTTGCATACGAGGGTTCAGTCGCAGCCGGTCGAGCGGACCACCACCGGAGAGTTGGAGAAGGCCGAAAACGATCATGCTCAGCGCAAGAAGCGTCACAAGTCCATAGACGAGACGTCTTGTGATGTAGGCGAGCATTAGGCCTCCGGCTTGCGGACGACGCAACTATACCGCTTGGAGCTAACGAAGGAGAGCGACCGGCATGGGCGTCACTTCGATCGGCTGCACAATGCAGCCGGAACAAGAAGAGGGGCCCCGAAGGGCCCCTCTCTCATTGATTCACCGATCAGGTACTAGGCGTCAGTCCTGTACCAGTCTTCGATGTTCCAGGTGTGGCCGGCCTGGCTCGGATTGTGCTTGAAGCCACCGACCTCGTCCTCCCACACGGCCGCAGTCACGAGCCGCGCATAGAGCGGGTGCATGATGGCGTTGTCGGCCAGGATGTTCTCTTCCTCACTGATGAGAGCAGCGAGTTCGTCCGGATCGACCGTCTGGTTCATCAGGTCGCGAACCTCCGCGTAGCGTGCGGACGCGTCGTCGGCGGTTGCGCCTTCTTCCGCGATGCCGTAGCGGTAGTAGTTCGAGCCATCCGGCGGCGGTGCCTCCGGATCCCACACGTCGTGGATACCGATGAGTCCGGCCAGGCCGGGAGTGCCGACCCATGCCCATTCACCAAAGTCCCACTTACCGTTGTCGAGCGTCTCACCGAAGAACAGCTGCGAATCTTCGAGCTGGTTCTCGTAGGGGATGCCCGCAGCACCGAACATGTCAACGAACAGTTCGGATATCTTCACACGCGCGTCGTTGTTCGACGTGGTGGAGAAGACGAACGAGCATTCCTTGCCCGTTTCTTCGACGGCAGCGGCATACAGTTCGCCTGCCGCGGCGGAGTCGAAGTTGTACTGCGCCCAGGAATCCTGGGACAGCGCCGGGGCGAACGCCGTGACATACGAGTCGAGCGGCTCAACCTGACCGGCGAGGATCTCGTCGACCAGGAGCTGCTTGTTGATGGCGTGGCCTGCGGCCTGGCGCATCGCGAGCGACTCTGTGCACGAGTTCTCGTTACGGTCGAAACGGGCATCACCGAACTGGAAGTTCACGTGCTCCCAGACCGGACCGGAGAGAACCTCAACACGGGCGCCTTCGGGTTCGAGGGCCTGGAGAGTCTCGATGATCTCAGTGTTCGGATCGGGCTGAATGACGTCGACTTCACGAGCCTTGAAGGCGTTGATGAGCGACTCACTCTCCGGGATGAACTTGAAGATCACGCTGTCGAGGTAGGGCAGCTGCTGCCCGGTCTCGGCATCGGTCCGCCAGTAGTTGTCGTTGCGAACGAGTTCGACGAACTCACCCTTCGACCACTCGTTGAAGATGAACGGACCACCGGAGGCCCACATTGCATCATTCCAGTCGGTCGTGAAGTCCGAACCCTCGATCGAGTGCTTCGGAAGGATGGTTCCGAAGATCAGCTCGTAGAGAGCGGTCGGCGCAGCGAGCGTGTACTCGAACGTCTTGTCACCAACAACGATGGACTCAGTGACGATGTCCTCGTATGTGGTCTTGTCAACGGGCAGGTCAGGATCGAGAATGGTCTCGAGGGTGAACAGGAAGTCAGCGCCCGAAATCGGGGTCCCGTCTTCCCACTGTGCCTCGTCCCTGATCTCGTACTTGACAGTCATCGTGCCGTCTTCGTTGAGCGTGACGCCGCCGTTCTCGGTCGTCGGGAGCTCCGTGACGAGTTCAGGGATCAATCCGAGCGTATAGCCGTCGATCTCCTGGACACCGGTCAAATAGCCCTGTCCGATGATCGAGACGATGAAGTTGTCACCGCCGGGAACGAACGGGTTGAGCGTCGGGGGCTCCTGGGAGTCTCCGACGATGGCCTCGCCGCCGTACGGCTTCTCGGGCTTCGCCTCGGTGGTAGTCGTCGTTTCGGCCGCGACAGTTGTCGTGGTTTCTTCTGCTGCTTGAGTTGTTTCGGTCGCTGCAGTCGTTGTGGTCTCCTCGGTATCGCCAGCACCATCATCACTACTGCAAGCAGCGGCGACGAGGGCGAATGCGATAACAAGAACCATCAGAGCGATTGAGCGGCTACGCCACAATCGAGTCATGGTTGCCTCCTTGTATCAGCGCTTCGGAACCAGGGTGGCTCTCAGTCCCATGTGGGACTCAGGCCATGAGCCACGTCAACCAGAGAGTGGCGACAGAGAACAGAATGGCCATTACCACCGTGAGACGATCGAGATTCCTCTCGACCACCGTTGAACCGGTGATGTTCCCACTGCTCATTCCACCACCGAACATGTCGGAGACCCCACCGCCTCGACCCGCGTGAAGCAGAATCATGAAGATGAGACCAAGTGAAATCAGCAATTGGAAGACGGCGACGAATCCAGTCAGCAACCCAGGAACCCTTTCTCTTTGACCCGCCAACAAGACGGGTCGTTCGGACGGAAGTATGCCGGTGTTATTGCGCTACTGCAAACACCTTGTTCCCAGGTTCTTCCACTTCGTTCCAGAACCCGGGAGTAGATCAGTAGACC
>CAZWDQ010000106.1:0-6839 GCA_964632475.1 uncultured Acidimicrobiaceae bacterium
GCCTCGGTCAACGCCTCACGCATCCGCTCGGCTGCCGCAGACCGTGCCTCATCCGGTCCGAACTCGTCGGCCTCGAGCGTCTTGCGGACGCTCTTCTGCGCCTCATAGTCCACGTTTGTGACCGCCGCACGGCTCTGGAGCATCCTCCAGGAGCGTCTGCGTTCAACGCAGAAGAGCACCATCAGGCGAGAGAGGAGGAGGGTTCGAACGTTCCCTTCTTCGTCTTCCGTCTCGATGGTCACACCGAAGTCTGGGACGAACGAGAGATGCTCGATGTCGAAGACGTTGCGGCTGATGACGTCGTTCTGGGTGACCACGTTCAGGATCTGCCCGAGCGGAACGGTTCCTTCGAGATCCTTCGCCGGCTTGAAGTGCCGCCGGAACCTCGCCTCGGTTGTCGCATAGTGCGCGACCGTGTAGGCGTACTTCCGTCCGGTCTTCTTCGACACCTTCTGGTACCAGTCACGATCCGGATTCGGGTTCCCACCGAGATTCATGATCTCGGAGTACATCTCACCCTTCGTCGGGTCGAAGATGAACTGCGGGACGCTTCGAGAGTCGCGGGCGCGGATCGCCTGCACCGTTGAGACGTCGTCGGCGATCCCGTGCTCGGGCTGGCATGACGTGAAGCTCTGGAAGAACGCCGTGCCCCGATAGTCGAGGCCCTCGAGAATCGCCTTGTAGAACTGGGCGACGTTCGCCATCGACACCTGGGCGATGTACGGCGAACCGTGACCACTCATGAACGACTCGGCGACACCCTTCTTCTCGGTCAGCTTGCCTTCGGAGGCGATCCCGAACTGGTTCATGTCACCGCCGCCGGGCATCGGGGTCGAATCCGAGTTCTGGCCGCCGGTATTCGAGTACACCTGTGTGTCGAGCAGGAGGACCTTGACGTTCGGCCGGTTCTGGAGAACCACCTTCGAGGCATTCTGGTAGCCGATATCGCCCATGCCTCCGTCACCACCGATCGCCCATGCCTTCGGAAGCTCCCGGATCTCGCGCTCGGTCATCAGCGAGTCGGTCATGTGTGTGAGTTGGAAGTAGTCCTTCTCGACCATCGGCGCCGCACCTTCATCGAGGAGACGATCAGCCAGACGCTCTGGCACGACCGACCTTCTGCCGTGGTCGAGGATGAATCCCTCTCCCATCAGCCATGACACGGTGACGCCGTCCTGGAACAGCGAGTTCATCCACGGATAGGGATGAGGGTTGTTCGGCGGCGTCGATCCGTAGACGGTGTTGCACCCGGTATGGGCTCCCATTGCCATGACGGACATGCCATCGGGAATCGTGCCGTCGATCGCCTGCAGATCACGGTGGTTGAACGCATCCTGCCTCATGGTGACGACGAGCGCATCGACGATCTCGGCGTCGCTGATCTCGCCGTGCTCGGCGAGTCGAGCATCCGTGTCGGCATCGGTGTCTCCACCAAGCTCCATCATGATGTGGGCGACCGATCGCTTGAGATATGCGTAGCCTTCTGGGGCCTCGTCCTTCAGCAGACCCATGATCTCGACGCCCTTGGATGTCAGGCGGTCTGCCTTCTCGTCGAGGCGGTCCGCTCTCGCGTGATAGAGCGGGCGCATATACGCCTCGGTGATCGATGCGAGCGCGTGCAGCACGCTCTTCTCACCGCAGCCGGCGCATGCGCCGTCGCCTGAAACGAGGGCCTCGTAGTCGTGACGGATCATCAGGTGGTTCTTCAACTGTGCAGCGTGCGAACCCATCGGGTCATCCGGATTGAATCGGCCGAGGTACTTGTTCGGTGTCTCGGGCAACAGGTCGAGGAAGTTGATACCGGACTGGTGCTCGGCAAGCTCCAACTCGGTCTCGGGAACCATGACCAGGGCTTCGTGCTCGCCACACTCGACGACACACTCGCCACAGCCCTTGCATCGGTCGGAGACCATGATCGCGAACAGGCCACCCTGGCCTTCTTCGCGGCGTTCGAGCGTTCGGAAGATCGGCGGTGTCTTCGCAAAGGCCAGCGGCACCCGGTCGAAGACCTCCATGAACTCGGCTCGCGCCTCTTCGTCGATGTCGAGAGCAGCCACCTCGTCGACGAGAACGTCACGGAACGTGACCTCTTCCTTCGCCGTGGTGATATCCATCATCTTCGTACGGAGCCTGGTCTCGAGACCATCGAGCTCCGCAAGGAGCGTGAGCCGGGCCGCCGGGTTGGCGACGTAGCCATTCGCTGCGGTGCGCAGGATCGTTCCGATGTCCTGGGCTGTATTGGGCAGCGCCGTGTCGGGACAGGCAATGATGCAGTCCATGCACTGTGTGCACTTGTCGGCGAGCCAGATCGGTACGTTGCGCCGGGCCACGTACTTCGATGCGTTCCGGCCGGTGCCGGCTGCCATGACGCTCACGGAAGCCAGCGGCGATGCCGGCTGGTTGTAGCCCAACCCTGCCTTGAACTCTGCGTCGAACGCACCGACGCTCTTGATGGGAATCCGCACGGGCTGCTCGGCCGAGGGAACGGCTTCAGGAATCTCAACGGCACATGTATCGCAGGCCTCGAGAGCCGGAGCCCTCATGGGCGAGCGGTCCGGGGCGTCGACGACCCCGTGCGGGATCTGGCGGATGCGAGCACGGCCTTCCATCATCACGGTCATGTTCGACTCGACGACGGCGTCGCCGAAGCGCCCGAACTTCTTGTTGTACTGTGCACGGACGATCTCGCGGAATCGCTCCGTTGTTACTCCGTACTCCTCGAGGAAGTCCGACACGCCGAAGAAGGCGCCGAGGAAGGCATTCCCCTGCATGCGGAGCTGCAGATCGGGGCGTGAAGTTGCCTCGCGAGCGATCTCGAAGCCGGGCAGCGTGAAGATTCGGATGTCCTTGTCAATGATCTCCTGGCGGTACTCGCGCGGGATTCGCTGCCACACGGTCTCGGGGTCTTCATCCGATTCCCAAACGAAGGTCCCGCTCTCGTTGATGCCTTCGAGCGCGTTTGCGTGTGTGAAGATCTTGGGGTCGGAGCACAAGACGACGTCGACGTGGTGCAGGTCGGCATTGATCCGAATTCGCTCTGGAGCGGCTACCAGGAAGTATGAGGTCGGCGCACCCTTCTTCTCTGAGCCGTACTTCGGATTGGCCGAGACGTGGATGATCTCCTTCGTGCGCCCCAACTCGTCGAGTTCCGTGTGTTCCTGCATGAGGTCGTCGCCGACGGCACCGATCACCTCGGAGAGGTTCTTCCCGGTGGTGATCATTCCCCAGCCACCGATGGAGTGGAACCGCACTGCGATCGCCCCATCGGGAAGGAGCGAAGGTGCGCGATCTGAGATAACGGCGTAGGGATGGTCGATGCCGACGGTGAAGTAACGCTCGCCGTCTGCCACGCCCTTGCCGTCAGTGCGATTGATGCTTCCCGTTGCGAACTCGTATGCACCGAGGGCGCCCTCGGGCCGGAAGTCGCGGGATCCGAGTCCGTACGAACCGGACAAAACGGTCGGGATCTGATCGGCCGCGACCGCGGGAACGTCGTGACCGTGGCCGGTCCGGGCGACTTCGACGGCCTTGTTCAGGGCTGCACGGATCTCGCGGGTCAGCGGATTGTCACCAGGGAGAGAGTCGTCGGTGCGTTCGAGCACGACGACGGTCTTCTTGCCGGCGAGCGCTTCAACGATCGCAGCCTCGGGGAATGGCCGGATCACGTTGACGTGGATCGATCCAACCTTCGCATCCTCGGTCTCGCGCAGGAAGTCGACCGCAGCTTCGATGTTCTCGGCCGCGGATCCGAGCGACACGAATACGATCTCGGCGTCATCCGTGCGGTGCTCGGAGATGAGCCCGTATGAACGGCCGGTGAGACGGGCGAACTCGGCGTATGCGTCTTCGAGGAATCCAAGGATGCCTTCGCCGAAGTTGTTGCGGCGTGCGATGACGCCGTTCATGTAGTGCTCCTGGTTCTGGACGGGTCCAAGGAGTACTGGATTCGTGAGGTCGATCATCGAGGGCACACGGCGCCTGGTCGGTCCGAAGAGTGCCCGCTGCGCCTCGGTCGGGCACTCGATGATGTCGTCGGGGGCACCGAGGAACTCGCGCATCAACGCGGACTCGTGCTTGTAGAACGTGCGCTCGAGGTGCGAGGTGAGGAATCCGTCCTGGCCGTTAATCCCGGGGTTCAGAGCGAGTTCGGCAACGCGACGGATGATGAGCGCCTGGTCGGCCGCCTGCTGGGCATCCTTGCCGTACAGCATCATCCAGCCGGTATCAAGCGCTGCGTAGATGTCGTCGTGTCCGCAGTGAACGTTGAGGGCGTGCTTCGTCAGTGCGCGAGCAGCGACCTCGACAACCATTGTCGAGAGCTTGCCCGGGGCGTGGTAGTACTGCTCCAAGCCGTAGACGAGGCCCTGTCCGGACGTGAAGTTGACGACTCGCTTGCCGGTGACGGACAACGCAATTGCACCGCCCTGCGCTGCATGCTCGCCCTCCGTCTCGATGGCGACCTTCGTGCGGCCGAAGACGTCGAGTTGCCCCTCGGCGTAGGAGAGTTGGTAGTTCTCTCCCATCTCCGTCGAAGGCGTGATGGGGTAGAAGACACCGCCCTCGGTGATCCTGGACTCGGTGTAGTACGAGACGAGCTGGTTGCCGTTCGTGGTAATCCGGATCCCGGGGTACTTCGGTGCGGTCATGGCGTCGTCTCCTCAAGTGAATCATCGTGGTTACAGGATCAGATCCCGCGTACGCCAGGGTAACGATTCCGCTGTCGAACAATCCCGCCCGGCGGAACTCCAGAGGCGACACAACCGTCCGGGCTTCGAGGTACTCTCGCTACCGGAATCCGAGGAGGGTATTTCATGAAGCTCATCGAGTGCGTCCCCAACTTCTCCGAAGGTCGAGATCAAACCGTGATCGACGCCATCACCAACGAGATCGAGGCGGTCGATGGTGCAAAGCTCCTCGATGTCGACCCCGGTGCTGCCACCAACCGCACTGTCGTCACGTTCGTCGGATCGCCTGACGTCGTTGAAGAGGCCGCCTTTCGAGCGATCGCAAAGGCGGCCGAAATGATCGACATGTCCCAACACACCGGAGAACATCCCCGGATGGGCGCGACCGATGTGTGCCCGTTCGTCCCGGTCGAGGGCGCGACCATGGAGGACTGCGTCGAGATCGCCCGCAAGCTCGGAGAGCGGGTCGGCGCCGAACTGGGAATCCCTGTCTATCTCTACGAACACGCCGCCGATGGCGGGCGCAAGTCACTTGCCGATGTGCGCAGTGGCGAGTACGAGGGACTCGCTGCTCGCGACGACGCTCCCGACTTCGGGCCGTTGTTCAACGCATCGACCGGAGCAACGGCGATCGGTGCACGGCAGTTCTTGATCGCCTACAACGTCAATCTCAACACCACGGATCGGCGCCTGGCTCATCAGGTGGCATCTGCAGTTCGCACTCTCGGGACCGCGACGCGAGATGACGACGGGAAGATCATCAAGAACGAGCAGGGCAAGACCGTGTTCGCCCCGGGTCGATTCGACGAAGTGAAGGGTGTCGGTTGGTACATCGACGAGTACGACCGTGCCCAGGTGTCGCTGAACCTCACGGATTCGTCGGTGTCGCCGATGCACGAAGTGTTTGAGGCGTGCCGCGAGGAGGCGACGAGTCGGGGTATGCGTGTCACCGGCTCCGAGTTGGTGGGCTTGGTACCGCTTGAGGCAATGCTGGCCGCAGGAGATCACTTCCTCAGGTCCCAGGGCCAAACGACGGCCGTTCCAGCAGCGGATCGGGTCCGCGCCGCGGTGACGTCCCTCGGCCTCGAAGAAATCAGCGAGTTCGACCCTGTTGCCAAGATCGTGGAGTACCGATTCCTCGGAGACTCCGAGGGCCTGGTCAGCGAGTCGATCACAGGGTTCACGGACGTGCTCTCGAAGGATTCCCCGGCACCAGGGGGAGGATCGGTTGCGGCCCTCGTCGGTGCCCTCTCAGCTGCCCTGTCCTCGATGGTGGCCTCGCTCACGTTCACGAAGCAAGGCATGGAAGGGACCAAACCCGCCATGGAAGCCGCCGGACGGGAAGCGCAAGCCCTGAAGGATTGGTTCCTCGCAGCGGTAGACCAGGACACCGATGCGTTCAACGGTGTACTCGCCGCGATCCGAATGCCCCGCAAGACGGACGAGGACCTTGCTGTGCGTGATGTAGCCATGGCCGCAGCGACCCTCGGAGCCACGCTGGTCCCTCTGGAAGTTCTCGAACACAGCGTCGAAGCACTCGATCTCGCTCTCATCACCGCCCGAGACGGCAATCCGAACTCCGCAACCGACGCAGGAGTCGGCGCCGCATGCGCCCTCGCTGCAGCGGAGGGAGCCTCGCTCAACGTGAGGATCAACCTGAGCGGCCTGGAGATCGACACGACTGCGATCGTCGAGAGGCACGACACCGCACTCACCAGGGCGCGCACGCTGGGCTCACAGGTCGCTGCGACCGTTGAGGTGCACCTGGGTTCCGAATAGCTGAGTGGTTGGATCCTCCACTTCTTCCCCCTCAGGAGGAGGTGCCGCCTAAGGCGGCGAAGGGGTCCGAAGGACAACACCCAGACAAGCCCGCAAAGGTTCTGAGACTTCTCCTGCACCGTGTTCCGCGGAATCTGTTTCTGTCACACCCGTCCGATACGTTGCGCGCGGAGGACATGAAGAAAGGAACAGACCATGTCCAGTCTGCGTGATCGGAATCTCCTGTATGCTCGACTCGAGGAGGTCCTCGGAGCCGAGCCCGCCGGAATTCTCATGAACCAAATCCCCACCGAATCAGATCTGGCCACAAGAGCCGACATGACAGGCTTGGGTGCACGGTTCGACGGACTCGAACTGCGGTTCGACGGACTCGAA
>CAZWDQ010000107.1:0-6649 GCA_964632475.1 uncultured Acidimicrobiaceae bacterium
CCGCTCGACAAGGATCCCCGGGAATCATGCGGGCGAGGGCGAACACCAATGCGAGGATCCCGATGATCACCGGGATCGACGAGATGAAACGGCGCAGTAGGAATCGAGCCATGAGTCAACAGACTAGGGAAAGACTGGAGGGGTGCGGTCGCACCCCTCCAATCATCGCTCGTCTAACGCTTGATCAACCGGCGTTGTTCTTGAAGCCGAACAAGGCATCCCAGTACGTGAAGTTGCCATCACGACCGGTGTGGTTCGGGCTGTTCAAGTCCCACTGTGCGTCGTAGCTGGCCACGACATCGTTGGCGTCGAACGTGCTTCCGTCGTGGAAGGTCACGCCCGAACGCAGGTTGAAAGTCCACAGTGTGCCGTCCGCGTTGGGCTCGTACGTCTCTGCGAGCCCTGGGACAACGTTTGTACCGTCGATCTCATAGGCGAGGAGCTGTTCCGTGATCTGCTCACAGCCACGGAGGCTCTCGCCGTCAGTCTCGTCGGCGCAGTACAAGCCGATGGGCTCAGCGTTCTGCATCCACACGAATGTGTCGCGTCCGCCGGGGTCCATTACAGCGAAGTACTCGTTACCGAGCGGGCTTGCCTGTGCTCCCAGAACGTCCGCGAGATACCCGACACCGGAACCGCCATGGGCGATCGGCACCATCGGGACGTGGTCCTTGATGACCTGGGTTGCCTCCTCGTAGATCACGAGACGAGCAGCGGGATCGGGGTTCGAAGCGCCCTCATCAAGCAGCGCCCAGAGGTCCTCGAAGCCGGCACCGAACTGGCCGGATGCGTTCTTCCCAAAGTGGAAGTCGAGGAAGTTGGTGGCGTCCGGATAGTCGGCACCCCAACCGAGCATGTACATGGTCAGATCACCGGCGTCGCTGGCGTCGAGGAATGCCCCTGACTCCATGACTTCGATGGTTACTTTGACACCGATCTCTGCGAGTTGAGCCTGGATGTCCTGACCGACGGTTGCCGGTGAGGGCAGGTAGCTGCGAACGACGTCGCGGTAGTTCAGGGTCACTTCGAAGCCGTCCGGGAAACCAGCTTCAGCGAGAAGCGCCTTGGCGGCTTCGATGTCCTGGTCGTACCACGTTGGTTCGGGCGTGTACCCGAAGATCGGCTTCGGTAGGAACTGATCGGCGACCACTGAGCCCGGTGGGTAGAAGTTCGCGACAATCCGCTCGCGGTCGAGCGCCATAGCCAATGCCTGACGGACCTTCTCGTCACCGAACGGCTCCTTGTCCCGGTTGAGACCGAGATAGAAGATGTTGGTGCCGGCACGCTCCTTGAGTTGGAGATCTGCGGAGTCCGAAATCAGGGCGAAGTCGTCGCGGCCCGGGTTGTCGATTCCGTCGACGGTCCCTGCCTGGAGTTCGAGGAACCGCTGGGCGGCTTCCGAGCTCCACTTGAATACGAGGGTTTCCGTCAACGACGCATCGCCCCAGTAATTCGGGTTCCTCGTCATGACGATCTGGTTGCCCTTATCCCACTGCGTAAGCATGTAGGGGCCGGTACCGATCGGCTGATCGACGAGTGCTCCGCCGCCGCTGTTGGCGTCGAGATACTCCTGCGGGACGATTCCGAACGCGGAGAACGCGACCTTTGAGGGGAACGCCACATCCTGAGTGCACAACTGAATCTCAACGGTGGAAGCATCCACTGCCTTGATGTAGTTGATGTTGCTCTTGTTCGTCTCGTCGTCACAGGCCGCCTCGACCATCATGCCGGTGAAATCGTCTCCGGCAGCTGCAGCGGTTGTTGTTGTCTCATCTCCACCGCTCGGGGCGGCGGTTGTTGTTGTCTCGTCCGTGCCTCCTGCGGCAGTGGTCGTCGTCTCTTCTGAGTCCGACCCGCAAGCCGCCGCGATGAGAGCCATCACGAAGACGAGGACGAGTAGTTTGCTGAATCGTTTCAAGGGTGCCTCCTTACCCTCTAGGGACCGATCGGGAAGATCGGTCTGTTCAACGCTAGTCGCATCGTCGGAAGTGTGAGTTCTCCGAGGGTGAGGGGCTTATCGGACCCGGTCGGTAGGGTTGCGCTGAATCCGAGGAGTGTCCCATCCGTACCGCCGTTGCGACGTTCGCCATCCCAGCGCTGATCTCGGTCTTGACCTTCACGTCGGCCGTTGCGTTCTGGATGGATCGGTCGGTTGCGAGCGAAGCCGCGTTTCTCGAGCACGCCACCGAAGTGCTAGCAATGGACTCATCGCAGGAAGCGATCGCCGCCCGGCTTATGGACGAGGCGATCGGAGCGGTGCCGCTCCTTGCCCTCGTTCGTGGAGCGGGGGAGCGTGCAACGCTCGTGTTGCTCGACTCCGGTGCGTTCGACAGTGTGTTCGACCGCCTCGCCATCGAGGGTCACCGGCACATCATGTCGCAGAGTGAAGATCCGTTCACGGCGGACCTCACCGACGTGCGAACTGTGCTCGTCGCACCGATCGCCCGGATCTCTCCGGACCTCGCCGAACGGGTGCCGGTCGACGCGTTCGAGTCCGTTGTGATCCTTGACTCCGGCGCCTTGCCAAGAGCGGGCAAGGCGGCGGCATGGATGCCTGCCATTTCGGTGTTCAGCGCGGCGGCCGTCGTGTTCCTCGCGGTCGCCCTGGTGATGCTCTCCCGACGTCGATTGATCGCTCTGATCACCGTGGGTCTGGCGGTGCTGTTGGCCGGTCTCGGCGTGTACGCATGGAGCGCGTTGGGGGGACCGATCGCAGCCGGCCGAATCACCGACGACGTGACCCGAGTCCTCGTGGAGAACGGCTACGCCGTCTTCAGCCGTTCACTCCAGACTGAAGGCCTGGCACTCGCGATCGTAGGGCTCTCGGTTGCAGCCGTCGGAGGCGTGGGTCTGCTTCTGCAAGTAGCAAGTAGCAAGTAGCAAGTAGCAAGAGCCAAGAACCAGGACCCGATTTCCGGGATTCCTTGGCTCTTGGCTCTCTGCTCTTGGGACTGTCTACGGACTGCGGACTACTCCGTCACCCCGATCGCTACCAGCCAATCCGCCGCAACCTTCTCCGGATCCTCGCCGTCGATCCCGACGAGCTTGTTGATCGCGGTCAACTCGGCTGTTGTCAACTTCGACGAGACCTTCTGGAGTGTCTCCGCGAACTTGTCGCCGTATGCCTCGATGATTTCGGAACGAACAGCGGGCGCAAGGTTCTCGGCCGGCTGGAGGTTCTTGTCATCCTCAAGCAAGACGAAGTCCTTCGCCACGATCGTTCCGTCAGTCGTGAACAAGAGTCCGACCTGGATCTCGTCACCTTCGAGCGCTGCAACGGTGATCGGGCCACCCGCGTCGAGCGGACGGAACTCCGCGAAACTGAGGCCGTAGACGCTCTCGAGTCCCTTGAGACAGAACTCGCGCTCGGTGCACTCCGGTGGTCCACCGAGTACCAGCGTTCCGTTGTACGCGGCCAGGTCTGAGACCTTGGCGAGTCCGAGTTCGTCGGCGGTCGCCTTCGTTACGACAAAGCCGTTCTTGTCCTGAGCCGCTGCGTAGTCGAGGACGTCGATGCCGGCCGGCTCCCAAGCCGCCTGGAGCGCCGCATGTGTCTCGGCGGAGTCCGGCGAAGCGGTGCCACCGAGGTATGTCAGCATCGTCCCGATGTACTCAGGAATGAGATCCAGTTCGCCTGATTCGAGCGCTGGCGCGTAGATCTCACGACTCCCGATATTCAGCTTGCGTTCGACTTGATAGCCCTCGGATTCGAGCGCTTGTGCGTAGATCTCGGCTACCAGAGCGTTTTCGCTGAAGTTCGCCGATCCGATCGTGATTGTCGGTCCTTCGATGGTTCCGCCATCGCCACCCGACCCGCAAGCGGCCGCGATGAGCGCGAACGCGGCGATGGCCGCCCCGGCGATGGTCCTGCGGGCATGTGTCCGCATGGGTTCCTCCCGTTCCTTGATTGTCGGTCAACCTAGCGATGAGAACAGCACAAAGGTCGTGGTTCTTCCCAAGTTACGCGACAACCGGGTCGACACCTTCGGAGCGGGAACGAAGCGTTGCCGGAACGATGCGGCGCTCGACAGCGCTGAGGATCACGTCAGCGACAAGTGCGAGACCCGCAACGAGGAGTGCCCCAGCGAATACGACGACGCTGTCGCGCACGGCGAACCCATCGACGATGAAGCGTCCGAGGCCACCCCAGCCGACAAGAGCGCCCAATGTTGCCGTGGCCACAACCTGGACCGTTGCGACTCGTATCGCCGCGAGAATCACGGGCGATGCCATCGGTATCTCCACTTTCGCGAGCACCTCCCGGTCGGTCATTCCCATCCCGAGGGAAGCCTCGACGAGATCGGGGTCAACTCCCGCGACCCCCGTGTACGAATTGGTGAACATCGGCGGCACAGCGAGGAACAGCAACGCGAGGAACGTCGGCCAGAACCCGATGCCGAGACCGAGCCGAATGCTGATCGGAAGGAACAGCACGACGATCGCGAACGAAGGAATCGCTCGACCGATGTTGACGGCGGCGACAACGAAGGTTCCACCGATCCGTCGGTGAGCGAGCCAGACGGCAGGGGGAATGGCAATGATCGTGGATACGGCGGTGGCGGCTGCTGTGATCTGGATGTGCTGGCGGAGTCGATTGAGGATCCCCGCTGTACCGAGCCAGTTTGCCGTGTCGCCGAACCACGCGATCACTTCACCGAGGAAATCGATCATACGGTCGCCCGCCTTCTCGACCATGGCGTTGCCAATCGTTCGATGCCGACGAGGGAGAGGTCGACGGCCACGGCGAGCGCAACCGACACGACCGTGCCGACCACGATCTGTGTCGTCCCTACTGGGGAGTAGAAGAGGTTGAGCCCACGCAGGATGAAGAATCCGAGACCTCCCTGGCCGATGAGGGCGGTGATAGTGACCAATCCGATGGTCGTCACCGAGGCGATGCGGATCCCGGCGATGATCACCGGCAGAGCGAGGGGGAGTTCGACGGAGAAGAAGAGACCCATGTCGGTGTAGCCCATGCCACGAGCCGACTCCACGGTGGCGGGAGGAACGCCGTCGATGCCGGCGACCATGTTTCTGATCAGGATCAGCAGTGTGTATGACACCAGACCGATCTCGGCAGTGAGGACGGAGAGACCGGTGACCGGGACGAGGAAGGCGAACAGGGCGAGGCTCGGGATCGTGTAGAGGATGCCGGTGAACCAGGTGATCGGTCCGTAGCTCCATCTGAACCGAAGGGCAACGATGGAGAGAGCGAGGCTGATCACGATGCCGACGCCAACGGCGATGGCCGTGAGCATGAGGTGTTGGATGGTCCGGTCCCATATGTCGTCGAGGTGGTTCACGACCCACTCCCAGGAGAAGAAGCCACCGGCAGCCTGAGCGAAGAGGATCACCGGAGGATCTCGCGGCTGACGGCGTCGGCGGTGATCATGCCGAGAAGCTCGGGGCCATCGAACACGGCGGCAACCGAGGTATGCGAAGAGACGATCGCGTCGAGCGCTTCCTTGAGCGTTGAGTCTGTGGTGAGCCGGGTCAAGAACGGCTCGGTCTCAACCGTTGCGGGGCCGCTGATCGGAACGTCGGCGATACGAACCCAACCATCGACTCGACCCCGGTCGCTCACGGCGATCCAATCGGTGTCGTATTCGCGTGCCACGGCGACCGCCTCAGTGTGGGTCGCAGCGCGATCGACCACGGGACCTGTTTCGAGGTCAAGATCGGATATCGGGATAAGGGAGAGCCGCTTGATCCCGCGATCGGTGCCGAGGAAGTCGGCGACGAAGGCGTTCGCCGGGTCGCGCAGTATGTCGGAGGGGGATCCGTATTGCTCGAGATGACCCCCCTCACTCAGGATGGCTACCCGGTCTCCCAGCTTTATGGCCTCGTCGATGTCGTGAGTCACCAGAGCGATCGTCTTGCGAAGCCGCTGCTGGAGTTTGAGGAGTTCGTCCTGCAGATGGGCTCGCACGATGGGGTCGACAGCGCCGAACGGCTCGTCCATGAGGAGGACCGGGGGATCGACCGCCAGTGCGCGAGCCACGCCGACGCGTTGGCGCTGGCCACCGGAGAGTTCGGCCGGATACCGGTCGAGCATGTCAGGATCGAGAGCGACGAGGTCAGCGAGCTCGTCGACTCGTTCCGCGATCCGTTCCTTGTCCCATTTGAGGAGCCCTGGGACGGTGGCCATGTTCTGGCGGATGGTGCGGTGGGGAAAGAGCCCGATCTGTTGGATCACGTAGCCGATGCCACGCCTGAGTTCGTGCACGGGGACGGATTCTGCAGACTGCCCGTCGATCCGAATCGTGCCGGACGTTGGCTCGATGAGCCGGTTGATCATCTTCAGCGTCGTGGTCTTCCCACACCCCGACGGCCCGACGAACACAGCGATCTCCCCGCGTTCGATGTGAAGGCTGAGCCGATCAACGGCCGGTGTCGCCGTGCCGGGGAAGACCTTCGTTAGATCCTGCAGATCGATCATCGACTACGGCGGATTGCAGACACGACCTGCACGGCCTCGTCGACGGTATCTACCACCGTGACCAAGGTTCCATCGGTGCCGAGTTCCTTGGTGAGGAGAGGCACGAGACGTTGCCACTGGTGTCCAACAGCAACGACGGGTTTCGGGGCTGCCTTGGCGAACCGTGCGACGAATGCGAGGTTCCATGCGACGAGAAGTTCTGTCGCAGTT
>CAZWDQ010000108.1:0-6648 GCA_964632475.1 uncultured Acidimicrobiaceae bacterium
CGATATGTGCGCCTATTGGCGCGCCATCGCTATTCGGTAGCGTTCGTCGGCTGTGATCATGTGATCGAAATCCTGCGCGGCGTCGCCTAGATCGATTTGGACCCAATTCACCTTGCCCGTGAACCCGACATTGCTCTTGTCCAGATCATCGGTGACTCCCGTGGCTGTGTCGGTTCCTACGTCGGTCGTCTCGTCTGCCGAGAACACACCCGGAACCGTCTTGTCCACACGTCCGACAGCGACCTGATCGCCATCGACGTAGAGGGTCGCGGTGCCACCCTGACCCGGACCGCCGCCGTCGTAGTCGAATTCCATCCGGACCTGATGCTCACCCGCCGCGACCGGTTCGTCTCCCACGGCTTTGAACATCTGCAGGCCGAAGAGGTTGTAGCAGTATGCGGGACGCCCGTCCGTTGTCAGATATGTTGTCCAGCCCCCGAAGCGGCCTCCCTGAGCCACGATCGTGCCACTGGCACCACCCTCGGGCACCACGATCTCGCCGGTCACGGCGTGTGACTTGTTCTTGATGTTCACGACGCTGTTCTCGCTGAGACGACCCATTGAGCCGTAAAGTATCTGACTTTTCCCGGTGATCAGTTGAGGCCGTCCTGCACGGTCCGGATCGAACCGCTCAGAGCGACGGTCGTCAAGCGGCAGCACCTTGTGGCGTGCCGCCTCCGAAAGGAACAACTCCTGGAGCCGCCTCAACTGCTTGGGATTATCGGCAGCAACATCGTTGGCCTGTGTCCAGTCACCTGGCTCGTACAGCTCCCACACGTCGTCTTCGATCGGAGGACTCTCCGCGAGAACCCACGGAAGGCTGTGATGAGTGACCGCCGTCCAACCCTTGTGATAGATACCCCGATTCACGAACATCTCGAAGTACTGCGTCTGATGGACCTCTTCGGCGGACTCGTCATCGAAGGTGTCGTTCAGTTCGAAACCCTCGTATGGATGCTGATCGAACCCGTTCACCTTCACCGGCTCCGGGATGCCCGCAGATCGAAGGACCGTCGGTGCGATGTCGATGACATGGCCGAACTGATGTCTCAGCTCGTTCTTCGACTCGATCCCGTTGGGCCAGTGAACGATCGTCCCGTTTCGAGTTCCGCCCCAATGAGACGCCACTTGTTTAGTCCACTGGTACGGAGTGCACATCGCATGCGCCCAGCCCACCGCATAGTGATTGAACGCCTCAGGAGTCCCGAACAAATCGATTCTCTCTTGCATGAACTCGGTCGTTTCCAGTTCTGGAACCCCATTCAGGGCGAGGAGTTCGTTGAACGTCCCACGCAGCTGACCTTCAGCTGAGGCACCGTTATCGCCGATCACGTAGAAGATCAGCGTGTCATCGAGCACATCGAGGGACTCCAGAGCATCGACCAGGCGGCCCAGATGGTGGTCCGTGTGTTCGAGGAACCCGGCGTACACCTCCATCTGACGGGTGAGCACTGGCTTGAGGTCTTCATCCATTTCGTCCCATGCCGGGATCTCGTTGGGACGCGCTGTAAGTTCGGCGTCGGGGCCAATGACACCTAGCTCCTTCTGGCGGGCAAAGATTCGCTCACGAACGGAATCCCAGCCGTCGTCGAACTTCCCCTTGTACTTGGCCGACCACTCCGCTGGCACATGGTGGGGAGCATGTGTTGCTCCCGGCGCCCAGTACACGAAGAACGGCTTGTCGGGCATCAAGGCCTTCTGCTGACGAACCCAATCGATCGACTTGTCCGTCATGTCCTCAGTGAAGTGGTAACCCTCTTCCGGTGTCTTCTCGGGATCGACCGGTACCGTGTCGAGGTAGATCGCTGGCTCGTACTGGTTGGTCTCGCCGCCGATGAAGCCGTAGAAGTGCTCGAACCCGGAGCCGGTCGGCCATCGATCATGGGGTCCCATCGGTGAGGTCTCCCACACCGGAACTTCGTGACACTTTCCGAATTGGGCGGTCGAGTAGCCGTTCAACCGGAGCGTTTCGGCAAGCGGGGCACAATCCTGGGGACGCATCGAAGTCTGACCAGGAGCACTGGTAGCCAGTTCCGTGATGGCTCCCATGTTCACCGTGTGATGGTTCCGACCGGTCAACATCGCAGCGCGAGTCGGCGCACACAGCGCCGTCGTGTGGAAACGCGTATAGCGCAAACCCTCCCCGGCAAGACGATCAGCCGTCGGCGTGCTAATCAGCCCCCCAAAGGAGGCAGAAGCACCGAACCCGACATCGTCGAGTAGAACAACGAGGACATTTGGCGCACCTTCAGGCGGACGAACCGGTTCGATCTTGGGGAAGACCTGATCCGGGTCACTGGCGTCTGGCATTGCCGTCTCAGGACGCACACGTTCTGGGATCGGCAGCACAACCCGACGCTCGTCTCGCCTATCGTTCACATCAGCTCCTTGATCGTTCCGACTGACCCAACCATACATCCATCGCATGCTCTCCAGCTAGCGCATATCGGCGGCCGACTCGGTTGCCTCTACGGTCAGAAACCCTCAGGATCGAAGCCGATTCGGGGCCGTTGCCGGGTCGAGCGACTGCGGAAGCCTGAGCCTCTTCGCTGGGCCACACCACCCACCTGACCGACGCCGCCGTTGCCGCCACTTGAAGGGTGGGTTCAGGCGGTTCCTGGGAGAGTGGGCCGCCAAGCGAGTCGCCGTGGTTGGTGGCAGTTCACACGCTCCCAACCCCACAAGAACCCCACACAAGGGCGAGAAACAGCGAGAACAGGCGAGAACTAGCGAGCAGCCCAAAACTGGGAAAGCCCTTGTGCCGCAACGAAATTTGCGGCTATACAACGAAGTGACGGCGACAACGCGCTGCCTCGACACGGCAGAGGCCACTGGTTCGATCCCAGTAGCGCCCACAAGACTGGCACCCGTGCTGGAACGTGGCGTTTCGTGCCACGAATGCGGACAAAGAGGGACGGGCGATCCTGACCACGTTGCACCGATGGTCAGGACGCCTGTTCGGGTGCGTCGCCGTCGGTTGGGTCTTCGTCGAGCACCTCGACTTCCACCTCGACTTCGCCGCCCTCATCCGTCTCGCCGTTCTCGCCAGATTCGTCAGCGGTTGACGACGCCTGGGCGTCGGCTTCGGCCTTGTCGCCAGCCGGGACTGATTCGTGTGGGCGCGACTCATAGGCCTCGAGCGCGGTGTCCCGGCGGGCGGCGCGCACACATTGGGAGATGCTGTGCCAGAAATGGCTCTCTTGATCGACCGCCTCGACGAAGCCCGACCGTTCCAGAACGTGCTCGACATGGTGTAGGACCCGGGCGAGGTACAGATTGATGCCGCGCTTCGCCAACTCGTCGGCAAGGTGCCGCAAGATGTCGGCGCTCGTCGTGTCGAGCTGCGTTGTGGCCTCAAGGTCGAGCACGAGCGCCCGCGTGTCCGGCCAATTCTCGACCTCGGCCAGCAGCCGATCCTCGATCGCCGTTGCATTCGCCCAGAACAACGGCGCGTCGAGTCGTGCGACCACAACACCTGCAACCGGCAGGCGGTTCGGATGACCACGAACCCGGCCCCACGCCGCCTTCTCCTGGCTGATCTTTCCGAGCACCTCAATGCGCGGCGAACTCGAACGGTAGATGATCGCCAGCAACGACACGGTGATCGCAATGCCCAGCCCGTAGAGCGGTCCAAACAACACGACAGATGCGGCGCCGACCACGGCGGCCACGAAGTCGGCCTTGCGGACATGACGATACCGGCGCACCGCGGCCAGGTCCATCAGCCCCCACACCGCTGCGATGACGATGGCACTGAGCACGGCCAACGGCAGCTCCTCGAAGAACCAGGTGAACGCAACCAGCACCGCGATGACGAGCACAGCCGCCGTGAGGCCCGTCACCTGGCTACGGCCCCCAGCACCTTCGGCGGCTGCCGTCTTCGACAGGCTGCCGGCCACCGCCAATCCACCGGACATGCCGGCGGCAACGTTGGCGACGCCCATTCCGATCAGCTCTCGTTCGGTTTCCACCCGGTAGCCGCCGCGCGTCGCGAATAGACGGGTTGCGGCGAGTCCTTCGGCCAAGGCGACGAGAGCGAGCGACGCGCCACCAACAACGACCGCCCCGAGATCGAGCGGGGAGATGAGCGGCAGACCGATCGGTGGCAGGCCCGCCGGCACGTCACCGACGACAGCTACTCCCGCCGCTTCGAGGTCGAGGAGTCGCGACGCTGCCACGCCTGCGACGAGGGCAACGAGGCCCCACGGCACCCGGGGTGAGATCCTCCGACCGCCGAACAACAGGGCAAGCGCGATTGCACTGACGATCGCAGTCGGAAGGTGGGTCGTGCCGATGTTCTGGAGCGTGCGAATGAGTACGCCGATCAGGTCGCCGGGCGGCTTGGGAATGCCCAACAGCGTGGGTAGTTCGCCGATGATGATCGTCACAGTCAGACCGAAGACGAAGCCCGTCACGATCGGCTTCGACAGGAACTCGGCCAGCCAGGCGACCCGTAGCAGACCGATCGCCGCCAGGACGATCCCAGTAGCGATCGCCAGCGCGGATGTGATAGCGACAGCATCCTGCGGGTTGTCGCGGGCGATATCGGCGACCAACGACCCGGAGACGATCGCCACCGTGGAAGCCGGGCCAACAATCAGTTGCGGCGACGAACCCAGGACCGCGTATGCAAGCAGCGCCAGCGGCACGGCGTACAACCCGACCTGCACCGGCACGCCGGCAATGCGTGCGTAGCCCAACGACTGCGGCACCAGGAGCGCCGCAACTATCGCCCCCGACATCAGGTCGCCGCGCAGTCGGCTGCGCGGATACTCCGGCAGCCACCGCATCATGGGCACGACCCGCGCCACGGTCGCCCAACGCTCGCTTCGTGTTGTCGAACCGGTCATCAGCGCATCCCTTGCCTTTGCGACCGTCCCCGTCATAAGGCCCTCGCAATCCTACACATGCGACTGGTTCCGATTCGGAATGGCCAGAACTCAGCGACCCCGAATCCGAATCCATCCACCGCAACCAACCCGACGCACTCCTGAGTCAAGTGAGCTGACTCCACTAGACCCGGGACAGACCAGAGCCTCCAAGAATCCCAGGGCGAATCAGGGAGGGATGATGGGGGTGGTGTTGCACGCCCCGGTCGGGCGGTGAGACGCCGGTTGAGCTGTTACCGCAGCTCGGTTGGATCCCGTTCCGCCGTCCCGGTGGCGTGTGCCACCCCTTCTGCCTGAAGCGAGAGAAAGGGGCAGCCATGTCGATGGTATCGGAGGTTGTTGGCGGTGTGGACACCCATGCCGATATGCACGTCGCAGGTGTCGAGATCACATTGAGCGACAGCACCGGATCCGGCCGAGGCAGGCATCTGAGACAGGCGTTCCTCTCCAGTCGGCAAGGGACTCCTTGCACCGGCGATCCTTGCACGGCTTGATTCCCTCGGCCGTCCCGAGTGCGAGGTGATGGACAGCAACGTCTTGACTGCGACGCACACCGCCCACACATCGAAGTCCCGAACGGGTGATGGACGATGGCCGGGGGCTGATAGCCACGAGACGTCCCAGACTTCCGAATCCCAACATGACGCACGGAAGTGCGGTTTGTGCGACTCCGCCGCACCACGGCTCAGCAAAGGTGAGACCCAGCACATCACTCCGAGGCGTGAGTACTACGGCCCCACACCAATTGGGCCGCGATACCCACGATGGTGTCCAACTGACAATGGACATGGGCGACACGTCTGCAACGGCCGAAGATCCCTTGATGCACAACGATTGTCGATCCAACGGGTGAGCTGGAAGAACATACGCTTTCTTCACAAAGCGACGCCCTGCTCCGGGCCACGGTCTCCCAGGTCAGAGCACTGCCGAATAGACCCCCTCGTCGCCACGCGCAACGCCTGCGCAACAGGTCCACCAGAAACCCTTGTACACCAGGGGTTTCCAGCGATCCATGCGCTTCGTTCAAGAAGCATATGGAGTCCTCACACAGGATGGAAGACCTTCGATCGCCGGCAACCGTACGCTGCACCCAGCACTCACTCACACCCATGCGATACTCCACACTTCTCTTCGACCTCGACCACACGCTCTTCGACTTCGACGCGTCCGAGACGGCTGCGTTCTCTGCCTCCCTCACTCGCCACGGGATCGACGTTCGGGACGGATATCACGAACTCTTCGTCGCTATCAACAAGGGGATGTGGCTCCGGGTTGAAGCCGGCGAGATCACGCCCAACGACGTTCGCACCGTCCGCTTCGAGCGACTCTTCACAGACGTCGGCATCGAGACAGATGCAGAGGCGATCGCCGACGACTACATCATCGGCCTCGGCCGGTACGGTGGCCTCTATCCCGGAGCGCGAGAACTCCTCGAACAGCTATCGGCGGAAGCCTCACTTGCGATCGTGTCGAACGGCATCGGCCGGGTCGTTCAGGACAAGGTCGCCCGACTCGACCTCGAACGCTACTTCGACGCCATCGTCGTCTCAGGCGAGATCGGTGTCGCCAAGCCACACACCGGATTCTTCGACATCGCATTCGACCAACTCGGACATCCCGACAAGGCAACGACGCTCATGATCGGCGACAACGTTGCCTCCGACATCCAGGGAGGCATCGCCTACGGCATCGACACCTGCTGGTATGCGCCCAATGCACAAGCAGAGCCCGCGGTGACGCCGACGTACCGGGTGGAGAG
>CAZWDQ010000109.1:0-6606 GCA_964632475.1 uncultured Acidimicrobiaceae bacterium
GCTTTCGCGGCTTCCGGGTCACCGAGATAGTTGCTCTCAATCGGCCGGAGGTCATCGTCGAGGCGGTAGACCAGGGGGATGCCGGTCGGAATGTTGAGGCCGGTGATCTCTTCGTCTGAGACGTTGTCGAGATGCTTCACCAGTGCTCGGAGGCTGTTGCCGTGAGCGGCGACGAGAACCTTCTTCCCTTCCCTGATGTCGGGGACGATGCGGTCATACCAGTAGGGCAGCATCCGATCGACAACGTCGGCGAGGCACTCCGTGGCGGGTGCGAGTTCGGACGGCATCCACGAGTAACGGGCGTCGTTCAGAGGATGGCGCGGGTCGGTCCGTTCCAACGCCGGCGGCGGCGTGTCGTACGACCGCCGCCAAACGTGGACTTGATCGGGACCGTGTTCGTCCGTTGTCTGCTTCTTGTTCAGCCCTTGGAGCGCCCCGTAGTGACGTTCGTTCAATCGCCAATGCTTCTCGACCGGAATCCAGGCAAGGTCCATCTCGTCAAGTGCCAATGCTGCCGTGTCGATCGCTCGTCGCTGCAGCGAGGTGTGCACCACATCGAACGACAGACCGGACTCCGCCATGAGACGTCCGGACTCCCTGGCCTCCTCGACACCGCGTTCGGACAGCGCAACATCCGTCCAGCCGGTGAATACGTTCTCGAGATTCCAAAGACTCTGTCCGTGACGCAGTAGGACCAGCGTGTACTCCATAGTCAACCCTTTCGAATGTGGGGGTTCAATCTTGCACGACTCCGCCACCGGACATCCGGTAGACCGTCCACATCGGCATCCTGAGCCCCGAGGACCGTCTGGTTCTCGTTTCGAGGCGCGACTCGTCGATGAGCGGCAGTAGCCCGTTGTGCCGACCGCCACACTCGCGAATCGCCGCGGCGATGTGGTCGCGTGCGATCGATTCGCCGTCGCCTTGTCTAGGCACCACGACGATCACCGAGAAGACGACACTGGCGGATTCGAGATCCGCGTCGGCCTCGATCTCAGCAGTGACGTCGTATTCCCGCAAGGCATCGACGACGCTGTCGATGTGAGGCCGCAGCCCTTCGTCGTTGTCCCAGGGGATTCGACGAGAGACGGTGAATTCGCTCTCCGCTCGCCAGAGGATGCCGCTCACACCCAGTAGCGGATCACCGAGGCGAAAGTGTCCGGGTCAAGGCTGGCACCACCAACGAGACCACCGTCAATGTCGCTCTTCGCCATCAGCCCTGCAACGTTGCCCGGGTTCATGGATCCTCCGTAGAGAATCCGGGTGGACTCCGCCGCGTCTCCTGCGATATCGGCGATCGTCCCTCTGACGAAGGCAGCCATCGCTCCTGCGTCGTCGTCCGACGCGGTCTTGCCGGTTCCGATCGCCCAGATCGGCTCATAGGCGACGACGAGTCCTGCGATCTGCTCGGTGGAAAGTCCTTCAAGGCCTGCGCGCACCTGACCGCCGACCTTCTCCTCCGTGATGCCCGTCTCTCTCTCCCCTTCAGTCTCTCCTACGCAGAGGATGGGTGTCATCTCTGCAGCGAGAACCGCTTTGACCTTCCGGTTGACATCGGCGTTCGTCTCTCCGAACAGCTCGCGCCGCTCCGAGTGACCAACGATCACGTATGAGACCGACAGCTTCGAGAGCATCCCGGGAGAGACCTCCCCTGTGTAGGCGCCCTTGTCTGCCCAGTGAACGTTCTGCGCCCCGAGCCGGATCGGCAGGTGATCGGACTCGATCACGGTTTGTGCGGAGCGCAACGCCGTGAAGGGCGGGCACACCACAACGTCGACCCGCTGGTAGTCAGCGTGGTCGAGGCGGTAGCTCAGCTTCTGCACCATCTGGATGGTTTCCAGATGCGTTGCATTCATCTTCCAGTTCCCGGCGATCAGGTTCTTGCGCATATCAGCTCCATTTGTTGAGGGCAGCGATGCCCGGCAGAGTTCTTCCTTCGAGCATCTGTAGTCCGGCGCCGCCTCCGCTCGAGACGAACGACACTTCGTCGTCTCTCTCGAGGAGTCGCAGTGCGGCCACGGAGTCTCCGCCGCCGACGACGGTGTATCCGCTCGACGAGGCGACTGCTGCCGCTACTCCGGCCGTTCCGGGTCGGAACGCTTCCCATTCGAAGACGCCCATGGGGCCGTTCCAGAAGACACTCGCCGCCTCTTCGATGACGCCGCCGAAACGGCGAACTGTCTCGGGTCCGATGTCGAGGCCCATCATCCCATCGGGAATAGCCGTGCCGGGCACGATGCGATGCGCGGCGTCCGCTGCGAAAGCATCGGCCACAACGATGTCATCCGGGAGCACGATCTTCGCGCCTCCGGGCCCATCGAGCACTGCTTTGACCTCGTCGAGCATCGACTCTTCAACGAGCGAATCTCCGACGCTGTACCCGCCGGCCTTCAGAAGCGTGAAGCACATGCCTCCCCCGACGAGCATCAGATCGACGTTCGGAAGCAGGTGCTTGATGACCTCCAACTTGTCCGATACCTTCGCTCCACCGAGCACAACCACGTAAGGACGGTCCGGATCTCCGAGGAGACGGGCGAACGCGTCGATCTCCGCCTCAAGCAAGTGGCCGGCCGCGGATGGCAATCGTTCCGCAACGCCGACGTTCGACGCATGCGATCGATGTGCGGTACCGAAGGCATCGTTGACGAACACGTCGGCGAGCGCGGCCATTCCGTCGGCCATGTCGGCGGAGTTCTTCGACTCCCCGGCCTCGAACCTTGTGTTCTCGAGCACGACGACCGACCCTACCGGCGCGGTGGCAACGGCTCCCGCCGCCTCGGCACCGATCACAGCCGGTGCCTGAACCGTCGGGAACCCGCCAAGCTCTCCGAGACGCTTTGTCACCGGCCCCATGCTGAGGCTCGGGTCGATTCCCTTCGGTCGGCCGAGATGGCTGGCCACAACGACGTTTGCTCCTCGGTCGCGGAGTTCCATGATCGTTGGCAGGCTCGCCCTGATTCTGAAGTCGTCGGCGACGGCACCCTCGTCAAGCGGAACGTTCAGATCCGCTCGAACGAGGACGCGGCGCCCTTCAACTTCGAGAGCGCCGAGAGTCGGCAGGGTCACGTCAGGCCAGTTTGCGAACGAGATCGACGAGGCGGGTCGAGTAACCCATCTCGTTGTCGTACCACCCGAACACCTTCACCATGCCGTCGTCCGAAACCATGGTCGACAATGCATCGAAGACGACCGAGTGTGGATCTCCCACGATGTCACTTGAGACGAGCGGCTCTTCGCTGTACTTCAGGATCCCCTTGAGCGGCCCGTCTGCAGCGGTCTTGAAGGCCGCATTGACCTTCTCGACGGTCACGTCGTCTGCGTCGACCGATACGACGAGATCGGTGATCGAACCATCGACAACCGGGACGCGCAGTGCGGTTCCCTTGAGCTTCCCGTCCATCTCCGGCATCACCTTGCCAACAGCGCTTGCGGCGCCGGTCGACGACGGGATGATGTTGACGGCAGCAGCGCGTGCCCGGCGGGGGTCGCTGTGGACAAGATCGAGGATGCTCTGATCGTTCGTATAGGCGTGCACGGTGGTGAACATGCCCTCTTCGACCGCGAAGCTGTCATTGAGGACTTTGACCATGGGTGCGAGGCAGTTGGTCGTGCAGGATGCGTTCGAGATGATCTTGTGCTTGGACGGGTCAAGTCCGTCGTCGTTGACGCCGAGGACGATGGAGTAGTCGGGGTCGCCCATCGGGGCGGAGACGATGACCCACTTTGCTCCGGCTTCGAGATGCTTGGAAGCGGACTCGTGGGTCCGGAATACGCCCGTGCATTCGATAACGACGTCGACGCCGAGTTCATCCCACGGCAGGTTGGCCGGGTCGCGCTCAGCGAAGACCTTGATACGGTCTCCATCAACGACGAGCTCGTCGCCGTCGAGAGCCACGGATCCGGAGTACGTGCCCTGCGCCGAGTCGTATCGAAGCAGGTGAGCGAGCATCTCAGCATCCGACAGGTCGTTGATGGCAACGATGTCGATGCCGAGAACGTCCTGCTTCAGCTTCGAAAGCGTCGATGCGATGGCGGCGGTGTCGGAGAGCTGAGCGTTCGACACGGTCTCCTTGAGGTTGGCGAAGATGTCGCCACCCTTGGATGCTCGGAGGAAGTTCCGGCCGATCCGACCGAAACCATTGATGGCTACACGCATGATGACCTTCCTAGAGGTAGGTAGTTATGTCTAGACGAGTCCCCGGAGAATGGCGCCGAGCCTCGTCGGATCGTGACACGGACGCTCGGCTGTTGCGTCGAGCAGGTCCGCAGTCACGAGGTCCGCACCGTAGGTCGCGGCGGCCTCTGCGTCGATCCCTACCACCTCAAGCGGCGGGTCGACGGACACCGGAGAATCAGACGCGACGATAGCACTGGGTGGGCGTACACCGGTCAGGCGGATCAGTGCCTCGAGGTGGTCCACAGCGTCCATGCCGAGCGTCTCGCCGTCCTGTGTGACGGTGTTCGCAACATAGACGAGCGGGACGGTCGTTCGATTGATCGCATCCACGATCCCCGGTACGACCATGGCAGCGATGATCGACGTGTACAGGCTCCCCGGTCCGAGAATGATCTGATCGGCAGATTCGATCGCCTTGACGGCCGACTCGCTCACCGGTGCATCCTCCGGGATCACTCGAACAGCGCTCACGGCGCCCCTGGCAAGAGAGATGGCCACTTGGCCCCGGATCTCCTCATTGTCGATGATCGCAGCAAGCTCGAGATGCCACGGGGACGCCGGGATCACAGACCCGGTTGCACCGAGGAGTCGCTCGGACAATCGCAGTGCCCCCTCGAACGACCCTTCGATCTCCGTGAGGGCAGCGATGATGAGGTTGCCGAGCGAGTGGCCGCGCACGTCTGCGCCATCGAATCGATACTCGTAGAGCTGGCGCCACACCGAGTCGTCCGGTGTGAGAGCGATAAGCGACTTGCGGATGTCACCGGGGGGCGGAATGTCGAGATCGGGAGCGAGGCGTCCCGACGAGCCTCCATCATCGGCCACGGTCACGATCGCATCGATGTGTGCCGCATAGGCCCGGATCGCTTCGAGCGCACGGGCCAGTCCCTTTCCGCCACCGATCGCCACGACGTGCGGTCCGGGGTGGATGAAGTCGAGGGATTCGAGGAGCGCGCTCCCGTCAGTGCTGGTGGGCATGCCCGTCCCCGAGACCGGCGTCGCGATGATGCACGGTCAGTTGATGATCGTGTCCCCGCAGGTGTGTCCCGATCGCCTCTGCCATCGCCACCGAACGATGTCGGCCTCCGGTGCATCCCACACCGATTGTGAGATACGCCTTCCCCTCTCTCTCATACTCGGGGATGACGAAATCGAGAAGGTCGACGACCTTGTCCAGGAACTCCCCCGCCTCGTCGTGTGAGAAGACGTACTCGCTTACGGCGGCATCCACTCCTGTGAGGGGGCGCAGGTCGGGCTGCCAGTGCGGGTTGGGCAGGAACCGCGCATCGAAGAGGAGGTCCACCACCCTCGGCACTCCGTGCTTGAAGCCGAACGAGGTGATGTCGATCTGCATCTTCCGCTCGGGCAGTCCTCGCGCGAATGCGTTGCGAAGGCGGGCACCGAGCTGATGGACGTTCAAGTCGGACGTGTCGGCGATGAGGTCGGCGAGTCCACGGATCTCGAGCATGTTCGCCCGCTCGAGAGCGATCGCTTCGTCGAGGGTCGGTGCTGTGACGGGGTGTGGTCGACGGGATTCCTCGAACCGACGAACGAGGACTCGATCGTCCGCGTCGAGGAACAGCACCGTCGTCCTGAGATCCATCTGACGGAGCAGCTTCACGGTCTCGGAGAGCTGCTCCATTGTGATGCCACCTCTGGTGTCAACAACGACGGCTATGCGATCGCGGGATTCGTCCCCGACTCCCGACCGGCCAACGAGTTCGACGATCAGGTCTGCCGGCAGGTTGTCGACGACGAAGAACTCCATGTCCTCGAGGACGTCGGCGGCATGCGATCGCCCGGCTCCGGACATTCCGGTGATGATGACGACGTGTGGTTCGGACCGGATCGGTTCATCCATGGAGACTCTCCCAAAGCGTTACTGCAACACTATCGGGCAACACCTCGGTGAGCTCCTCTTTCGACGCCGCCCGGATCCGCTTCACCGATCCGAACTTGCGGATCAGCAGCTTCTTGCGCGCCGGTCCGACACCCGCGACGTCGTCGAGGACCGAGTCGACCATCCGTTTGCCTCTCAGTTGCCGGTGGTAGGTGATGGCGAACCGGTGGGCCTCGTCACGAATTCGCTGGAGGAGGTAGAGGGATTCGCGCCCCTTCGGGATCACGACCGTATCCATCGAATGCGGTACGTAGATCTCTTCGAGCCGCTTGGCGAGACCGACCGCCGGGATGTCCAGACCCAGGTCATCGAGGACGGCAACTGCCCTACCGAGTTGTCCCGCTCCCCCATCCACCACGATCAGCGACGGCGGATAGGCGAATCGGCCACGCTCTTCGACGGGCAGCTCTCGTTCGGCCAGGTATGCGTTCAGGCGGCGCCGGATCACTTCCTCCATCGCAGCGAAGTCGTCCTGGCCCTCGACCGTCCGGATCTTGAACCGCCGGTAGTCGCTCTTCTTGGGAAGCCC
>CAZWDQ010000110.1:0-6527 GCA_964632475.1 uncultured Acidimicrobiaceae bacterium
GGGGAGACCGGAGTTTCCAGGGAACCCGGACCGGTTCATCAATTGACGGGGCTGCGCGGTGGGGGAACCTATCGTGTGGCACCGAACGTCAAACTCGTCGTACCACCAAAGGAAGGTCGGACGACACGATGTCGACAGCCACCGGCGACCGTACCCGAACTGGCGAACGACTTCGAGGCGCCCTGGTCGTTGTCCTGGCGCTGTTTCTCGTGGCTTCGGCGTGCACGTCGAACAAGGGCTCCGAGCCCGACCCCGGCCGTTCTGATCCGGTGGGCACATCGGCGCCCGGCATCCGCCCCGACTACATCGCCGCCAACCATGGCCAACCACTCTCGGTGCGGCTGAGCGCCGGCGTCGCCCAAACCGGCGCCGAAAGGGAGACGGTTCCGGTGGTGCAAGGAGCGCGGCTCGACGATGCAGCCGTCTCTTCGATCTTCGATCGCCTGCCCTATTGGCTCCAAGCCGACGATGACCGTCTGGACTTCAACCGACCCGCCGAAACCCTTACACCTCCGCGCACCGGCGCCACGATCGACGTGCCGTTCCCGGCTGGAACGGACGATCCTCCGCCGGACGTTCTCAGCGGCCCCCTCGAGGTTCTTCGCTTCCAGCCAGAGGGCCCCATCGATGTTGCTCCGTTCATCAGCATCACCTTCAATCAGCCCATGGTGCCGCTGGCCACGCTTGAGCAGCTCGACGCTCTGGACATTCCGGTTTCCGTCACGCCTGAGCTGTCCGGTCGCTGGCAGTGGATCGGCACCCGTACGTTGCGTTTCGAATACGAGTCCGACCTGTTCGATCGCCTCCCCATGGCAACCGAGTACCGGGTCGAAATCCCGGCCGGCACGTCATCGCAAACGGGCGGCGAGTTGGCACGGACCGTGTCGTGGAAGTTCAGCACCCCGCCCGTGCAGATCCAGTCGTTCCAGCCTCAGGGCGACTCCCTGCCGCTGGACCCCATCTTTCTGGTTGTCTTCGACCAACGCATCGACGCGGCCGCGGTGCTGGAGACGGTCTCCCTGATCGCCGGAGGCGAGGCGCGGCCACTCCGGCTGGCTACCGATGCCGAGATCGCCGCCGACGATCAGATTGGCCCTCACGTCGAAGGCCTCCTCGACGATCGCTGGCTGGCGTTCCGGTCCACCGAGACTTTCGAGCCGGACACGCAGCTGAGGATCCGAATCGGGCCTGACACCCCATCGGCGGAGGGCCCGCGAGTCGCCTCTGCCGAGACTTCCTTCGAGGCCAGGACCTATGCGCCGCTGCGCATCGACGACTGGTCCTGCCACGGCAACGATCGCTGTGAACCGGGCCGGACCCTGACGATTGACTTCAACAATCCGCTCGATACTGACGTCTTCGACACGTCCATGGTCACCATCGACCCCGAGCTGCCCGGCATGGCGGTCCTTGCTCAGTTCGACGGGATTTCGATCCGCGGCGCCACCGTCGGCGGCACCACCTACACAGCGACGCTATCTGCTGACATCAGGGACAGCTATGGACAGACCCTGGGCGAGGATGGCACTGTCCGATTCGACATCGATGACGCCCGGCCGTATCTGAACCGGTTCAACGAGAAGTTGATCACCCTCGATCCGCTGGCACCTGAACCGTCGCTGGCGGTCACCAGCGTCAACCACGAGAAGCTGCGCGTCCGACTGTTCCGGGTCGAGGTCGAGGACTGGGACTCGTACGCCACCTACTGGGATCGACGCTGGGACGATCAGCAACCCGCGCCCTTGCCCGATTGGACGGAGGTGACCGACACCACCATCGACACCCACGCCGATCCCAACGAACTGACGGAGACCACCATCGACCTCGTTGGGGCCCTGCAGGGCGAGCGCGGCCATGTCATCGTGTTGATCGAACCGACCGGCCGGCTGGCCGAGCTAACCCGCGACGATGATGACTACTGGAGCAACCGCCCCACCATCGTGTGGGCTCAGTCGACCTACGTCGGCGCCGACGCCTTTGACGACAACGACGAGCTGGTGGTGTGGGCCACCGACCTGCGCAGTGGCCAGCCGCTGCCGGATGTCGAGGTGACGTTTGTCGACCGGGGCGGGGCTACGACCACGAACGCCGACGGCCTGGCTCGCATGAGCAAACCGACAGCGAGCTCCGGGCCCCTCGTGGCTCGCCTCGGCGAGGATCGCGCTCTCCTCGACTCGACGTGGCAGGCCGACACTCCCTTCGACCGATCTCTCTGGTATGTCTTCGACGATCGCCAGATGTACCGACCCGGTGAGACTGCCCACTTCAAAGGTTGGGTGCGCCGGCTCGCGTTGACCGACGACGCCCAGCTCGCCGCCGTCCCCGAAGACGCCACGATCGGCTATCAGGTGAACGACTGGTACGGCAACGACATCGGCTCGGGGCAGCTCGACCTCAACGCCCTCGGCGGCTTCGATTTCGAGGTCGACATCCCGGACGGCGCCAACCTGGGAGAGGCTTGGATCAACTTCACGCTGAACGGCGTCGTCGGTCTGGAGAACAACCACACCCACGGCTTCCAGATTCAAGAGTTCCGGCGGCCTGAGTTCGAAGTCACGACACGCACCGAGTCGGAGGGGCCGTACATCGTCGGCAAGCCGGCCACGGTCGCCGTGGATGCCGCTTACTTCTCCGGCGGACCGCTGCCCGCCGCCGACGTCGAGTGGACGGTCACGACGCAACCGGCCACGTATGCGCCGCCCAACTGGGATGACTTCACCTTCGGCGTGTGGATCCCCTGGTGGTTCGAGGATGTCTTCTATGCCCCCTTCGAGAGAGGCGTGTCCTACGAGGAGGAGTACTTCGGAGACTTTGGCCCGCAGTTCGATCCGGCCACGGTCGAGACGTTCTCCGGCAAGACGGACGCCAACGGCACTCACCTCCTCCAGATCGACTTCGACGGCGACGGCGAGGGCCTGCCCACCACGGTCTCGTCTCAGGCCACGGTGTTCGACGTGAACCGCCAGGCCTGGTCGTCCGGCACCGACCTGTTGGTCCATCCAGGTGAGCTGTACGTCGGCCTGCGCACTCCGCGTACGTTCGTAGAGCAGGGTGAGCCTCTCGTCGTCGAGGCCATCGTCACCGACATCGATGGCGCCGTCGCCGCCCACCGGGCCATCACGGTGGAGGCCGGTCGGATGGAGTGGATGATCATCGACGACCGTTGGGAAGAGGTCCCGGTCGAAGTCCAAACCTGCAAGGTCACCTCGGCCGACGAAGCGGAGGAGTGCCAGTTCACCACCGACATCGGTGGTACCTACCAGATCACCGCGACCGTGACCGACGACGCGGATCGCTCGAGTCGGACCGAGCTGACCCGCTGGGTCACCGGTGGCAACCCCCGGCCGGAGCGCAACGTTGCCCAGGAAGAGGTGGTGCTCGTCCCGGACCGCCAGGAGTACTCTCCGGGAGACCGCGCCGAGATCTTGGTTGAGGCTCCATTCGGTTCGGCCGAGGGCCTGCTGACCATCAGCCGCAACGGCTTTGTGTCCACAGAGTCCTTCACCATCGAGGGCACGAGCACCGTGCTATTCGTTCCGATCGAGGCCGACTACGTCCCCAATGTGCACATCCAGGTGGACTTGGTCGGTACGACCGAGCGCACCACCGACAGCGGCGATCCTTTGCCGGACGCTCCTGATCGGCCGGCGTTCGCCGTCGGCCGACTGAATCTCCAGGTGCCGCCGATCGGTCGAAGGTTGGCCGTCAGTGTCGAACCGGCCGCGCCTACGATCGAGCCGGGCAGCGACACCCAGATTGGGGTGACCGTTGCCGATGCTGCCGGCGAACCGGTGGCCGGCGCCGAGCTCGCGGTGGTCGTCGTCGATGAGGCGGTCCTGGCCCTGAGCGTCTATGAGCTGCCCAACCCGCTCGACATCTTCTACCGGCCAATCGACTCCCAGATCTCCAGCTTCTACCTGCGAAGAACCATCGAGCTGACCAACCCTGGACTGATGGAGGACAAAACACTCTCGTCTCCGACGACCACCGCGGCTGCGTCCGACGATGCCGAGAGCCTTGCGCCCGTGGCAGGTGCCGACGACGGTGCACGATTCCTGGGCGAGAGCGAAGGGCTCGACCAGAACTCAGCCGTCGACGTGCGAACCAACTTCGACGCCCTGGCCGTATTTGCTCCCGAGGTCACCACCGGTGACGACGGCAAGGCCACCATCGACGTGCCTCTGCCCGACAATCTGACCCGGTACCGAGTGATGGTTGTGGCCGTCTCCGGCATCGACCAGTTTGGTTCCGCCGAGTCCAACATCACCGCCCGCCTGCCGCTGATGGTTCGCCCGTCGGCTCCCCGATTCCTGAACTTCGGCGATCAGTTCGAGTTGCCGGTCGTCATCCAAAACCAGACGGACCAGGACCTCGATGTCGACGTTGTGATCCAGACCGCCAATCTGAGCCTGACGTCCGGCGCCGGTCAGCGAGTAGCGGTGCCGGCAAACGACCGCATCGAAGTCCGCTTCCCTGCCGCCGCCGAGGACGTCGGCACGGCGCGGTTCCGTGTGGCTGCGGTCAGCGGAGTTCACGCCGACGCCGCCACCATCTCATTGCCGGTCTACACACCGGCAACGACGGAGGCGTTCGCCACCTACGGGGTCGTCGACGAGGGCGCCATTGCTCAGTCGGTGCTCGCTCCCGAAGGCGTGTTTCCACAATTCGGCGGCCTCGAGGTCAACACGTCGTCGACCGCGCTTCAGGCTCTGACGGACGCCATCATCTACCTCAACGACTACCGCTACGAGAGCGCCGATGGCCTGGCGTCTCGCATTCTGGCGATCTCGGCTCTGCGCGACGTGCTCGAGGCGTTCGAGGCCGACGGGTTGCCTCCTGCCGACGAGCTCGACGCCAGGGTTGACGATGACATCGAGAAGCTGCTCCGCCTGCAGACCGACAACGGCGGCTTCGCAATCTGGAGCCGGACCAATGAGACCATCCCCTACCACAGCATCCAAGCCACCCACGCCCTAGTCGAAGCCAAGGCCAACGGGTACGGCGTGCCGGCAGACCGACTCGAACAAGCCCTGTGGTACCTCGCCGACATCGAGGACTTCTATCCCGCGGATTACGGGCAGCAGACCAAGGACACCCTGAGCTCCTATGCCCTCTACGTGCGCAATCTCTCCGGGGATCGCGACGCCGGAAAGGCCAACGAGCTGTACTACCGAGCCGGCGACGGCCTGGGACTCGATGCCGTTGCCTGGCTGTGGCCGGTACTCGACGATGCAGGCGCCGACGTCGAGATCGAACGATTGTTCAGCAATCGAGCTACTGAGACCGCCGGAGCGGCAACGTTTGCCACCGACTACGGCGAGGATGCCTACCTGATCCTGCACTCGGACCGCCGTACCGACGGCATCATCCTCGACGCCCTGATCGCCCAGGCACCCGAGAGCGATCTGATCCCCAAGGTGGTGGCCGGGTTGCTTGGCAACCAGACCCGGGGTCGCTGGAGCAACGTACAGGAGAACTCGTTCATCCTGTTGGCGCTGAACAACTACTTCGACACCTTCGAGGCCACGACGCCGGACTTCGTCGCCCGGATATGGGTTGGCAACCTGTATGCCGCCGAGCACCCGTTCGAGGGCCGCACCACAGACCGCGACGAGACTGTGGTGCCGATGGCCGAACTGATCGAACAGGCTGCCGGCGGTGCGACGAATCTGGTCGTCAGCAAGGAGGGCGAGGGACGCCTGTACTACCGGCTGGGGATGAGTTATGCCCCCACCGATCTCGACCTCGATCCACTCGACCGCGGCTTCGTCGTGCAGCGCTCCTACGAGGCCATCGACGATCCCGACGACGTGACGCGCGACGCCGATGGAATCTGGCACATCAAGCCTGGCGCCGACGTGCGCGTGCGACTGACCATGGTGGCCGACAGCCGCAGAACCCATGTGGCGCTGGTCGACCCGATGCCGGCCGGCTTCGAAGCCCTGAACCCGGCGCTGGCCGTCACCGGTCCGATCCCACCGGAAGAGGATTTCGGTGACGGCGACCGGGCCTTCAGTCGGAGCATCTTCTGGTGGTGGCAATGGTTCGAACATCAGAACCTGCGCGACGACCGGGCCGAGGCGTTCGCCTCACTTCTGCCGGCCGGCACCTACGACTACACGTATGTGGCGCGAGCCACGACGCCAGGAACCTTCGTGGTGCCGCCGACCAAGGCCGAGGAGATCTACGGGCCGGAGACATTCGGCCGATCCGGCTCCGACGTGGTGGTCGTCGAATCCAGCTGAGTCTCTGCAAGTCCCGGGTCCCTGCCATCGGCCACCGGCGATGAGTCACACCTGAGGTTGTCGCTCAGTCGGCCGTTCGCCGGCGAGTGCGATTTCGGCACGTGATCGGCGATGTCTGGGTCTCGACTTTCTGGACTGGAGTTCGTACGTCGCTACACGGCCTCGGCAGCAGTACCTGTGACAGCCCGTCGGCGAGATCGAACTGCGCAGGACTCCCGGTGAGACAGTCCATCGCGCGTCCATCGCGCGAGAGGGTGCAATGGGAGGGGTAGCAACGCGAGG
>CAZWDQ010000111.1:0-6293 GCA_964632475.1 uncultured Acidimicrobiaceae bacterium
GGAGGAGAGCATGGCTCGAGTCGTGGGAGCTGACGTCTGGAAGAAGGGCTGGATTGCCGTCGTCACCGTCGGCGGATGGATCGCCTCGATCGACGCATACGAAACAATGGCCGATCTCGCTTCAGCAGAAGCCGACGCCGAGGTCATCGCCGTCGACATTCCGATCGGCCTCCCCGTCGCTCCGCCTCGGGCTGCGGATGCTGCCGCACGGCGCTTCATCGGTGCCCGCGGGTCGAGCGTGTTCCCAACGCCTCCGCGCGATGTCCTCGAGTGCGCTACCTACAAGGAGGCGCTCCGATTCTCCCGGGAGCGCTACGGAATCGGTTTGACGGCGCAGAGCTACGCGCTCCGTGAGAGGATCCTCGAAACCGACGCTGTGGCCCGATCGGATGAACGCGTGATTGAGATCCACCCCGAGGTCACGTTCAGGGCACTCGCCGGTCGTCCTCTCAGATTCTCGAAGCGAACGTGGAACGGTCACAGCGAGCGTCGGCGCCTGCTGTCCGGTGCAGGTCTTTCGCTTCCCGACTGTCTTCCCGATGCCGTCGGCGCTGTTCCTGCCGGCGATGTCCTCGATGCCGCTGCCGGTGTGTGGACGGCGGCTCGGTACGCCGCCGGCGAGGCACGGACTGTTCCCGACGAGATGCCCCTTCCTGGCTTCGGTGAGGTCATCTGGTACTGAGGTTGGTGGGGCAGCCTCTCGACGTGAGGTCCAAAGAACGAAAATGTGTCACGGCGCGTCTCTACGCTGAGGGACAGACTCGAATCAGGAGAGAAAGAGGCACACGCAGTGGAAGTCGCACTGATCATTCTGGGCTTAGCCATTGTCATCGCAGCGGTGATCGTCGCGTGGGCGGTGTTGCGCCGTAGTGAAGAGGGCAACGAGGAAGCCGACCGCCGCATGGAGCAGCTCGCCGAGTCACAGCAACAGCTCGCCGGCCAGTTGACCTCGCTCACTGACCAGCAGGCAGCATCTGCGGCCGCGACGGCGAAGGCCGTTCAAGAGTCATCGGAGCGATTGACCAAGTCGGTGAACGACCGGCTCGAGAAGGTACAGGACCGCATGGGGGACAGCCTCCAGAAGTCGTCGAAGGCGACGGCCGAGTCGGTCACCAAGCTGACCGAGCGGCTCACCGTCATCGATCAGGCGCAGCAGAACATCACGAAGCTCTCGACAGAGGTCGTCGGCCTTCAGCACATCCTCGACGACAAGCAAGCGCGGGGGGCATTCGGAGAGGTCCAGCTCGAAGCCATCGTCGAAGATGCGCTCCCGAATTCCGCGTATGAGTTCCAGAGCGTCCTGTCGAACAGCAAGCGAGCCGACTGTCTGATCAAGCTTCCGAATCCTCCGGGTTCCGTTGTCGTCGACGCGAAATTTCCCCTCACTGCCTATCGAAACATGCTCAACGCCGAGGACGACGCCGCTCGGGCGGCGTTCGCCAAGCAACTCGGAGAGGACGTGAAGAAGCACATTCGCGATATCTCGGAGCGCTACATCGTCCCTGGTGAGACGGCCGATTCGGCATTGATGTTCTTGCCATCGGAGGCCGTCTACGCCGAGCTGCACGCCAACCATCCGGCCATCATCGAGGCGAGCTACAAGGCCCGCGTCTACATCGTGTCGCCGACGACGATGATGGCGACACTTACAACGGTGCGGGCTGTCCTGCGTGACGTCGAGATGCGCAAGCAAGCCGGGGTGATCCAGACCGAAGTTGGCACCATGTTGACGGACGTCGGCAGGCTCTCTGAACGGGTCGACAGCCTGAGGCGACACTTCGACCAAGCCAACCGCGACGTCGACCAGATCGGGATCTCCGCAGGCAAGGTGCAGTCCCGTGGCACCAGGATCCACGAGTTGGATCTCGGTGAGGCTGATGAGGATGTGCTTCCAACACCCGAGTCAACACAAGCACTTGCGGACGGGGCCCTCTTCGAGGAATGACACCCAGAGATGCTGTCGCCACATGCGATGCAATCAGCACGCGGAATAGAAAACCAGGACAAGAAGGGAGGATGAGATGAACGTCCGGGCCGTCGAGCGATCAGATCGGGTTCCCCGCCACGAGCACCGGGTGAGCGCCTTCAGCCGTGACTACGAACTCATCACCGAGGTCGGAGACGGCTACGCGGTCGAACGCGATGAAGCCACTTCGCTTGTCATCTCAGTCACTGAGCGGTTCGCCGTCCCGATTCCCGTTCTTGCGTTCAATCGCCGCCGTCGCCCCGATACAGGCCAGTGCTGGGCACCGAGATGGCACGCCGTCGAAACGAACGGCGTCGATCGCATCGCCGCATGGGAGGTTCACTACCGCCGTACGTATCCCGAACACGGGCAGATACGGATCGGTGCGACCACCACCCTCCGCACACTCGCCCACGAGTTGGGGCACCACCTCGTTCATCACCTCGAACCGATCCGGACCCCAGCTCATGGCAAGGTTTGGGTCAGCCGGTTCGATGACGCCATGGATCTGATTGCCAGCCAGATCTAGGCGCTTCGGAGGGTATCTGACGCCGTCGCATCCGCCGGCAAACCGGAGGTCCCTATCGCTTTGATGGGTATGCCCGCAGGAATTCCGCGGCCGCAGTCCCTGACCATGAGTCGCCGACGGGAACCGTCATGACTACCGGGGATGTGTTCTCGCATGGTGACCCCCGAACGACGGACAGCGTTGTTCCCGCTCGATCGTGCTGGAGCGCGTAGCTATAGACGGTTTGGTGTGTTCCGTGGGCGCAGATGCCGGTGGGGCCATTGTCATGGGATCGCATGAGGCCGTGGAGGTCGTCGACCGATCCGACCTCACCGATCCTGCGTTGGGCCGCGCTCAATCTGAGCTGTGTTGTCGTCGTGTTGTCGTCGTCTTCAGTGGCCCCGAGGGAAATGTGATGATTGGTTCTGATGGTCGGTCCATCGTTGACGACGACTTCAATCCGATCGCCACGGATCTCGATCGCTCCAGCCAGATCACTGTCGATGAGCACGAGGTTGCCCCAGTGGTATGGCCGGCGAGCAACCGCATCGGCGACGGCCTCGACGGCGCCAACGAAGTCAGAACCGTTCCGGAGAGCGATCTCGACGAGATCGTCGTAGTTGGCATGATCGGGGAGCGTCCGCACATTCGCGTCGCAGCACAACAAGCCGCGCGCATTGGCTCCGATGGAGAACCCGGAGAACTCGTCGAGCGAAGCGTCTCGACCTGCCCACGTGGCAAGACCGGCGACACCGAACACTGTCGGTTCGAGAACGACCCGATCGTCGAAGGATGGACGGCCGAAGTCCTTGTTCTTGAACAGGGCGTAGCTCCCGTCACCGAATCGCAGAACCCCAGTGGTGCACATGGTGTCTCCTCGTTGCCCAAGTGTACGGCCGAGCCGCCGGTCGAACTGCGACTGTCGAACATCTGACCATGGTGGGATGATTCGTCGTCCGAAGGAGGTTGACGTTGAGATGACCACTCAAACCATTGCTCGCACCGACATTCGCCGCGCCCTTGTGTGGGGCGCACTTCTTGCCGTTCTCTGGGTGGTTGTCGCCCTGGTTCGACCGGCGAGCACCTTCCACCTGGCACCCTTCCTCATCGCAGCAGCGCCGCCTGTGCTGCTTGCGATGGACGAGGGAGCGTCGGCCGAACGGGCTTCGGTGTTGCGAATCGGTGCGATCAGCGCAGCGCTCGCCCTGGGCGCCACACTGCTGCTCCTCGGGATCGGAGCGATGGAAGGTCCCACGTTCGAACTGTTCTCAAGTCCGCTCGTCGAGGCAGTCGTGTTCACCGCCGTGGGTGCCGTCAGTGGGACCGGGTTCGGGCTGTGGCGGACGCAGTGACCTGACGACCCGATCAGCGCCCAGCCGCCGCAGCGAGCGCTTCACGATCGCTGAGCGTGATGACGCGGTACCCGGTCTCAACCGCCCCCTCGTCTCGCAGCTCGGAGAGAGCTTCGTTGACGGACTGGCGGCTGGCGCCGAGCAGGTCGGCGAGACTTGCCTGTGACAAGTGGAGTTCGCCGTATCGGTCGGACTCGTCGAGGACCATCTCGGCGACCTGCTCCTTCACCGTGCCGCGCATCAGTCGGAGCACACGTCTCTGGGTCGCTTCGAGTTGATTCAGACCGGCGACGAGCCACCGCATAGCGATCGTTGGGTGCTCGATCAAGACGGGAAGGAGTTTCGAACGATCGATCCTGAACGCTTCGACGGGCGTCACAGCTCGGGCGCTCGAAATGTACGGCTGGGAGCGCAGCATCGCAATGTCGCCGATGACGGCTCCCGGACCGACACGCCCGACCACGAGTCGTCCGCCACTGCGATTCCGGAACAGTTCGACGTCCCCGCTACGGATCACGAAGGCGGCAACCGAGTCGCCGCCTTCCTTGATCAGATGCGTTCCGGGGTACTTCTCGATGTAGCTTCCAGCACCCGAAAGGGCCTCGAGGTCATCCGAGGTGAGGGGGAGATAGTCGGTACGCCCGAATGACCGGGCCAGCCAGGCGAGATGTTGCTCCTCTACAGAATCCATGGTCACAACAACCCTCCAAGCCGGGTACGTATTCTCCCACGATGCTTGTCGTCTCTCAGGTCACTTCCCGGACGCCACCTAGGCTCACCGGATGACGCGCTCTGTTCGTTCCTCTCTCGGCTTCCTGTCGGCCGAGCGGCTCGTCATGAACACGGCGTATCGATTTGTTTATCCCTTCCTCCCTGTGATCGCTCGAGGGCTTGGTGTTCCACTCGAGCAAGCGGGATACCTCGTCAGCGTCCGCCACCTCGCCGGCCTCGCAACTCCGGGCGTCACAAAGGTCATTGGACGGGGAGAGCTCCGGCGCCGTCTGATCGTCACCGGGCTACTGCTGTTCATCGTCGGTTCCGCCGTCACCGTGCTCACGAGCGCCTACGTTGGAGCGCTCCTCGGCTTCGCCCTGCTCGGCATCGCGAAGCCCGTCTACGACGTGTCGTCGCAGGCCTACATCTCAGACAGGGTGCCGTATGAGCGGCGGGCCCGCTATCTGGCTGTCTTCGAATTCACATGGGCCGGTGCCCTCCTCGTGGGCGCTCCGACCGCAGGCTGGCTGATTTCCAGAGGCGACTGGGCAACACCGTTCTGGGCATTCGGCGTGTTGACCGTTGCAGCTCTGTTTGCTGTGCCACGATTCGTCGACCTGGACCATCGCCTCGCGATGGCCAAGAGAGGGAATGTCCGATTTGGACGGTCCGGTCTCGCGTTCCTCGCCGTCGCCGGGCTGTTCTCACTTGCATCCGAGATGATCATTGTTGTCTTCGGCGCATGGCTCGAGGATTCGTTTGGCCTCTCTGTCGCAGCGCTCGGTGGGGCAGCGATCCTGATCGGGATGGCCGAACTCGCCGGTGAGGGGGCCACGTTTGCCTTCACCGACCGGATCGGAAAGCGGCGAGCTGTCTTCATCGGACTCGCAATCTCGGCGGTGGGGTTCGCTCTGCTCGTGCCCGCTCGCAATGTGATCGGATTCGGGCTGCTGTTTCTGGCGATCGCCCTCTTCGGATTCGAGTTCACGATCGTGTCCTCGATTCCTCTTGCCAGCGAGCTCCAGCCATCGGCCCGGACTCGATACCTAGCATGGATGGTCGTCGCAATGAGCCTCGCTCGTGGGATCGGAGCGGCAACCGGACCCTCTCTCTTCCAGACATTCGGCCTCTCCGGACCGGCTCTCGTCGCAGTCGCTGCGGACCTCATCGCGATGGTCGTTCTCATTGGATGGGTTCATGAGCGAGCCGGATCAGGCGACCAGAAGACTGCGATCTGAAACTGGGGAGCGTTTCATCCCTGAGGGTGGCAGTTGCGAGTGCCTGACGCCTCGATCGTCCAACGCTGGAGATTGGTGGACTACCAGCGGGAGCGAACCCACCGGCGGATTGCGAGCTGTGCCGCAACGTCGTCCTCGTTGTACTCGAGGAGTCTCGATCTGCGACTCGTGTTGCCCTTCAGCAAGTCGACGTACCAGATTTCGGACTGAGCACCGCCGGGGTCGTCGTCGCGCCAGTTGAAACCGCACAGCGGCGCGATCACCTTGAGGGAGTAGCCATTGGGGGACACGAATCGCTGCTTCGTCCAGGCCCACAGATCGCACGCGTAGTGATCGAACCAATCGTCCACCGACGCCGCAGAGCGCAGCGAGAGCTCATGACGTTCGGCGGCCTGCTTGAGGATCGTCCGTTCGTATCCCGTCCAGTGGTAGACGACGGCATCTCCGGCGGCGGCGATGTTGTCGAAGAACGTGAAGAGGTCGGTGAGCACCTTTCGTTCGCCGCCCGGCGTACC
>CAZWDQ010000112.1:0-4653 GCA_964632475.1 uncultured Acidimicrobiaceae bacterium
GGCGAATTGGCGACGAAGGGCGAGATCAGGCCCGTGATCGACCGCACCTATGCCCTCCTGGACGACATCGTCGACGCGCACAGATACGTCGACAAAGGACACAAGCGGGGCAATGTGATCATCACTTTGATGTAGCGTCGCAAACGGTCTTCCCATCGAACCCACGCTTCAACTTGACTCGCCTACGGCAGTGGCGTGTGACGGAGACGAGACTGGACGTCTAAACGAGTCGCAAACGGACCGCCCGTTCTACCGCTTCGTTCCGGATTCTCAGGTCCGACTGATTGAAATGCTCGACGGGCTAGTTCCGTCCTGACCAGCGGGACCGAGCACACACCAAGGAGAGCGCCTGCGCGCCGATTGGCTTGGTAAGACGATGAGGATGTACTGCGCTCCCTTCTTCGTCGCAGCCGAAACTCAGCCGACTCTCAGGAATCTCCAAGGTGAGTCGTCTACCTTGAGGGAACCATGCAAGACACAGCCGCACGCGATGCGACCATCCTCGTGGTCGACGACGAAGAATCCCTTACCGACATGGTTGGCGGCGCTCTCCGCTTCGCCGGCTACGAGGTACACACAGAGAGCAACGGCTTCGACGCCCTGCGAAGCATCAAGGCTCAGACTCCCGATCTTGTGGTGCTTGACGTGAACATGCCGAAGCTTGACGGCTTCGAGGTATGCCGTCGGATTCGTCGGGACGGACTCGACGTACCCGTGATCTTCCTCACCGCACGTGACGACATCGACGATCTCCGGGCGGGTTTTCGCCAAGGCGGTGACGACTATCTCACCAAACCTTTCAGTCTCGAAGAGTTGGGTCTCCGCATCGAGGCGCTTCTCAGACGAGCTGGTGGGACTCCAACATCAGCGCGGGTGGCGGCAGGAGCCATCGTCCTCGACGAGGACGGTCACCAGGTGTGGCTTGACGATGAGGAAATCTCCCTGTCTCCCACCGAGTTCAGGCTGCTGCACTTTCTCCTCATCAACCGTGGTCGGGTCATGTCGAAGGGGCAGATCGTGGATTACGTATGGGAATACGACTTCGATGGCAACTACGGCATCGTCGAAACCTACATCTCGTATCTGCGCAAGAAACTTGGCGACACCGGTGGTTCGTTGATTCACACCGTGCGGGGTGTCGGATACGTGATCCGAAACCAAGCTGACTGACAATGACGCTCCGCACCAAGTTGGTGATCTCCTTCACAGGTCTTCTGCTGGTGGCGATAGCGACCATCGGGGTGGTGGCCTCGCGTTCGATGGACGGCATCTTGATCGATCAGATCGATCGCACTCTGGTTGGGTTTGTGACGAGGGGCCCAAGCCCACAGCCCATCCCTGGAGCGGGACCGGAGCTCGCTCCACCCGCTGGCGAAGAAGACGATTCCGTGAGGAGGGATGTCGCTGAAGTCGTCATCGATGAGGAGGGCGTAGTCGCGGTGGCACGGCCGTCGGGCTTCTTCGACGATCCTGACCCACTGCCAGATGTCACGAACCTGCCTCCAACATCGGAGCCCATGACCATCCCCTCGGTAGATGGCACCCTCGAATATCGGGGCATCGCCCAGGTTCGCTCCGACGGTTCCACACTCGTCCGAGCGTTTCCGCTTGACGAGGTCGACGACGCAACGTCTGCGCTGATCCGGACCCTGGCGATCACGGGAACGGCCGTTCTCCTGGTAGGCGCCATCGCGACCTGGTGGACGGTGAGACGCTCGATGCGGCCTGTCGATCAGATGGTCGACACCGCAGAGGCCATCGCCGGCGGCGACCTCGCTCACCGTGTCGACGAACTCAACCCCAGGACGGAACTCGGGCGGCTCTCCGTTTCCATCAACGCCATGCTCACCAACATCGAGGAGGCGATGGAACATGAGAGGGAGGGACAACAGCGTCTCCGCCAATTCGTCGGCGACGCCTCTCACGAGCTGCGTACCCCGATCACGGCCATCTCAGGCTACGCCCAGTTGCGCCGCCAGGGAGGGCTCGACACCCGCGAATCGGCGGACAAGGCATGGTCTCGGATAGAGGCCGAGAGCAGTCGTATGGGGAGCCTCACGGAGGACCTTCTGACGTTGACTCGGCTTGGGCAGAGCCAACCGCTCCACATCGAGGACGTTGATCTGTGTCAGGTGTCCCGAGATGCAGCTGCAGATCACGGGGCCATCGACCCCGAGCGAGCTGTTGTGGTCGGCGGACCCGACTCGCTTGTGATCCAAGGTGACAAGAACCGTCTTCATCAGGTGGTGTCGAGTCTCCTCGCCAACGCACGAGTTCATACTCCCCCGGGGACGCAGATCGAGATCGACGTCGAGAACCGCGGCGACAGCATTGCGCTGAGGGTCGGTGACGATGGCCCAGGCATTCCCGAAGCCGCACGCGAGCGTGTCTTTGACCGCTTCTACCGTGCCGACCCGTCCCGATCACGTACTTCAGGTGGCAGCGGTCTTGGATTGGCAATTGTCCAGGCAATCGTTGAGGCCCATCACGGAAACGTCTCTGCTGGATCGTCAGAATCTGGAGGGGCGCTGATCAGCGTCACCCTCCCCCTCATCCAGCCGAGCTAACAGCGCTTGGCGACCGGGCGAGATCATGCTTTTCGATGGGTACGACCGCCGTTGTGGCGAGCTCCGAATCTGCAGCGCCCGGTGCAAGGCTCGGTAGTGGCGGGCTGAGCTCGCCCCTGCATTCACACCTACATCCCAGCCTGCTCCCAGCTTCCCTTCACCTTGAGTTGTTCAACTACGGGGAACACAACGAAGGGACCGACCAATGACCACCCTCGAACTCATAGCCCTCGATCTCGCGGCGATTGTCTTCCTCACGTTCGGCCTCTATTTCCCGCGTCACCGACGCCGAAGTCTCGTCGCAGCGTTCCTCACGGTGAATGTCGCTGTGGTGGCGGTGACGGTCGCCCTTGCGGAAACGGCCATCGACATGGGGGTCGGGCTCGGTCTCTTCGGCATCCTGTCGATCATCCGGCTGAGGTCGAGCGAACTCGACCAGCATGAGGTTGCCTACTACTTCGCATCCCTTGCGCTCGGACTGCTCGCCGGTCTCGGCGCCGGCATGGGTTGGATCACGCCCCTCCTCATGGCCGCCATCCTGGGCACGCTCTATGTGGGCGACCACCCGTCGTTGCTTCCCCGGTATCGCCGACGGAACCTCGTCCTCAACGCGGCATTCACCGACGACCGGGAACTCGTCCCGTATCTCGAGAAGCGACTCGGGGCGAAGGTTCACCGTGTCCGGGTGAAGAAGGTCGACTTCGTGAATGAGACGACCTCTGTCGAGGTTCGGCTCGAGCTCCCCAAGGAGGAACCGACAACGAGCGACGTAATGACCCAGCTCGAAGCCGAGTTAGGAACCGAATGATGACACGCCCTCTTGAGAACTCCAACCACACCATCACACAAAGGAAGAAGCCAATGAAACCAAGGAAACGCCGGAACACCTTCGCGGCGGCCGTTCTCGTCTTCGCCCTCGCAGCAGCGGGGTGCAGTACAGGGTCCTCGGACCCCGACGTAGCGGCCTCCGGGACCGAATTCGCTGCGGCTGCACAGACCGCGGCCAGCTCGGACGGCGCTGCGAGCGCCACATCTTCAGAGAACTCGTCCTCGGAGGAGACCGATGCGGCCACAACTGAGAACCAGGAGTCACACGCAACCGCCGACGACCTCGACTATGACGAGTCTGCAGCGGTGGAGATCTCCCTCCGCGGCGATACGGCGAGCAGCGACTCGGGGGATGTGACCATCGAGGGTTCGACCGTCACCATCACATCGGAGGGCGTCTACTCGCTCAGCGGCACACTCACCGACGGTGAAGTAGTCGTCGACGCGGCCGATGCCGATGACGTCATCCTCCTGCTCAATGGCGTCGACATCACCAACACCGACGGCGCTGCCATCGCGGTGATGGGTGCCGACGAAGCGATCTTCATCGTCATAGACGGCACAACGAACAGCCTGAGCGATGGTGCGACGTATGCCTTTTCCGATGCGGATGAACCGAACGCCGCCCTGTACTCAGCGGCAGATCTCACGATCGCGGGTACCGGCGGATTGATCATCGATGCCAACTACAACGATGGCATCGCGAGCAAAGACGGCCTCGTTATCGAGTCGGGCACGATCTCGATCGATGCAGTTGACGACGGCATTCGTGGCAAGGACTACGTCATCATCAACGGAGGTGACATCGACGTCACTGCAGGCGGCGACGGAATCAAGTCCGACAACGACGAAGACCCCGAACGCGGCTACGTCCTCATCGCCGACGGTGTGATCGATGTGGCCTCCGCCGATGACGGAGTGCAGGCAGCTACCGACGCCCTGATCACAGGCGGAACGCTGACGATCACCGCGGGGACCACCGGCTCGACCGAGGAATCCGGTAGGGCGATTCAGGGAGATGTAATGGTCCTGGTCAGCGGAGGCACGATTGCTGCCGAGGCCGTTGACGACGCCATTCACTCAAACGCGACCGTCACGATCGATGGGGGCGACCTGACGCTGTCATCAGGCGACGACGGAATCCACGCCGACTTCTTCGTTACGATCAATGGAGGTTCCATCGTCATCACCGAATCGTTCGAAGGCATCGAATCCGAGGTCATCACGATCAATGACGGCTTCATCGACGTGACCGCCA
>CAZWDQ010000112.1:4753-6255 GCA_964632475.1 uncultured Acidimicrobiaceae bacterium
TCTACCTAACGTCCGATTCGGTCATCGATGCGGACACAGCGATCCACATCCAGACCCCAGATGGGGAAGGCCTCGTCACCTTCGAACCCACCAACGAGTTCGACGTCGTTGTGTTCACCTCTCCCGATCTCGAAGACGGCGGTACCTACGAGATCTACCTTGGTGGAACCGTGAGCGGCGATTCAACGACAGGGCTGTATGACGGAAGTGTCTACGCACCGGGCGAACTCGCAGCAACGGTCACTGCAAGCCTGTAGCTACCGATCGTCAGCTGAGGAACCAGATGTCTCCCCTGCCCCAGGCGGGGGAGACATCTGCGACCTGGGAGCACCCCCGAAGTCTCAGCAATTGCACAGCGTGCTCTCATCCTTGTCACAAGGGCAGGTCGTATCAATAGACCCATGGAATCCGATACGCGCACGACTCATACTGATCGCTCCGAAGCCTCTGTCTCCGACATCGCCTCGCGCTCGACCCGCCGGGCGACGACCATGTTCCGCAAGGCGAAACCCATCGCTGCGATAGTCGCTGCCCTGGCTGTTGCCGGCGCACTCAGCGGACTCGGCGGCTATCTGTGGTATCTCGATCGCTTCGTGATCGCCCACGTCGAGATCACGGATGTGGCTGCATACGAGAGCTCCTTTGATGTGGCCTCCTCGACTTCGATCGTCGAAGACTCCGGACCCACGGACGCGATCGGGGAATCTGCGATTGCGCCGAACGAGCCTCGGGTGAACGAGAGCAGCTATGTCACCAACGACATCTCGATCGAGATCGAACAAGTGGTGGTCGGCACTGGTGACGACACCGTCGCCTACTTCGTCGCCGACGTCGTGGTTAGCGACGCCTATGACCTGAGGACCGCCTTCGCTGACAATGCGTTCGGCACGAACATCGAGGAGGAGACCTCCGCGATCGCCGAACGGGTCGGCGCAGTGTTGGCGATCAACGGTGACTACTACGGGTTCAGGGACACGGGAATCGTCATCCGGAACGGCGTCATCTACCGCGATGAGGGTGAACGAACCGGTCTCGCCATCTTCACAGACGGCACCATGGACGTCTACGACGAAACGCAGACCACGGCGGCGCAACTCATCGCCTCGGGTGTGTGGAACACCTGGTCGTTTGGTCCGGCACTCCTCGACGATGGCGAAGTCGTGGAAGGTATCGACACCGTTGAGGTAGATCGGTACATTGGGAAGCGATCGATGCAGGGCTCCCAACCTCGGACCGCCGTCGGCATGGTTGACGAGAATCACTACGTCTTCGTCGTGGTCGACGGCCGAAGTACGGGGTACAGCCGTGGCTTGACGCTGATAGAACTCGCCGAGCTGTTCCAGGATCTTGGGTGCATGGTCGCCTACAACCTCGACGGCGGGGGTTCGGCGACGATGTACTTCAACGGCGAACTCGTGAACAACCCCCTCGGCGAGGGCGACGAACGCGGCACGAGCGACATCCTGTACATAGGTGCATAGCAATCAAGCTCAATCCGTTGC
>CAZWDQ010000113.1:0-6255 GCA_964632475.1 uncultured Acidimicrobiaceae bacterium
GCCTCGGTCGTCGTTGTCGTGGCCGCTGTTGTTGTCGTGGTCGACGGGGCCTTGGTTGTCGTTGTCGTTGGCTCTTTGGGCTTCGGCAGCTTGTAGCTCCAACTCCACGACTGGGTGGTGATCGAATCGTCCGGGTGAGTCATCACACGGGTCACGGTGTTTCCGGATCGTTCCGACGTGCACGTGCGGCCACCGTTGTTCCCGTAGAACGTCACGGTGATGGACCCACCGGTATGCGATGTGTCGATGAACACCGGGGCTTCGGAGTCATTGAGGAACTTCACATCCGGAGCGGGGAACCCAAGGGTCGCCTCCCGGATGAACGGGTAGCGGCTGAAGTGAATGCTGTGCGGCCTGTGCTCGACGTCCTCGTAACAACCGAAGAAGACAGCGTTGTAGAACGTCGTCGCAAATTGGCTCGTACCGCCGCCGATGTTTATCGGACTGTCGCAGCACGACACTTCGCCGCCGATGATCGCTCCGGCTCGCACGTACCCTTCTGCGAGGGTCCGCTTCCCCGCGGTGTCGTTGACCGAGAAGGTCTCGCCGGGCATGACGATCGATCCGTCGATCTCGTCGGCGAGCAGCTGAATATTCGTGACACGGTTCGCACAACACGGGTGGTACGTCGTGAACGTGGAAACCTCATCGAACGGACCCATCGCTTCAGCCATCTCCGTCGTCAGCCCTGGCATGGTGCCGGCCGTCGTTGGCATCCGAGCAGTTCCGGTATCGAGGGCGGCGTCAATGACTACGCCGGGGACGGCATCGAGGTCGACGATGACGCCTTCCGTGGACGGGATGATCGTGATAGCCAGCGTGTCCTTGTCGAAAGTGAACGAGGCATCAACGGGTTCACTGGCGAACCGGTCGACATGCCGTTCGGCGATATCGCGAAGCACATCCTCATCCAATTCCACGACGAAAGCCGCAGGCGAGTTCACAACGATCTCACTCCGCAGCGCAGACGCAAGGCCGGTCTTCGTGAACGTCATGCGCGCCGAGAAGCCCTCCCGCCAGAGAAGCACCGGTTCCCCGATGAGATGGTTGGCTTCCGCAACAGCGATGTCGACGTCAACGTTCGTGATGGTTGGATCAAGATCCGTCAGTAGCAGAACGACCGGAAGCCGCTCAAACGTAGCAAGGGAGGCATCGATCGCGACAAACGCAAGAGGACGGTCGATCAAGGCTCCCGGTCGCGGGTACTCCGGGACGGCCACCGCATTCTCTACAAGGACCGCCCCTTCATATGCGGGTTGGTCCACAACGGTCCGATCCCACCCGAAGAGCACGACTTCGGTCATTTCCTCGTCGATGGTCGTCGGAATCACGATCGAGACGGGAGAGCCCCAGGCTCTGACCCACCCAACAACGTCGGAGAAGAACCCGCCATCTCGTCGCTGCGCCAGGGCGTCATCGACCACGGCCTGTTCGTCTACCGAAAGCCCCACGGCGACCGGATCGAGCACGACGTCTTCACCGTCGACAATGAACGGTGCCGGGGTAGCAACAAGGAGGGCTTCGTACCCAGCGATGGCAGCGAGCGCGTCTTCTGTGGAGAGTCCCGAGAGATCGACACCGGATGCGGTGACGTTGCGTCCGACCCGATCCGAATGCAGAACCTCGTCGTACGCGTAGGCACCGGAGAATGCGAGCACGAGCACGATCGGCACTGCGATAGCGAGCGAAATCAAAATGAGGCGCACGGCGTCCCCCGGTTGGTCAAAGGTTCTACTCAAGTGTATGGCGGACGGCCATTTGTGCAACGACCCTCCGGCGCGTCGCCCGCTGGGGAGCGTCCCGTCTTCCCTACTCGAAGACTCTCGGAATCTCCAGCGCCGACCAGTCTGGCCCTTCGTAGCCCGCGGCTTCTTGCCGTTCGGGGAGGTCGAGTGGAGCCGGCGTGAGATCCTCGTACGGGATCTGATCCAGGAGGTGGCTGATGACGTTCAGTCGCCCGGCCTTCTTGTCCTCGAGATCCGCAAGATGCCAGGGCGCCCAATCCGTACTGGTGTGCTCGAATGTCACGTCACGAGCGCGCGAGTAGTCGACCCATCGGGACCGCGCCGTCAAATCCATCGGGCTGAGCTTCCACCGTTTCTTTGGATCGGTGTTCCTTGCCTGGAATCGGCGCTCCTGCTCATCGTCACTGGTGTGAAGCCAGTACTTGATGACGAGGACGCCATCGTCGGTGATCTCCTTCTCGAATGAGGGGCAGAGCGCGAGGAATTGCTCGTACTGCTCATCGGTGCAGAACCCCATGACCCGCTCCACATTCAGCCGGTTGTACCAGGAGCGATCGAACAGGACGATCTCTCCTGCGGCGGGGAGTTGAGGGACGTATCGCTGGAGATACCACTGCGATTTCTCTCGATCAGTCGGGACCGGAAGTGCGACCGTTCTCACGATTCTGGGATTCAATCGGCGGCTGATCGTCTTGATCGTCCCGCCCTTGCCCGCGGCGTCCCTGCCCTCGAAGATCACGACGACCCGGAGGCCCTGATCCTTGACCCAAGCCTGCAGCTTCGCGAGTTCGACCTCGAGTTCGGCGAGTTTCCTCTGGTACTTCTTGGTCTTCATCCCGGGAATTGTAGCCTCACAATTCAACCCCGGGGATCGGATGTCACGAAGCTCTGCGTCGCTCTCGATCGCGGATGCGGCGCCGAAGGCGCCTGCGTTCCCCGGCATCCATCCCGCCCCACACGCCCTCGGCCTGTGCCGTCTCGAGAGCGAACGAGAGACACTCCGCGCGCACTGGACACCCTTCGCAGACCGCTTTCGCCGGATTCGCGGCCAAAGGCACTTCACTGGGAGGAAAGAACACCTCTGCCGGGTACGAGGTGCACGCGGCTTCTTCGTACCAGGGTTCCCGTGCATCGAAGAACACGTCGTTGGTTACAGGCACCATATCGCAGCTCCGCTTCGCGATTCGTTACGGGAGAACGCCGCGGCTGGTCAGATTGTTCCCGCCAACGATCGACAAGGGCCTATGACACCGGGCCCGCGGTTACATCGTCGAACGACCAACTCAAATCGCTCTCGTACCGGACAACACCCTCGACGCGGCCGACAAGCTCTTCCAGCAGCCTGGCATCCGTTCGCGTTGGGACCTCCCCGGCCAGTGTCACGACACCGTCTTTGACCCTGACGGAGACGTCGGGCGAGTCGAGCATCAAGATCCTGCGGATGACGCCACGCTCAACGGCCGTTGCGATTACGTCGTCGTCTCTGGCGAAGGCAACAAGAATATCTCCCCGGCTCACGATCCCCTCAAGGCGCCCTTCGGGATCGACCACCGGGAGTCGCTTCACGTTTCGATCGGTCATGAGGCGGGCTGCTTCCGAAAGCATCGTGTTGCGATCGACCACAAACAGTGACTTCGTCATCACCGCGCCTACGGTCGACGGCACCTTTGTCTTCTTCTCGCCAAACACCGTGTCGAAGAGGCGCCGACGACCCACCGCTCGATCGGCTTCCGCCTCGATGAAGTCGGCCTCGGTGATGATCCCGACAACGGTTCCGTCATCTGCGACAACCGGGAGACCGGAAACGCTGTGGTCGATCATCGCCCTGGCTGCCTGTTTCAACGACCAATCAGGGTGCGCCTTCTCGACCTCTGTTGTCATGACGTCGATGACTTTCACGGCAGGCTACCTACTCGATAGCGGAGGTCTCTCGAATCCCCGCTCACTCGGTCCACTCCTCGGGCGGATACTGATGCTCGTGTCGGGTGGCGACCCTCGCGGCATACGCCGCTGCCTCGCTGCGCCGCGACATCTCCATCTTCGCAAGAAGATTCGACACGTAGTTCTTCACCGTCTTCTCGGCGAGGAACATCTCCTCGGCGATCTGACGGTTCGTCTTCCCGTCGGCGATGAGATCAAGAATCCGTCGTTCCTGTGGGGACAGCCGTCGTATCAGAGGATCGTCAACGGTGTGTCCGCGGAGGCGATCGAAGAGAGGTTCGGCCATAGCCGGGTCGAGCAGGGTCTCGCCGGCGCCGACTCTCCTGATGCTGTCGATGAGCGCCTCGGCGTCGATCCTCTTCAAGATGTACCCGGCGGCACCAGCCATAATCGCCGACATCAGAGCTTCCTCATCGGCGAACGAAGTAAGGATGAGCACGCCGACGGCGGGCCAACGATCGACGATCTCTCTGCATGCCTCGACACCGGAGCTATCCGGAAGGCGCACATCCATCACCACGACGTCGGGAGCGTCATATCCGACGCGCCGGACCCCCTCTTTGGCCGTGCCGGCTTCGCCGACAACGGTGAGGTCGTCGTACGAATCGATCAGCGATCGAAGTCCACGGCGAACGACCTCATGGTCGTCGACGAGGACGATCCGAAGCAATCCGGGGGTCTTCTTCTCTCGTGGCATGTGTGCAATTTACTGCATCCGGCGGACCTGGGTGGCGGGGAAGGGTCGATTGGCCCGATCCGGGACCGAGTAGCCTGCATCCGTGGTGTTGCGACAGTTCACACCGGCCCGGCTCCGCGACCTCGTCGAGGGCGCAGCAGCCGTGGCCGGACAGACCGACCTCCAGACGATCCTGGCAACGACGGTTGAGATTGCGATGGATCTCACTGGCGCACCTCATGCTGCCCTGGGCGTGGTCGGCCAACATGGTGGGCTGGTCGACTTCGTTCATGCCGGCCTCGATCCGCAGACAGCAGAGACGATCGGCGCACCGCCGCAGGGGCGTGGACTGCTCGGCCTTATCTCCCGCGACGGCGAAACGGTCCGAATCGATGCTCTATCCGATCATCCGGCATCGATAGGCATGCCCTCCCATCACCCACAGATGGGCTCGTTTCTTGGCGTGCCCGTACGCGCCGGGACGAACCTCTTCGGCAACCTCTACCTCACCGACAAAGAGGGCGGATTCACCGAAGAGGACGAAGCGCTCGTTGAGGCGCTGGCGATGATCGCCGGGACTGCCATCAGGACCGTCAGGCTCCAGCAACGGCTCCAGAGCCTCGCCGTGGCCGAGGATCGGGAGCGAATCGCTCGCGACCTGCACGATGCCATCATCCAGGACCTCTTCGCCGTCGGACTCTCGCTCCAAGGTCAGGCGCTCAAGGTCGTCGATCCTGGCATCAGACGGGCGCTCGAACGGGACGTCGAGAGCCTCGATCGGACAATCACATCCCTGAGAGGGTTCATCTTCGACCTGGGCGCCCCCGCCGGAGGGCAGCGAACGCTTCGTTCGGAGCTACGCGAGCTCGTGACCCGACTTGCCGGACCTCACGACACCGAGGTACACGTTGCCTATACGGGTTCACTCGACGCTCTCCCACAACACGTCATCGACGATGCGACACAGCTCGTTCGCGAGTCGTTGAGTAACTCGCTCCGGCACTCCGATGCAGACCGAGTAGCGATCGAGATCCACGGTGGGGACGATCGCCTGGCCCTGCGAATCTCCGACAACGGTGTCGGTTTCGATCCCGCCGAGGTCGCATGGGGGCTCGGTCTTACGAACCTCAGGGAGCGGGCGACCCGAGCCGGTGGGCAAATCTCCATCGATTCCACTGCCGAGTCCGGGACGTCTGTTCGAGCATCTCTCCCCCTGTAGAGATCATTGCGCAGAGCGTTGTCGTTGTAGCACCAGGGACTACTAGATTCCGGGGTCAACCAGTTCACTCGATTGGGGGGTCCATGGACCTGAGGGTCACCGGTGCAAGCGAAGAAGTCACCGTTCCTGCTGGAACGACGGCTGTGATTGGCGCGGATTCGGCCGCGACGATCAACGTGGCGCGCCCCGGAATCTCGAGACGACATGCAGTCGTCAGATACGACCGTTCCCATTGGGTCATACAGGATGCTTCGAGCCGCAACGGAACCTTCCACAACGGCGCTCGAATCCAACTCCTCGACATCAAGGGACCGACAACGATCCGACTCGGTCACCCGGCAGAGGGCGCCGAGATCGTGCTCACTCCGATCAACGCAGCGTCCAAGCCGTCGACCGGCTCGGAATCGCAGACCGTTGCGGCACCCGCAGCACCGCCGCCGGCAGCTGCACAGCGCACTCGGGTTGCCCCCACCACTCCGCCGGCAACGCCCGGCAGCAACGATCCGCGACTCGATGACCTGATTGCTTCTCTGAACGACACGGTGAAGTCGATCAAGGGCCTCACGTGGTCGGTATGGGCGATGATCGCCGTCACGGCAATCCTGGCGATACTGACCCTGTTCGTGGGAATCGTGGGGAACTGAGCGAGCACTTCGTGCTCCGTAGTCCGTAGT
>CAZWDQ010000114.1:0-6221 GCA_964632475.1 uncultured Acidimicrobiaceae bacterium
TGTCCTCGTCGTCGGCGGGGCGGATCGGATCCGTGATGTACTCGTCCCCGTGTACGACGCTCTCGAGATCCCGCTAGATCCATCGACGATCGGGGCACTCGACGAGGTCCAGCCGACGCTCGACATCGCCACTGTGGAAGACGCTCTCATCGCCGCTCTCAGGACAACATCGCTCCTCACGGATTCGACCCTCGATGAGGAGACCCTGGATCTCGCCCGAAACCTGGCCCCGATACACCGTCCATGACAACTGGACCCGCGAGGTCTTCGCTTCGGAGCGACTTTGGAGCGGGCCTGGGAATCGAACCGGGAATCGGCGCGAGCTTGTGCTGCGGCCACCAGCCTTCGCTCTGTTCTATCGAGTCAGGAACGCCGCTCGCAGCGTCCTCGTCCTTGGCGCAGTCCCGACCGCGCCTTCGTCCTGCGTCCTTGTGCTCAACACCCGTGACTCGACATCGACACACCGAGCATTGGTGGTCACAGCACTAGGGTGACGATTCATGAACGGTGAAGAATCGAAGATGGGCAAAGCTGCTGGCGATGCCAAGGCCGCTCTTGGATGTGGACTGCGAACCCTCGCCATATGGATCGGCGCGGTCGTTCTTATTGCGCTCATGATCGGCGTCGGCATATGGATCAGCAACCTCTTCACCGGTTGACAACAGTGCCGAGCACTTGTCGATCGAGTTGCAGGGTCGACATCGGCCTACTGATCCACTCGACGGCTTGACTGGAGATCGCGCGACGTTGGTCATCCGCTTGCGGACCGCGGCTCGAGACATGCCGATTTCCGGACTCACTGTTCGGCGGTCGTCCGTCCAATAGCCCATATTCTCCCAGGTTCGCTCTGTTAGGGTCGCGACAATGACGATGAACCTAGGAACGCCGGACCGGGGCTGTCTGCTGTTGGCGGACATCACCGGCTACACGCAATACATGGGCGACACCGAACTCACTCACGCCCAGGACGTCGTCGCCGATCTCCTCGAGACCATCGTGGCGGCCATCGAGCCTTCGTTTCGGCTGTCGAAGCTGGAGGGCGATGCAGCGTTCGCGTACGCGAGCACCGAGTCGGTCAATCCATCGATGATGATGGACACCGTCGAATCGGCCTACTTCGCATTCCAGAAACGGCTCAGGGACGTCGCCCATTCAACAACGTGCGAATGCAACGCCTGCATCCGCATCCCCAGCTTGGATCTGAAGTTCTTCCTCCACGATGGAGAATACGTCCTCCGACAGATCGCTCGCTCCGAGGAACTGACCGGACCCGATGTCATCCTCCTCCATCGATTGGCGAAGGGCACAGCCGGCGCAAAGATCAACAAGCCTGCGTACGCGGTATACACGAAGACGACCCTCGATTCGATGGCTATGGACCCAGCCATCCTCGGCTTCCTTCCTCACCGAGAGGTGTTCAGCGACATTGGCGAAGTCGACGTCTTCATCCAGGACCTCGCAGTCCGATGGATGTTCGAGAAGGAGAGAAATCGCGATTATGTCACGAGTGCTGAGTCGGTTCACGAGGTGTCCTTCGAGACGCCGGTGCCTCCACAGACCGTGTGGGACTATCTCACCGACCCGACCAAGCGGCCGCAATGGCAGCGACTCGTCGACGAAGTCTTGACCATGACCGAGGGTCGCAGAGGCGTCGGAACCGTCAACCACTGCATGCACGGCCCGGATGTCATCGTCGAACACGTCGCCGACTGGAGACCGTTCTCGTACATCACGCTCCGCTACGACGTTGCCGGCGTCGACAACTGGGCTTGGACCCATCAACTGGACCCGATCGAGAATGGGACCCGTCTCACGATGCGCATCTCGGATCCAGGCGGTGGTGCATGGGCCCAGATCGGAACGGAGTTCTCGGCGAGCGTCGATGATCAAGCGGGCCAACTCGAGGCGCTCCTTGCCGGACTCTAGGAGGCCGGGATGTGGATTGAGAGCGCACACGTCCTCATCGGCCAGCATGACGCCGTTCGCGCCTCGACGTATCAACGCAGTCGGATTTCCGGGCGGGCCCAACTGACTGGATGAAGTCCGGCTTGCATCAGGCGCTCCCCTGGCCGAAACTGTCGGCATGAGGATCGTCGTCATCAATGGACCCAACCTGAACCTGATCGGCATGCGTTCGCCCGAGATCTACGGTTCGACCAGCCTCGAAGAGTTGAATGCTTCCTGCCGGTCGTGGGCTGCCGATCTTGGCGCAACCGTCGACACCTTCCAGTCGAATCATGAAGGCGACCTGATTGACCGCATTCATGCCGCTCGGGACGCCCACGGAATCGTCATCAACCCCGGTGCCTTCACGCACTACTCGTACGCAATCCGGGATGCGATCGAGGCAGTCGGGATCCCGACCGTCGAGGTTCACATCTCGAATGTGAAAGATCGTGAGCCATGGCGACAGATCTCCGTGGTCTCCGATGTGTGCGCGACCACGATTTTTGGTCGGGGCATCACCGGATACCGCGACGCTCTTCGCCACCTCGTCGCACGCGCTGCCTGGCCCGTGGAAACCATCGAGTACGGACCGGACCAGGACAACGTCGGCGACCTCAGAATCCCCCACGGACCGGGGCCCCACCCGGTTGCGGTCCTACTCCACGGGGGTTTCTGGCGCAACACCGTCGCTCGCGATCTCCTCGATGCCGCCGCAGTGGATCTGACCGAACGCGGGTGGGCGACCTGGAACGTGGAATTCGCCAGAGTGGGCGGCGGAGGAGGATGGCGTGCGACCACAGCCGATGTGGCGGCAGCTCTCAGCTCGCTGATCGAGTTCGCCCAAGGGCACCACCTCGATCTCGATCGGGTCGTCGCTGTTGGCCACGGATCCGGCGGGCAACTCGCTCTCCAATCGGCCGTTGGATCGAACGAGCCTGCGATCTCGGCTGTGGTGGCGCTTGCGCCCATCGGCGATCTCGAAGCTGCTCACCGAGCGGGCATCGGCGCCGATGCCGTGGGAGCGTTCATGCGCAGAGCACCCGAGCAGTCGCCGGAGCGCTACGCCACCGCGTCACCGATCAGGAATCTCCCGATCGGCGTACCTCTCCTGATCGTCACCGGTGACGAAGATGACAGGGTGCCCGCGTCGATCAGCCGCGAGTTCGCCGGCCGAGCTGCCGATGAGGGCGACACCGTGGTCTATCACGAACTCGAGGGCGTCGGCCACAACGAACTCATCGACCCCGCGACACGGGCGTGGGCGAAGGTCGCCGAGGAGATCGACCGGCTCAGGTAGCCAGCCGGATCAACCTCGTCAACCCTTCTTCAAGGTCCTCGTCGCCGAGAGCGAACGAAAACCGGGCATATCCCGGGGCTCCGAACGCCTCTCCAGGGACCACCGCGATCTTGATCTCGTCGAGTAGGAGCGCCGCGAGGTCCATCGTCGTCTCTGCAGTTCTTCCCGCAAGATCACGTCCGAGGAGACCGCTGAGATTCGGGAACGCGTAGAACGCACCACCCGGATCTGGACACTCGACACCCGGAACGTCATTGAGCAACCGCACCATCGTCCGCCGCCTGCGGTCGAAAGCGAGGCGCATCTCTTCGACGGCGTCCATCGGACCGGTGACAGCCGCCAGCGCTGCGCGCTGTGAGACATTCGCCACGTTCGAAGAGATGTGGCTCTGGAGACGGATAGCCGCCGCCGTTACGTCTTGCGGTCCGATCAGCCAGCCGACGCGCCATCCGGTCATGGCGAAGGTCTTCGCTACGCCGTTGACCACAATCGTCCGATCGGCGATCTCGGGAGCGACAGCCGGCATCGAATGAAAGACCGCGTTGCCATATATGAGATGCTCGTAGATCTCGTCGGTGATGATCCAGATCCCGCGGTCGGCGGCCCATCGTCCGATCTCAGCCATTCGCTCACGGTCGTACACGGCGCCGGTCGGGTTTGACGGCGACACGAAGACAAGGGCCTTGGTCCGGCTCGTCGTGGCCGACTCGAGCTGTTCGACCGTCACCTGGAATCCGGCCTCGCCGGTTGTGTGGACAGCGACGGGAACGCCATCGGCGAGGCGGATCGCCTCGGGGTAGGTCACCCAATACGGGGCGGGGAGAAGGACTTCATCGCCGGGGTTGATCACCGCCTGGAACGCAAGGTACACCGCCTGCTTCCCACCGTTCGTGATCATCACCTGCGAGGGTTCGACGCTGTATCCGGAGTCGCGAACCGTCTTCTCAGCGACCGCTTCGCGCAACGCTGGGAGGCCTGATGCCGGGGTGTATCGATGCATTGCGGGATCGTCAACGGCTATTCGCGCCGCGTCGACGATATAGGAGGGTGTCGGGAAGTCGGGCTCGCCGGCTCCGAAGCCGATGACCGGCTCGCCGGCGGCGCGCAACGCCTTTGCCGTGGCGCTGATCGCCAGTGTCGCCGACTCGGCGACACCGACGGCTCGGAGGGAGACTTCAGATTGTGCGAGTGTCATGGTGGCCTTCGTTGAGAATGCGCGACACGATAGGCACACCCTCGCGCAGCAGCCATTCGGGATGGCCCCTTTCGCCGTTCGCGATAGATTGTGGCCATGGAACCATTCAAGGAGTACGGATCCTTCGACGCGGTCGGTCTGGCGGAGCTCGTCGACCAGGGTCAGGTGCGACCTCTCGAACTCGTCGAAGCCGCTGCATCGCGTATGGACGAGGTCAACCCCGCGGTCAACGCTGTGATCTGGGATCGGTTGGATGATGCCCGCGACGAGGCTGGGAACGCCGAGCAGATGGGTCCATTCGCCGGGGTTCCGATCCTCATCAAGGATCTCGTGGTCGACGACGGTACTCCCGTCACGTTCGGATCGGTTTTCTTCCGGAACTACGTCGGTGACACGAGGTCAGAGTTCCGGACCCGCATCGACGATGCAGGGTTCATCGACCTTGGCAGAACCAACACACCGGAGTTCGGCCTTTTGCCGACGACGGAACCGGTGCTCCACGGCCCTACGAGAAACCCGTGGGACCTGAGTCGATCTGCCGGTGGTTCCAGTGGTGGAGCGGCGGCAGCTGTGGCTGCAGGGATCGTTCCCCTCGCTCAGGGCAGTGACGGTGGTGGCTCGATCCGGATTCCGGCGTCGGCCACCGGCCTGTTCGGCCTCAAACCATCGCGCGGACGCAATCCGAGACGCCCCGGAACGTCAATCGACTATCTCTCTGTTGAGCACGCCCTGACACGCACGGTGCGCGACAGCGCCGCTTTCCTCGATGCCGTCCATGGGCCCGTTCCCGGGGATCGATACTGGGCACCTCCGCCGTCGGCACCCTTCGCCGAAGCCGTCGACCGAGGACCCGATCATCTGGTGGTCGCTTTCAGCACGAACGACTTTCGCGGCGATCGGGTCCACCCCGAGTGCGAAGCCGCCGTCATCGAGACGGCAAGACTCCTCGAGGGACTCGGACACGATGTCGTCGAGGCAGAACCCGACATCGATGGCTCGCTGCTTGCCCATGCGTTCCTCGAGTTGTGGGCCGCGCTCGCTGCCACGGGATTCGGTCTCGTTCTCGACGGGGCGACCGAACTCAAGCCGAAGCTCGGACACGTTCGCCGCTACGCGGGCGACCGCAGGACGATGCGCCTCATCAGTCGGGTTGACCAGCGCGACTCCGGGCACCCTGCGTTCGAGCCGTTCACATTCGAGCTCGCTGAACGCTCCGGGTCCCGTTCACAAGTGCATCTCCTTGAGGCCGAGGCCGCGCTTCAGGCCATCTCACACGTGACCGGAGAGTTCCTGGTCGATCACGATGTGTTCCTCACACCGGTGCTCGGATCACCGCCCGTTCCACTCGGTCGGATCGATCAGGACCTGCCGTGGGATGAGTTCATCGAGATGATCTTCCGCTACGTCGCCTTCACGCCGCTCGGGAACTTCGCGGGGCTGCCTGCGATGTCGGTTCCGCTCCACTGGACCGGTGATGGTCTCCCGGTTGGCTCGCACTTCCTCGGTCGATTCGGCGCAGAGGAGACGCTGTTATCCCTCGCAGGACAGCTCGAGCGCGCCAAGCCATGGGCAGACCGAACACCTCCGATTTGAGTCGGGCGGATCAGGCGCCTTCTTCCCTCCCCTCAGCCTGAATCCGCGGTTCATGAAGCGACAGAGGACCCATTTCCTGTCCCCTCGACGCAACGGCGGGGGGACGCGAGGAGCTTGCGACGAGCAGGGGGCTCTTGCGAGTTCGCAGCGGGCCGCTCGTATCCGAGAGTGATGGCTCGAAGCTGCCCC
>CAZWDQ010000115.1:0-2271 GCA_964632475.1 uncultured Acidimicrobiaceae bacterium
GGGACCGTTGGGGGAACGCTCATCTCGCGCCTTGTGGACGATCGCGAAGTGATCGCCACCAAGACCGGTCTCGAACTGTGCGTCAAGCGGGTCGCAGTACGCGACCTTGCCAAGGAGAGGACCTTCACGGTTGATGACGATGTCCTGACCACCGATCTCTCAAGCGTGGTCAACGACCCTGAGATCGATCTGATCGTTGAGTTGATGGGCGGGCGCGATCTTGCTGGCGACCTCGTGCTCGCGGCTCTCGAGGCCGGCAAGCCGGTCGTAACGGCGAACAAAGAACTCGTCGCGTCGCGGGGTCCGGAACTGATCGCCGCTGCCGAGCGCTCAGGGGTTCCACTCCTCTTCGAAGCGGCAGTCGGCGGTGGGATCCCGATTATCAGACCGCTCTCTGAGACGCTCGCAGGGGAACCGATTGAGCGGGTCCTCGGCATCGTCAACGGGACTACGAACTTCATTCTGACCCGCATGGCCGAAGACGGTGCCGACTACGCCGACACGCTCGCCGAGGCACAAGATCTCGGATACGCAGAGCCGGATCCCACCGCCGACGTCTCCGGCGCCGATGCAGCGGCGAAGGCAGCGATCCTTGCCTCACTCGCATTCGGTACGTGGATTGGACTCGACGACGTGTATCACGAGGGTATCGAGGATCTCTCCTCGATCGATCTGGCCTTCGCGGCGGATTTCGGGTACACCGTGAAACTGATCGCGATCGCCGAACGAATCATGGGCGGTGTCTCCGCCCGAGTTCATCCAGTGATGATCTCGGTCGATCACCCGCTCGCCTCCATTCGAGGAGCGACCAACGCGATATTTATCGAAGGATCATCGGTGGGTGAGTTGCTCTTCTCTGGCCCAGGAGCCGGGGGAGCGCCGACGGCAAGCGCGGTGTTGGGCGACGTCATCGACGCCGCTCGTGAGACACTTGCCGGTGCTCAGGTGGCACCGAAGATCAGGTTCTCCCCGGGAGAACTCATACCGTTCGGTGAGGTTCCGACGAAGTGGTACCTCCGTATCGAGGTCGACGATCAGCCCGGCGTACTCGCGCAGGTAGCCGGTGCATTCGGCAACGCCGGCGTTTCGATCAAATCCGTCTGGCAGGAAGGTGAGGGGAGCGAGGCGCTCCTCCTCATCGTGACCCACCGCGCACGCGAAGCCGACCAGCAGGAGGCGCTCCGCCACCTCCAGGAGGTGGACGCATTGCGCAAGGTCGCTGCAGTCATCCGAGTTGAGAGCGAGGAAGCATGAGCCATCCCGGAATAATCGAGGCGTACCGGGATCGTCTTCCGGTTGGACCCGACACTCCCGTCGTCACGCTGCTCGAAGGTGACACGCCGCTCATTCCCGCGCCGGCGCTCTCCAAGGCGGTCCAACGACAGGTCCATCTGAAGTTCGAAGGCCTGAATCCCACGGGGTCCTTCAAGGACCGGGGGATGACCCTCGCCGTGTCGAAGGCCGTCGAAGACGGGGCGCGAGCCGTGGCATGCGCATCGACGGGCAATACCTCTGCCTCCGCCGCGGCGTATGCGCAGCGAGCCGGCATCTCGTCGATCGTTGTGATCCCGTCGGGGAAGATCGCCCGCGGGAAGCTCGCTCAGGCGATCGTCCACGGCGCCACGATCATCCCCATCGACGGGAGCTTCGACGACGCCCTCGGAGTCGTGCTCGAGTTGACCGGAGGTCACGACGTCGTGCTCGTCAACTCGATCAATCCCTATCGCATCGCCGGGCAACAGACGGCGGCATGGGAGATCGTCGACACGATGGGATCGGCACCCGCCGTCCACGCCCTGCCGGTGGGTAACGCGGGGAACATCACCGCCTACTGGAAGGGTTACACCGCCGTCGACGAGACCCCGAAGATGTGGGGCTTCCAGGCTGCCGGAGCGGCACCAATCGTCTACGGAGAGATTATCGACGAGCCCGAGACGATCGCCACGGCGATTCGTATCGGGAATCCGGCGTCATGGAATGAGGCCGTCGCCGCTCGCGACGAGTCCGGAGGTCGGATCGAGGCGGTCACTGATGACGAGATCCTTGCCGCCTATCGGTTCCTTGCATCACGAGAAGGCGTGTTCTGCGAACCGGCATCCGCTGCCGGCGTTGCCGGGATCCTGAAGTACCGCGACGATCTCCCCGACGGCCCGATCGTCTGTACCCTCACCGGCCACGGCCTGAAGGACCCGGAGACAGCAGTGCTAGAAGCAAACCTCCCCGGCCCGGTGACGCCAAGGCTCGACGCGGTACTTGACCTGTTGGGGTGGT
>CAZWDQ010000115.1:2371-6157 GCA_964632475.1 uncultured Acidimicrobiaceae bacterium
CCCAATTTCCGGGTCAATCGACCCTTCGTCCTGCAAAGGGGCAGCAATACACATGAGTACCACGAGAGCCAGACTTCAGGAACTCGGTTTCGATGACCTCCGCTCCATGGCGGGCAAGGTCGAAGTGGATACCGAGGGACTCCAGAAGTCGAAGCTCATCGCCGCGATTCTCGACTCGAAGAAGTTCGACGCGTCGATGGTTCCCGAGGCCACTGCCGAAGCCGAAGCACCGGCCACTGCAACACCGCGCACCGACAACGGTCAACGCGGCGACAGGCAGTCGAAGGACGACAGGGGAAATGGGCAGAGCCGAAGCCGCCGCAACCGGCGCGACCGCACCGAGCGCGCACCGATCGACGAGTCCGAACTCGAGACCTGTCAGGGCATTCTCGACATTCTTCCCGAAGGCTATGGATTCCTCCGTGCCTCCGGATACCTCCCGGGCGACATGGACTCCTATGTGCCGGCGAACGTTGTCCGCAAGGCGAAGCTGCGCAAGGGTGACACCATCTCCGGTCCGGTCCGTGCGGCCCGTGGGAAGGAGAAGTTCCCAGCCCTCGTCCGTGCCGTTGAGGTCAACGGTGGCGACCCGGAAGAAGCGGCCAAGCGACCCCAGTTCGCGAAGCTGACCCCGCTGTTTCCCGATGTGCGTCTTCACCTCGAGGTCGAAGGCGAGCCTGAAGATATCCAGCAGCGGATCATCGATCTCATCGCACCGATCGGCAAGGGCCAGCGCGGGCTCATCGTCTCCCCACCGAAAGCCGGGAAGACCACCGTTCTCCAGGACGTCGCCCACTCGATCGCTACGAACAATCCCGAGTGTCATCTGATGGTCGTCCTGGTGGACGAACGTCCGGAAGAAGTCACCGAGATGCAGCGTTCGGTCAAGGGTGAGGTCATCTACTCCACCTTCGACCGTCCCGCTGAGGAGCACACGCAGGTCTCGGAACTCGCCATCGAGCGGGCGAAGCGACTCGTCGAGCAGGGGACCGACGTTGTCATCCTCCTCGACTCGATCACCCGCCTTGCGCGAGCGCACAACCTCGCCACACCGGCATCGGGCCGGATCCTCTCCGGTGGTGTCGACTCGACTGCGCTGTATCCGCCGAAGCGATTCTTCGGTGCGGCCCGCAACCTCGAAGAAGGCGGGAGCCTCACGATCCTTGCGACCGCTCTCGTCGAGACCGGCTCGCGAATGGACGAGGTCATCTTCGAAGAGTTCAAGGGCACCGGAAACATGGAGCTCCGGCTCGACCGCAAGCTCGCCGACAAGCGAATCTACCCTGCGATCGACATCGAGGCCTCCGGTACTCGGCGTGAGGAGCTTCTCTTCGATCATGCCGAGCTCGTCGAGGTGTGGAAGCTGCGCAGGGTCCTCATGGCTCTAGAACCGGGCGCCGCGCTCGAGTTGCTCATCGACCGACTCAAGACGACGAAGTCGAACGCAGAGTTCCTCATCAGCGTCGCGAAGTCAGGTCAGTGAGCACCGCTACAGTTCCGAACGAATCAGGATCAGGAGACGACAACGTGAAGACTGGCATCCACCCCGAATACACCGAGAGCACCGTCACGTGCTCATGCGGGAACACATTTGTGACGCGTTCGACGGAGAGTGAACTCCACGTCGAATTGTGTGACCAGTGTCACCCCTTCTACACCGGCAAGCAGCGTCTCGTCGACTCGGGTGGCCGGGTCGAGCGCTTCCGCAAGCGCTACGCCAATGCTGGAATCGACACCGGTACGACAGCCGCCGAGAAGGACGCAGCCTCCGACGAGGGGGCCTAGTTGAGCCGCCCTCCGGGCGCCAGCGTCGGCGGTCAGGCAGTCATCGAAGGCGTGATGATGCGCGCCCCCGAGGCGTGGGCCGTGGCCGTCCGTCGCCCCGACGGCGTCATCGAAGCCAAGCGCCACGACCTCCCCGGCATCGTGAGTCGCTCCAAGGGAGCGAAGGTGCCGTTCCTGCGCGGGATCTTCGTACTCGCTGAGTCCCTGTCCCTCGGTTTCAGAGCCCTCTCGTGGTCGGCGGAGAAGGCAGGCGACGAAGAGGAGCAGGTGTCGCGAAGCACGGTCATCTGGACGATGGTGCTCGCCGTCGTTCTTGCGATCGGGTTGTTCGTGCTCGTGCCGGTGCTAGCCGCCGGCTTCCTCAAGCAGTACGTCGCCGATTCGAACATAGCGTTCGTCGTCATCGACGGTGTCATCCGGATCGCGTTGGTCGTCGGCTACATCTGGCTGATCGGACGTGCCGACGACATCCAGCGCGTCTTCCAGTACCACGGGGCCGAGCACAAGACGATCCACGCCTACGAGAACGGTGACCCTCTCGACGTAGACGCGATCCAGAAGTACAGCCCCCGGCATCCCCGATGCGGCACGTCGTTCATCATCATCGTTGCGATGGTGGCATTCTTCGTGTTCCTGTTACTCGCACCACTCCAGTTCGTGTGGCAGGTCGTTGCGAGGATCGCCCTCATCCCCGTCATCGCCGGTATGTCCTACGAAGTATTGAAGGCCGCTGCGGGCCATCGATGGCTCGCATGGGCGTCAAAGCCCGGCATATGGATCCAGTCCATCACGACCAAAGAACCCGATGATGACCAGGTCGAAGTGGCAGTGGCGTCACTTCTCGCCGCGCTCGGCGACGAAGCGGTGAACGAGGTCAAACAGCGGGGTCCGGTGGTCGCCGCGGCGCTCGCCGCCGAATACGACCTCGACGACTCAGACGATGGATGATCGTCTCTCCGAACGGCTCATCGCCACCGATGAGGAGTTCGAGTCGAACCTCGCCCTTCTGGCCGATCCCAGTGTCATCGCCGACCAGAAGCGGTATCGGGAAGTCACGGGTCGTCACTCCGAACTGAAGCCGATCGTCAACGCATTCCGCCGATATCGCGACGCCGAGACGGAGGCCAGAGAGGCCGCCGAACTGGCTGCGATCGAAGACGACTCCGAGATGGTCGAATACTTCAACGACGTGGTTACCGCCAAACAGACCGAGATGGAAGAAATGGAGATGGATCTTCGGCGCCAGCTGATTCCCAAGGATCCCAACGACGACAAGGACGTCATCGTCGAGGTTCGATCCGCCGCTGGTGGCGACGAAGCCGCACTCTGGGCCGGTGACCTCTATCGGATGTACGAGCGCTTCGCAGAGCGCAGCCGGTGGGCGATTGAGCCGATCAACGTCTCCCCGTCGGATACCGGCGGTCTCAAAGAAGCAACGTTCGCCGTTAAGGGGAAGGGCGCATACTCGAGGTTCAAGTTCGAGGCGGGCCCGCATCGTGTGCAACGCGTTCCCAAGACGGAGTCGCAGGGGAGGGTCCACACGTCGATGGCGACTGTGGCCGTTCTTCCCGAAGCTGAAGCCGTGGAAGTCGAGATCCTCGACGGTGACCTTGATATCGAGACGATGCGGTCTCAGGGCCCCGGCGGGCAGTCGGTGAACACCACGGACTCTGCGGTCCGGATCACCCACCGTCCGACTGGCATCGTGGTGTCCTGCCAGGATGAGAAGTCCCAGTTGCAGAACAAACTCAAAGCAATGCGGGTGCTCCGGGCACGCCTCCTCCAGCAGCAGATCTCCGAACAGGCCGGCGAGCGAGCATCCGTACGCCGCTCCCAGGTAGGCACCGGCGAGCGTTCCGGGAAGATCCGGACCTACAACTTCAAAGACAACCGCGTAACCGATCACAGAGTCGGCCTCACGGTCCACTCGTTGCCCAACGTCCTAGACGGCGACCTCGAAGTGCTGCACAACGCGCTGATAGCAGACGAAGCAGCAAGGGC
>CAZWDQ010000116.1:0-6106 GCA_964632475.1 uncultured Acidimicrobiaceae bacterium
GGGTAGAGGCCGGCGATGGCTCCGACTGCGAGGGCTGCGGCAATGCCGAGAGCGAGAGCTTCGACCGGGATGTCTACTACCCATCCTTGCTGGCTTGCGAAGACCTGTGTGATTCCTGCACCGAGCAGAACGCCACCGATTCCGCCTATCGCCCCAAGGATGATGCTCTCTGTGATGAATTGCCAGGCAATGTGCATCCTCTTGGCGCCGAGAGCCCGTCGCAGACCGATCTCAGGCCTGCGTTCGAGTACCGAGATCACCATCACGTTTGCGATTCCGACGCCGCCCACGACGAGCGCGACCCCACCGAGGGCAAGGAGAAGGCGAGTGAAGCTTTGGTCGACTGCGGCCTTTGCCTCCAGGGCGTCAGACGGTCGGGAAACCTCGACTTCGTTTGGGGCTTCGGGATTGGCGGTTCGGCCTAGGACGCTTCGCACGGACTCAACCTGGTCGGGGTGTGTGCGCAGGTAGATGATGGAGGCGTTTGTCTTTGTTTCGTAGAGTTTCGCCGCGACCGGATATCCGACGAAGCTTGCTCTGTCGAGGTCTGGGTTCAGCGGGAGTGGATCGAGTATCCCGACGACGCTGAACCAGTGACCATTGAGGTACACGACCGGCCCATCCGCCAGATTGTCGATGCCAAGTCGCTGTGCGGCGACGGAGCCGAGAACGACCGCAGGGAGTTCGGAGAGAGCCTCGTCGAGAAACCGCCCGTATGCCAGCGTCCCGTCGAGTGTGTCGAGCACCTGAGGCTCGGCAGCGTACACAGCAATTCCGCTCGTCTCACCTGCCGGGATCTGGTCGGTTCGCCTCACCGATGTGTTCACGGAGGTCACGCCGGCCGCCTGCTGCACGGGCGGAATTCGACGAATCATCAAAGATGCATCTTCTGGGAGCTCTGCCTTCTCTCCAAAGAGGGATTGACCGGCCTGGACCGCGAGGAGATTGGTCCCTAGGTCATCGATCTGGCGCAACAAGGCAGCCTTGGACGACGAAGAGATGCCCACTACGCCGATCATCGCAGCGATTCCGATAGCTATCCCTATCGCCGTGAGCAGCGTTCGTGCCTTGCGCGTACGCAGTCCCTGGGTACCGCTGCGAAGCAGATCGATACGTCTCAGTCGGCTCCTCGAGTCCTTGGTACGACGCTTCATATCGCTGCCCCTGTGAGTGTGCGACTATCGCTGCCGAGTCCGCCATCGACGAGGGTGACGTGTCGCGGGAGCCGACTGGCGATGTGGAGGTCGTGGGTGATCATGAGGATCGTTGAACCTTGCTCGTGGAGTCCGAGGATGAGATCGATGATGCCTTCGCTCGTGTGCGAGTCGAGATTGCCCGTTGGTTCGTCGGCGAGCACAATGGCTGGGTCGCCGACGATCGCTCGTGCTATTGCGACACGCTGCCTCTCACCTCCCGACAGTTCACCAGGTCGATGCGTCACCCGATTGCCGAGACCAACACGGTCAAGGGTTGCGCCTGCTTCCTCGCGTCGACGTTTCGAGCTAACACCTCGATACAGAAGGCCGGTGGCGACATTGTCGATGGCTGGAAGGCCGGGGAGGAGATGGAACTGTTGGAAGACGAATCCGATCTTGCTTGCACGGATCCCCGCGAGGGCACTGTCGGATTCGCTTGCGATATCGCGTCCCTCGAGTCTCACGGTCCCGGACGTGGGTCGGGCGAGAGTGCCGATGACGTTCAACAGCGTCGACTTGCCGGAACCCGACGACCCGACCACCGCGACCAGCTCCCCCTCGTCAACTGAGAGGTTCACTCGGTCAAGGGCTCTGACAGGTGGTGAGCCAGGGTATTCCTTGACGACATTCTTCAGTTCGAGAACAGGGATCATGCGGGAACCACCACTTCGTCGCCTTCGGAGACATCACCGGCTATCTCAACCCAGCCATCGGCGAACTCGCCTATCTCAACCGAGACGTATGCGTACGAACCGTCGGATTGGATCACCTGCACCGCATATCCGCCCTCTGTGAGCGCAAGCAGGGCTCGCACGGGGGCCGCGAGGACATCAGCAGCCAGGACATCGATGACCTCTACCGTTGCCTCGCCTGGCTCCTGACCGGTGGGGGCCTGGAGCGCGAGTTTGACTTTGAACTTCTGCTCGCCGAACGGATCCTGCGATTGCGCGGCCTTGATCGTGTCGACCGAGGCTGCGTATGTCGATCCGTCGGCCAGCTCAACCTGGATCACCGGATCGCCCTCGAAGGCCTTCTTCTTGTTTGCAGATACCTCAGCGGACACGAACAACTCTGGTGAGGTGACCTCGAGGACACCCCCCGCTGCAGCCTCCCCGACCCGCGGAACGGAGGAGACCCTGATCGCCTCGTAAGGGAGAAACAGGAGCTGAGAGCTGTCGATTCGACCTGTGTCCTTGAGACCACGATCGTCTTGCCACGCCTTCACTGCGGTCCGAAGCGTGGCGTCGAACTCTCCATCGATCTCGTCATCGGGTCCGAGATATCCTCCAGCCTGTAGGTACCGCTCCAGCTGCTCAACGTCCGCACCGCTCGAGTTCTTCTGCAGCGTCCTGTACATCGGAACATCGCCTCGTGTCCAATATGTCGGCTTCTCATCGGTCTTGTACACCATGGCACCCGGCTCCAGAGTCACTCCCTCGTCGGGTACCCATGTGACCGTGCCAAACGCCGATCCGGGGAGTGCAAACGATTCGCCGTATCCCACGCTCGCGTCGAACTCCTCTGTCTGTTGGAGGGTTTGACGCGTAATCGAATCGGTTTCCGTCGCCACGGATGAGGTGGTGGATGCTGCTTGTGCGGGAGCATCGTCTGTCGATGTGACCCACACAGCTGCGATCACAACACCTGCGACGACGAGAGCTGCCAGTCCGACGAAGGCCCCGCGCCTCATGGCGAGGTTTCCGTTCCAACGCTCACCAAGCCGCCGAGTTCTCCAAACGCTTCCTCTGAGCAGACTTCCATGGCCGTATTGAGAGTCTCCTCATCGATATCGCCAATATCAAGCGAGATCGTTCCGAGGCCACCACTTGGGTCTGGGTCTGGCCAGTCGACACCGTTGTCGCGCATGCACTGTGCGAACGCCAACTCCTGGTCCATGAACTCGGCTTGCTGCTCTGGGGATAGGTCAAACTCGCCGAAGGCGCTCTCGAGGATCGGCGCGCACTCCTTGTCAGCTTCCTCATACGCCTCGAAGTCGCCCTCTCCGCCCTGCACCGTGAACGATCCGCCGTCGCTGGTCGGATCCGGCATGTCAATGCCCTGCTCACGCATGCATGCGGTGTACTGGCGGAACGCCTCATCCGGGTCTACTTGCGCGGTCGTGGTCGTCTCACTCGCACTGGTGCTGTCTGACTGATCGGCGAGACTCAGCACTGTCGGTGTCGTGCCACCCGAGCTTCCCCCGCCGCACGAAGCCAGCAAGATCGCCGTAGCACCGGCGAGCAAGGCTGCTCGATATCGAAAGGCGTGTCTCATGGTTGGTCCTCCTTGAATGGTTCTGTGACTCAACGAGACCGATCATGTCAACATGTTGCTGAGAGCATCCTGAGAACACCTGAGGCGGCTCTCAGGTTCTCAGCCTCCTCTCAGCTGAAATCCGCAATACTCAGTTCATGCGAATCCTTGTTGTGGAAGACGAAGTGAATCTGGCTGCCGCCATCGAGGCAGGACTGACGGCTGAGGGCTACGAGGTGGAGGTCGCCAACGACGGCGACGACGGCCTCTGGAGAGCTCAGGAGGGCCAGTTCGATGCGATCATCCTGGACATACTGCTGCCCGGAATGAACGGCTATCGGGTATGTGCGACAATCCGAGAGGAGGGCATCCACACGCCCATCCTCATGCTGACCGCCAAGGACGGGGAGTACGACGAGGCTGAGGGCCTGGATACGGGAGCCGACGACTACATCACCAAGCCCTTCTCGTTCATGGTGTTGCTATCACGTTTGCGCGCCGTCCTGCGGCGATCCGAAACGGTGCGGCCACCGATTCTCACCGTTGGTGACCTCACCCTCGATTCGTCCACGAAGACCTGTCGCCGATCGAGTACTGACATCAGTCTCACCCGGCGGGAGTTCGCCCTTCTCGAAGCCCTCATGACAGATCCGGATCGCGTCGTTGCGAAGCAAGAGCTCATCGATCGAGTGTGGGGCTTGGACTACTTCGGGAATCCAAACATCGTCGAGGTTTACGTCGGCTACCTCCGCAACAAGGTCGACCGACCTTTCGGAGCCCACACGATCGAGACGATTCGCGGAATGGGATATCGGGCGGCCTCATGAACACACCCGTAGCTTGGATGCGAAGCATCCGGGGCCGTCTCACCCTGGCCGTGACGATGCTGTTCGCCGTTGTCATGTTCTTCGGGAGTTGGTTTCTGCTGACCCGCGCCGAGGACGCGTGGATCGAGGACCTGAGAGCACAGGATCTTGGCGAACTCGAAACGCTCGCCACCGACCTCCAGTCCTTCGACGCCGCGGTATTCGGGTCGGGGCCCAATCCGATGATCCTCCCGGTCGGAATCGACGGAACGATGTTCAGTCTGGTGGATGATTCCGGGTTGCTTGTGGCGACAACCCCGGCTGGACTCTTCGGTGGCGACGTGATCGTCGAGGGTTTCTCCTCGCTCGACCCGGGATCGAGCGAACTCGCGATCGACGCCCTCACGGGCTTTGCTCTCGGCGGTGGCAACGTCGTGACTGTGAGTCTCCCGGTTGACCTCCAGCAGGGAACGCTGACACTTGTTGCGTCTTCATCGCTGGCACCTGTTGATGCAGGCCTCGAGGCGATGCGTCGAACATTGCTCTTGCTCATTCCATTCCTGGTCGGAACTGTGGCCGTGCTGGCATGGTTCACGACGGGACGCGCCTTCCGACCGGTGGCTGCGATCACCAACCAGGTCGATCGGATCGGCGACGACAGGCTTGATGAACGGATCCCCGTACCGAACAGCCATGACGAGGTCGCTCACCTGGCGCGGACAATGAACACAATGCTCGACCGTCTCTCAGCAGGACGGCGCCGACAGCGCGAATTCGTCTCGGACGCTTCACACGAACTCCGCAACCCTGTAGCGGCATCGAAGGCACAGCTCGAAGTGGGTCTCACCAACCCCACCGACACCGACTGGGAGGCAACGGCTCGGATCGTGCTTCAGGAGCAGGACAGACTCGGCGACCTCGTTGACGACCTACTCCTTCTCGCGAGGCTTGACGAAGGCCTCCCCCCGACCTCGGACGACGTTGATCTCGACGACATTGTATTCATTGAAGCTGCACGTCCAGGTCGCGTACCCATCGATGTATCCGATGTGGAGGCAGTTCGTGTCCAAGGAGAAGCTCGACAGCTCACCCATCTGGTACGGAACCTCATCGACAATGCCGTTCGCCACGCTGCATCTAACGTGGTCGTGACGCTGGAGAACACCGACGATGAAGCCATCCTGACCGTCGAGGATGACGGACCAGGAATCGCCGACGTAGATCGCGCGAGGGTGCTCGAGAGGTTTGTCCGCCTGGACAACTCACGGACGCGCGCCGAGGGAGGCACCGGGCTTGGACTGGCGATCGTCGCTGGTGTCGCGCAAACACATGGCGGCAATGTGTCGATCACCGAAGGGACCCTGGGCGGCGCCCGCGTCATCGTGCGCCTCTGACGGCGCGGTTGGGATGGCTCGACTATCTGACTCCGAGATGGAGTATCTGAGGAATGCGGCCCATTCCATCCTGGAGGCAAACGAGGACGTGATTCGGGCGACCCGCTTGCGGCTCACCCGCCGGCCGCGGTGTCGCAGCTGGCCATGAACACGCGGTAATCCGTACTTGCCCTGGGATGCCGGGTGGATATCGACGATCTCGTCTACCAACACGGCATCGTGGAGGTCGCGCTTTGAGACAGGTCGCTCTCGCCACTCGTAGTACGTCGAACGCGCGACACCGACAAGAACACTCAGCCTGGCGGCCGGGAGCTGGTCGGCATACGTTCCGACCAGCGAGCCGTAGAGTTCGTACGTAGCGAACTCCAGAGTGACCCGTTTGCGATAGAGGAGACAATGTGACCGACACAGAGCCTGCAGCGATCGCCAGCGTGGAGTCGAAGCCCGCCTCAGCCGT
>CAZWDQ010000117.1:0-2581 GCA_964632475.1 uncultured Acidimicrobiaceae bacterium
CTTCCTCTCATCGCCGTCGTGTTCTTCGTCGGCTACATGGCGTTCGAGTCGTATGCAAGGCTTCGCGAGGCGCAGGAATCGACGATCAGAGGATTCATCAAGGCGCTCGAAGCCAAGGACCTCTACACGCGGGGTCACACCGAGCGTGTAGCTCAATTCACCGAGATGATCGGCAAGCAGATGGGCTTCGACGGCACACAACTCGAACGTCTTCGGTGGGCGGCGCTCATCCACGACGTCGGGAAACTCGCCGTTCCCCGCGAGCTCATACGCAAACGCTCACGCCTCAGCGACGAGGAATACGCGACGATGCAGCAGCACGTGCACTTCGTCGAGGAGCTGCTCGAGGACGTTGACTTCCTGCAGCCCATGATCGAGATTGCCTCGAATCATCACGCCCACTACGACGGCAACGGGTACCACGGCGCGGGACACGAACACGGAGACACGCCATCGAAGGAGGCCTGCATTCTGGCCGTCGCCGACTCGTTCGACGCGATCACGTCGACGCGGTCGTATCGCGTGGCCCTCACTCAGCCGTACGCATACGCCGAGCTCCGCCGTCACGCCGGTACGCAGTTCGATCCCGAGGTTGTGGAAGCGTTCATCGACGGCATGGAGAACTCCGGCCACCGATACGGATCGAAGGTTGAACTCACCGACGTTGAGGCACGGGACATCGCCGAAGAGGGTCTCGACGAGATCCGCAAGGCTGATCAGATTCACGGCAGGGACTTCCCGCTCGCACCGATTACGGAGGATGCCGACAATGGCTGAGTCAAGGCTCCACCGGCTCTCGCTCATCTTGCTCGGTGCGATAGCGGTGCTCGGCGCCATCACAGTGACGTTCGTCATCCGATCCGGTGAGGAGTGGGCGGCCGCCACGGTCTGGGCCGTTGTCATCGCAGGAATGCACTACCTCTCTGTTCCGACGCCGTCGGGGAAACGCATCAACCTTGCCATCGGGCCTGCCGTTGCTGCCGTCATTCTTCTGCCCGGCACCGTGGTCGTGCTCGCCGCATATTCGGTCGGACTCGTGGGCGGCTGGGGCGTACTCCGTTGGCGGGCGATCACCGACCGTGACGCAGACTCCGACTACGTGTCTGAGGCAATTTCGATGCTCTCATTTGGGCTCGTCACCTCGCTGGCGTTGACGGGCGTCTCCGATTCATCACTCCCGCTCGCTTGGGAGCAACTGCTCTCGGTCGTGGCCGGTGGAACCGTCTGGTTCGTCCTGAGGGCGCTCGTCTCTGCATGGGTGGGTACCGAGCGTGAGGATCTTGCCTCTCGCTATCTGTGGCTCCTTGCCCTCGAGGACTGGACCGTCGCTCTGGCAATCTTCACCGGCGGCGCGCTCTTTGGGATGACCTGGCCGCTGATGGGCATCTGGGCGTTCCCGGTTGCGATTCTCCCGTACGCATTCAGCCACCTGGCGTTCGTGAGATATCACTCGACCCGCATCACCTACGGTCAGATGATCCGTGCCCTCGCCCAGATACCCGAGGTTGCCGACCTCGCCCCACGTGGCCACGCAACCCGGACCGCCGACCTGGCGGTGTCGATGGCTCGTGAGATCGGTCTCCATCCCAACGAGGTGACCGAACTGGAGTACGCCGCCCTGATGCACGACGTCGGTCGCATCACGCTGACCGAACCGGCAATTCTCAAGGCCGGGTACACCGACGAGGACATCGCCCGATGGGGCGCTCAAATCATTGCAGAAGCTCCGTACCTCCAGGAGGTGTCGGAGTACGTTCGGGTGCAGCACAGTCCGTTCCGACGACCGGGAGAAGCGATGGATCCGGACGTTCCGATGATCTCCAAGATCATCAAGGTGGCAAGCGCCTACGATCACGCGGTGCACGAAATGCATCTGTCACCCCTCGAAGGTCTCGAGCGGATTCATCGAGGTTCCGCCTACGACTTCGATCCAGACGTTTCGACGTCTCTGCGGCGGGTCCTGGTGCAGCGTGGCGTCATCGCCGCGTAGTCGGCCGGATCATCAGCGGTCCGCGGCGGATCCCGGAGCTCCCTCGACACGGTGGGCGAAGAGCCGGACTGGGCGCCGTATCTGATCCTCTAGAAAGACACCGACACCGATCGCAAGGAATACGTCGCCCATCGAGATGACGCTGCGCGGGAGAGGGATGATGTCGGCGAGGAACGCCAGGCTTGTCTCTTCGGTGAGCACCACGTGTTTCGCTCCCAGGACCACGTCGGCTGATCCGCCGGCCAGTCTCACGGCTTCGAGCATCACGGGCATGCCTCCGTTTGCGGCGATGACTGTGAAGTTCATCAGAACGCCGATACCCGCGACCCAGAGACCCGCCATCTGCCGGTTGAGCCATACGAAGAGGAGCAGCGGGACATACGACGCGAGGATCAACCCGACCGCAAGATCGTGGGTCGAACGGGGGAGGAACGTCGCAACCAATTGGATGCCGAACCCGATGAAGAGCAGCCACCAGGCACGAACGCCGATCTCCGTCAGGTTCGAGAGTTTCCCCCCTCGAGCAACCCCCACAAGGATCGCAATGACAAGCACGAGCAACATCCAGAGCACGGTTCTAACCGTAGTCCG
>CAZWDQ010000117.1:2681-6061 GCA_964632475.1 uncultured Acidimicrobiaceae bacterium
ACCGAGCCGAAGACCTGCTCGAGGATGTTCCCGTCGGATGAGATGACGTACGAGGCTGGGAGTCCCACCACTTCGTAGGCTGTAGAGACCGCGCCCTTTTCATCGAACCCGATCGTGTACCCGATGTCGATCGACGTGGCGAACTCGGTCGAGTCGGCGGGGTCGTCATTGACGGCGATGCCGATGAAGAGGACGTCCTCGTGCGATTGCGATGCAGCGTCGATATCCGGCATCTCAGCTCGACAGGGAGGGCACCACGATGCCCACATGTTGAGGAATATCGGGCGACCGTCATCTGCGAGGTGATCGGAGAGGGTGAAGCCGGCGCCGTCAAGGGTCATGACCGTGAAGTCGGGTGCCGCATTTCCGTGTCCCTGGGCTGCCTCGGCACCGGCAACGTCATCGAGATCGGGGAGATCGTCAGACGCGGCACCCGAACTCGAGCACGCCGCCCCAACGAGTGCGACAACGATGAGGAGGGTCATCAGGGCGGTGCGAGGGAGGTGGGAAGCAGGAGAGGTGAACATGGTTGGAAGGTAGTGAGCGGAGTCCGATATCGACCGCTCGGAGAGCCGTACCAGGCCTGCATGCGGCGCCTCGCGGCGGCCGTGTGAGACGGCGGGTGGAGGCACGCCTTCGGCAGGGATATCATGTGCGTAATTCGATGTAACGACGACCGCGAGATGTTTGCGAGGCCGCACCATGACCGAAATCAACGATCCCTTCGGAGCACGTCGCACCATCGACACACCGCTCGGCGAACGGTTGATCTACCGACTCGATGCCCTCAGCAGTATCGGTGACGTCGACGCACTGCCGTATTCGATCAAGGTGCTCCTCGAATCGGCGCTCAGGAACCACGACGGTCGTGTTGTCACCGACGCAGACGTTCATGCCGTGGCCCGATACATCGCCACGCAGGTCGGGGAGGCGGAGATCGCCTTCAAGCCGGCCCGGGTCGTTCTGCAGGACTTCACCGGCGTCCCCGCGGTGGTCGATCTCGCCGCGATGCGGTCCGCAGTTGTGCGAATGACCGGTGATGAGTCTTCTGCGGCCAAGGTCAATCCGCAGGTTCCTGCCGATCTCGTCGTTGACCACTCGGTTCAGGTCGACGCTTTCAACTCACCCGACGCTCTCCAGATCAACTCTGAGATGGAGTTCACTCGGAACATGGAGCGCTACGAGTTCCTCAAGTGGGGGCAGTCGGCCTTCGATGACTTCCGGGTGGTCCCGCCGGCCACCGGCATCGTGCACCAAGTCAACCTCGAGTATCTCGCCAAGGTTGTCTGGGACAATGACGGTGCCCTCTATCCGGATTCGCTCGTTGGAACCGACTCGCACACCACGATGATCAATGGGTTGGGCGTCGTTGGCTGGGGTGTCGGAGGCATCGAGGCCGAGGCCGTCATGGTCGGGCAGCCGATCTACATGCTGCTCCCCGAAGTCGTCGGTTTCCGACTCACCGGCGGGCTTCCGGACGGAGCCACCGCCACGGATCTCGTGCTCAGAATCACCGAGATGCTGCGGGAGCACGGTGTCGTTGGGAAATTCGTCGAGTACCACGGGCCTGCCCTTGACGATATGCCCGTCGCGAATCGGGCAACGATCGCCAACATGGCGCCCGAGTACGGGGCAACGATCGGGTTCTTCCCCGTCGACGATCGGACGCTGGACTACATGCGGCTCTCCGGGCGTGATGAAGCGCTGATCGCCACGGTCGAGCAGTACTACAAGGAGCAGGGGATGTGGCGTGACGAGAGCCGCACCATTGCATACAGCTCCAACCTGGAACTGGATCTCGGAACCATCGTCCCTTCCCTTGCAGGCCCGAAACGGCCGCAGGATCGCATCGAACTGGGCGCGATGAAGACCCAGTGGCACACGGATCTCGAGGGTGGTCTGCGACCCGACGGGTCGGTTGCCGGTGCCACCGCAGCCGTGACCAACGAGGGGCAGGCCTTCGATCTCGGCGATGGTGACGTGGTGATCGCAGCGATCACGTCCTGCACGAACACGTCGAACCCCGATGTCATGATCGGGGCAGGTCTCGTTGCCCGCAAGGCGAATGAGCGTGGCCTGAAGCGTAAGCCATGGGTGAAGACGTCGCTCGCACCGGGGTCGAAGGTCGTCACCGACTACCTCGTCGAAGCAGATCTGCTCGGCGACTTGGAAGCCGTCGGATTCTGGACGGTCGGCTACGGATGCACCACCTGCATCGGGAACTCCGGCCCGCTCCCCGACCCCATCGCCGCCGGCGTCGAAGAAGCCAACCTCGTCGTTGCGTCGGTACTGTCCGGCAACCGCAACTTCGAGGGTCGCATCAGCCCGCACGTTCGAGCCAACTACCTGGCATCTCCACTGCTCGTCGTGGCCTATGCGATCGCCGGGACGGTCGACATCGACCTCGCGACCGAGCCGCTCGGCATCGATCGTGAGGGCAACGAGGTCTACCTCACAGACCTGTGGCCGACCCAGGAGGAGATCGCTGCCGTCGTGTCTGCGTCGGTCAACCGGGACCAGTTCTTGACCGAGTACGGCGCGGTGTTCGATGGTTCCGACGAGTGGCAGGACGTCGAATCAAGTTCAGGATCGATCTACCCGTGGGATGGAGACTCGACCTACGTTCAGGAGCCACCCTTCTTCGTTGACCTCGCACCAGATCCCAAGCCGGTCGCTCCGATCAGCGGGGCCAGGGTTCTGCTGAAGCTCGGTGATTCGGTGACCACGGATCACATTTCCCCGGCCGGGGCCATTGCCCCCGACACGCCGGCCGGTCGGTTCCTCCTCAGCAACGGCGTCGAGCGGGCGATGTTCAACAGCTACGGCTCACGACGGGGCAATGACCGCATCATGACTCGTGGCACATTCGCGAACGTGCGGGTCAGGAACGAGATCGCCCCGGGAACTGAGGGCGGATGGACACGCGACTTCCTCGACGACGAGATCAAGCCGGTGTACGACGCCTCGATGCACTACCAGGCTGAAGGCGTGCCGCTCGTCGTGCTCGCCGGCAAAGACTATGGCATGGGTTCGTCACGCGACTGGGCTGCGAAGGGCACCTTCCTGCTCGGCGTCAAGGCTGTGATCGCTGAGAGCTTCGAGCGGATTCACCGCTCCAACCTCGTGATGATGGGTGTGATCCCGCTGACATTCGCCGAGGGCGAGAGCGCTGAGAGCCTCGGCCTCGACGGAACCGAGGTTTTCGCGGTCGACGTCGACGACACCCTGACGCCACGCCAGACAGTGCAGGTGACCGCGGCGAAGGCAGATGGCACAGCCGTCGAATTCTCAGCGATGGCACGCTGCGACACCCCGATCGAAGTCGACTACCTCCGCCACGGCGGGATCCTCCATATGGTGATCCGCAGCATGGCTGCTGC
>CAZWDQ010000118.1:0-5989 GCA_964632475.1 uncultured Acidimicrobiaceae bacterium
AGAGCACTACGTTCGCAACGTAGGGGCCAGGGGTTCAAATCCCCTCACCTCCACCATGAAACGACCCTTGCCTCGTAGGGGGTTGTTCGTCGTTCCAGGTTCATCTGCCCCTACCTCCAATCCGAGCTTCCTCCGCGTTCGGTGCCATGTCGCGCCGTGAGTCGTGTCTGGGAGCTTCGGGTGCTGGGCCGTGGGCGGGAGCGTTGTACGCTCCGGCGATGCGTGGAATTCGGTTGATCCTGTTCGCCTCGATCTTGTGGGGCACGACCGGTACAGCTCAGGCGCTGGGTCCGGCTACCGCCAGTCCGCTGGCAGTCGGCTCGCTGCGACTCCTGCTCGGCGCCGCCGTGCTGGGGACCGTCGCCGTGCTGCGCAAGGCCGACTCCGGCTGGCGATGGGTTGTGCGACCGGTCACATTGTTTGCAGCTATGGGGGTGGCGGCGTTTCAGCTGTTCTTCTTCTCCGCCGTGTCCCGTACGGGCGTTGCGGTGGGCACACTTCTCGCCCTCGGATCCGCAGCGGTGTTTGTCGGTGTTGCGGAAGCAGTGCTCGCCCGGAGGTGGCCGGGTTCGAGGTGGGTGGCGGCGACCGCCCCGGCAGTGGTCGGGCTGGTATTCCTCGCAGCTTCGACTCGAGACGCATCTGTGGACGGTGTGGGCGTTCTCCTCGCTCTCGCCGCAGGGTCTTCGTACGCGACCTACATCGTGAGTACGGCCCGACTGGCTCAACTCGGCTCGATTCGACACTCGACCGCGGCGGTATTCAGCATCGCTGCCGTCGCGCTCGTACCGGTGGCGATGTCCCAGGACCTGTCTTTCCTTGGTGAGGCAGACGGAGCGGTGATGGTGCTGTGGCTCGGGTTCGCAACGCTGGCGCTTGCCTATCTGGCGTTCTCATCCGGCTTGCGCGATACCGACCCGAGCACTGCGGGTACGCTCTCGCTCGCAGAGCCGGTGACAGCAACCATCCTCGGCGTCGTCGTGCTCGCCGAACGGCCCGGACCGGTGGCCTGGTTCGGGATCGCGCTGATCATCGTCGGACTCGCCCTCGCCGCCCGATCGTCGCTCCGTGCGGTTCCCGCCGTACCCGTCTGACCATCGCCGGTCGGAAGGGATGGTCAGAGGATCTATGGTGATGATCATGCGACATGCCTACACCAACGCCATCATCTGGACCGCCGCCTCCCAGCCGATCGAAGGAGGGACGCTGCTCGTCGAGGATGGGAAGATCATCGCTGTCGGGAGCGAGATCGACATCACCGACGCCGAGATTGTCGACTGCGCCGGCAAGTATCTCCTGCCGGGATTCATCGATGCTCACGTGCACACCGGTGTGTGGGGTGAGGGGGCGAGGGATGATCATGACGCCAACGAGGTCACCGACGCGATCACGCCGTACGTGCGGATGCTCGATGCCATCTACCCGGAGGACATCGGTTTCGAGGACGCCCGGCGCGGCGGTGTGACGACGCTCGGGATCACGCACGGATCGGCCAACGCCATCGGCGGACAGATGGCAGTCGTGAAGGCCTCCGGACTCGTTGCGGACGACATGGTGATCCGCGAACCGGCCGGGGTGAAGATGGCGCTCGGCGAGAATCCGAAGCGGGTGGGGGAGAGCCTGAAGCGTGCACCGGTGACCCGCATGGGTACGGCATATTTGGCGAGAAAGGCATTCTTCGACGCCATCGAGTACCGCAAGGACTGGGAACACCACCGGGCGCTGCAGGCGATCGAGGATGCCAAGCCGGAGAGCGAACGCAAGCCGCTGCGCGAACCGAGGCGGGACCTGGGCATGGAGACGCTCCTGTTGGTTCTCGACGGCGAGATACCGGTCAGGAACCATGCACATCGGATGGACGACATCCGCACCGCGATCCGTCTCTCCGAGGAATTCGGGTACCGGCTCGTCATCGACCATGCCACCGAGGGGTGGCGGATCCCCGACGAGATCGTGTCGAGGAACATACCGGTCGCGATCGGACCGCTCTACACGGCGGCATCAAAGCGCGAGGTGAACCGGCGCACGGCTGCAGCCGTAGGGATCATGGTCGACGCGGGAGCGACCGTGGCGATCATGACCGACTCGCCGGTCAACACGGTCGATACGTTGCGTGACCTCGTCATCATCGCTATCCGGGAAGGCCTCTCGGAAGAGCGTGCCCTCGAGACCGTGACGACGAACCCGGCAGCGATCCTCGAAGTCGATGATCGGGTCGGGAGTCTCGAACCCGGGAAGGACGCCGACTTCTTGATCTTCGATGGGGACCCGTGGGACGGGCGCAACAAGGTTCAGGCCACCTACATCGAAGGTGAGATGGTGTTCGAAGCCCGAGGACCGTACCTCCCCGAGTAGACCTGATCACCGACGATCATCGCCTATTCTGGCTGGTCATGACCAAGACCGATCCGACGAAGAACCGCTACTACGACCGCTTCGGACTGTTGCTCGCCGTCTCCGCCGTCACGGTCGCCCTCCTGCTTCTCGTCGATCTCGACCAGGGTGAAGGGTGGGCCGAGCTCCTGGCCGTGGCGGTCACTCTCCTCACCTCCACACTGTTGATTGTCGCCGTTCGAGCTGCGGGGCTGGGAGGGCGAGCACTGCGGTTGGCGTGGATCACCGTCGGCATCACGTCTCTCGCATCCGTCGCCAGACTCCTCATGCCCAACGCGGAAGCGAGCCACGGAGGGTTCATCTGGTTGCTTCTCGTCATCGCGGCTCCGATTGTGGCCCTGAGACGACTCATGCACCACAGAGAAGTGACCAGTGAAACCGTCCTCGGTGCGGTCAGCGTGTTTCTGCTGATGGCCATCGCCAGCACATACCTGTTCCTGTTCATCGACGCGTCCGGTCTATCTGCAGATGGTTTCTTCGGCGAACCCCAGCCGACAACGGTGTTCATGTACTTCAGCCTCGTGACCATCACGACGCTCGGATACGGGGATTTCTCTCCCGTTGGAGTGGTCGGTCGGGCCGCCGCGAGTTGGGTAGCGGTCATTGGTGAGATCTACCTCGTCGTGGTCGTCGCCTACATCGTCGCCCTCTACACCATGGCTCCTCGGCGCAGGCACGATCCGACCCTGTCCGACGACGACTAGGTTTGGCAATATGGAACCGAAAGTCATCACCCTCGTCCTTGCAGGTGGAGAAGGCAAGCGCCTCTGGCCGCTCACCAGGGATCGTTCGAAACCGGCCGTTCCCTTTGGCGGCATCTACCGACTCATCGACTTCGCGCTGTCGAATCTCGTGAACGGCGGGTACCGGAAGATCGCGGTCCTGACCCAGTACAAGAGTCACAGCCTCGATAGGCATCTTGCCCTCGGCTGGTCGATGAGCGAGATGCTGGGCAACTACGTCACTCCCGTACCGGCACAGATGCGACGCGGTCCCCACTGGTTCTCCGGTTCGGCCGATGCGATCTTCCAGAATTTCAACATCCTCACTGATGAGCGTCCCGACCACGTGATCGTGTTCGGCGCCGACCACATCTACCGCATGGACCCCCGCCAGATGGTGAATCAGCATGTCGAATCCGGTGCAGGCGTCACGGTCGCGGGGATCCGGGTCCCTCTCGAAGAAGCATCGGACTTCGGCGTCATCGAAACCGATGAGCACGGCAAGATCGTGTCCTTCCTGGAGAAGCCCGAGCACCCGAAACCGATCCCCGGGGATCCATCATCGGCGTACGTCTCGATGGGGAACTATGTATTCGACAACAAGACACTGCGAGAGGTCATCGCTGAGGATGCTGCCGACGAAGACTCCAAGCACGACGTCGGCGGCAGCATCATTCCTGCGCTTGTCGACCAGGGAGTCGGATACGTCTATGACTTCGCCGACAATGTCGTCCCCGGCCAGCACGATCGCGAGCGTGGGTACTGGAGGGACGTCGGGACGCTCGATGCCTACTACCAGGCGAACATGGACACGATCGCCGTCGATCCGATCTTCTCCTACTACAACCGCCACTGGCCGATCTTGACACATCGGCCTCAGTTCCCTCCTGCGAAGTTCGTGTTCGATCTGGAGGATCGCCGTGGAGCGGCGTATGAGTCGATCGTGGGCGCAGGAGTCGTGATCTCGGGGGGTGTGGCACGCCGATCGATCGTCTCTTCCGACGTCCGTCTGCACTCGTACGCATCCGTCGAGGACTCCCTTCTGCTCCAGGGCGTGAGCGTCGGGCGCGGTGCCGTCGTTCGCAGAGCGATCGTCGACAAGAACGTCAAGATACCGGATGGCGCCCAGATCGGAGTCGACGCACAGGAGGACCGTGAGCGTTTCACAGTCACGGAGTCGGGTTTGGTGGTCATCGGCAAGGGAGACGCGGTCGATCCGGCTTGACCCTCGGGGTCTGGCGTAGACAACGGCAGAATCATGCCGTTGTCTACGCCAGACGCCCGTATGTCGTGTTTCTCGGCCGCGGCGGTAGCCTCCGGTTCGTGCACTCATTCCTGAATCTTCGTTTCCTCGCGGGACTCGTTCTCGCACTTTCTCTGATCGCTACAGCCTGCAGTCCCGAGGCGGATCCCACGACGACGACCTCAACGCTGATCACGACCACCACGACAGAGAACCAGGACACGACCACCACCACGGTCCCCGACGTGTCGATCTCCGTGCCCGGCACAGCGTCGGAGTCGATCGATCCCGCAGTCGTCGAGGAGATGCAGAGCGAACTTGCCGAGTTGATGGTTGAGGCTGAGCAGGTTCGCGGCCTCCCGTTCATTGCGACACCGACCGTTGTCATCCTCGATGACGCCGAGTTCACGCAACGAGTCTCCGATCTGGTGGCAGAAGACCTCGACGAGGAGGAGCTGGCCGTCGACAGCGCCTTCTTCTCCATGCTCGGGATGCTCAGTCCGGGAACGGATCTCTACACGCTCCTGATCGATCTCTACGCCGAACAGGTCGCCGGGTTCTACGACGGCGACGCGGAGGAGATGGTTGTCCCCGCTGCGCCAGACGGCTTCACACCGCTTCAGAAGATAACCGTCCTCCACGAGCTCGTTCACGCCTTGACCGACCAGCATTTCGATTTCAACGACGGATATGAGGTGCTGATCGATGAAGGGACGGGCGATGATGCTTCGGCTTTTCAAGCACTCATCGAGGGTGATGCCACGCGATCTCAGTTCGTCTACATGGAGGGCATGAGCCCGATCGAGGCGGTCCAGGCGGCCACCGAAGCCCTGAGCTACGACTCATCGGTTCTCAATTCGATTCCCGGCTGGATGCAGTCCGACCTCACGTTCCCCTACGACCAGGGGCTCGTCTTCGTGGATGCGATCGTCTCGACCGGTGGGCTCGCCGCCGTTGACGATGCATACCAGGCGCCGCCCGAGACGACGGAGCAGATCCTCGATGTCGCGAAGTACAACCGCCGCGAACAGCCGAGGGAATTGGCGCCGCTGACCGTTGAGATCGACGGATGGGACCTCTACGACGAAGCGACCTTCGGCGAGTGGGGATTCAACCTGATCCTCAGTGAGAGCGTTCTCCCCGGAGAGGCGACCCAGGCGGCCGCCGGGTGGGGGAACGACACCTACCGCGTGTTCTCACGCGGTGAAGACGTCGTGATGGCGTTGTCTTACATCGGGGACTCCGAACGCGACGCCGAAGAACTCGCCAACGCCTTGATCGTGCACATCCGGGACTCCATGGACGCAGGTCCCGCCGAGGAGTCGGCAGGCGGTCTGCTGTACCGGCAGGGGAACGTTTACTCGTTCATCGACCGAATCGACGACGCCCTCTACTGGATCGTGTCTACGGACAAGACAGCAGGCGAAGAGCTGCGAATGCAGTTGGGGATCTAGCCAGCTTCGCTGGCGGGACTCAGTACCCAGTACTCAGTTCCGACGACGAACATCTAGGCGTGTGGAGCAGAGTTCCGTACGGTGCTGTTATGACGCGCGTCAGCGGCCGGGACGGAATCGGGGGATCGAAACAGCAGACGGCTGAAACGGGTGATCAGCCGCGGCCGGCGTTCGGC
>CAZWDQ010000119.1:0-5898 GCA_964632475.1 uncultured Acidimicrobiaceae bacterium
GTGGAGACTGGATCCGGGATCGGACAGGATTCGAGCCAGTGGCAACGGTCGTCATAGGCGACCGGAACGATTGGCACGCCCGGAGGGACTCGAACCCCCAGTCTCCAGATTCGTAGATCTTCAAGCGGCGTTCACGTACGTCGGCGCCCGTCCGTAGCTGTCCACGTCGGCTGGCTCCCGAATTGGCTCCCTCAACACGGTCCAGAAGCAGCCCAGGAGATCACTCGAACTTGAACACGGTCGATGGGCGGCGCTTCTGGGTATCTTCAGGGGGTCGAAGGCGGATCGGCACATGTGGACATCACCGCCCCTGGACGTCACACAGCCACGCTGACGCGGAGCCGCCGATGAGTATCGATTTCCTCACCAGACACAAGACATTCTTCGGTTGGCGTATGGTTGCGTTTGCCTCCATCACGGGGGCGATGACCGGGCCGGGTCAGACCATCGGCGTCAGTGTCTTCATCGACCACTTCATCGGCGATCTCGGGATCAGTCGATCCGAGGTGTCAACGGCGTACCTCGTCGGCACCCTCGGAGCTGCACTGGTACTACCGCTGATTGGCAATCGCATCGACCGCATCGGCGTGCGGCGGGCCACGACGATGATCGCCATCGCTTTCGGCATCGCTCTCGTCGGCATGGCTGGTGTCAACGGACTGATCGCACTGATGGTCGGATTCTTCGCCATCCGCCTCTTCGGACAGGGATCTCTCACGTTGACCAGCACGCTGGCGGTCACGCACTGGTTCGACCGAAAGCGCGGCCTGGCGCTCGGGATCACGGCAACGGCCATGAGCATCCTGATGAGTCTCGTGCCGGTACTCCTGAATATTGTCATCGAGGCATACAGTTGGCGTACGGCGTGGATCGTCGCAGCAGTGCTGGTGTGGGTGATCGTGATCCCGATCGCCCAGTGGGGTCTCATCGACCGCCCGTCGGACGTTGGCCAGTATCCCGATGGCGTGGCACCAACCGCCGATGATGGATCGTCAGTCCCTATTGCGCCGTCGGCGACGCGCGGAGAAGCGATCAGGACCTCCCGATTCTGGATCGTTACGTTTTCCTCAGCAACCGTCGGCCTGCTGTCGACCGCGCTGAACTTTCATCAGATCTCGATGCTCGGGGATGCCGGGCTGAGCGCGACCGAGGCCGCGGCGATGTTCCTCCCGCAGGTCATCGGGACGGCTGTTGCGGGCGTGGTCTTTGGGTATCTGGCCGACCGGCTCACGGGACGCATTCTCATCCCCATGGTGATGGGCATCCTCGCAGTCAGCCTCCTGCTCACACTCGTGCTGGCACCAGGAACCGCTGTCATCCTCTACGCCATCAGCCTCGGTGCAGCCGGCGGTTCATCCCGCACCGTGACCTCGACACTTCTCCCCCGCTGGTTCGGTGTTGGCCACATAGGCGCGATCCAGGGCACGGCGACCCTCATCGGAGTTGCATCGACAGCGCTCGGACCGGTGATGTTCTCGATCGCCAGGGATATCACCGGCAGCTACGGCGTTGCGGCGGCATGGTTCGTCTTGATTCCCCTTGCCGTGGCCATCGCCGCGACGACAACGAAACCGGTGCCGGTAGACGCACGACCGACCGACACCACATAGGTCCCGGTCCACGCAGGGTGGACTCGCGACGTGCCTCCGTTGCATCCAGTGATTCAGAGCGGGGTCCCGTTGAACCTGATCAACCCAAAACTGATTGTCTTCTTCGCGTTCCTTCCACAGTTCCTCGATCATCCGCTGGCCTTGCTGGATGCGAGCCGTGACAGGTGCCACCGATTCGCCATCAGGTCTCCGTCATTCTTTCACCGACAGCAGCAGAGCGCGCAGTTCAGGTGTCTAGGAGGTGGTCGCTCAGACCTGATAGGAGAGAGCGCCCGTGATCTGTCATTGTTGACGGGTTACACGACCACTCCTCTTCAGCAGGTCGTTGATCAATCCGGCTCCATGCTCCGCATCGTCAACCGTGACAACGACATCGCTCACGTTCGGACGAATCAGCCTGAGGCCGGGTCCACGCCGAACGATCACTGCCCAGATCTTGTCCACGCCGGAACCCTTCCCGCGCAATCCCCATCCGCCATATGCCATCGGCTCGATCTCGAGAGCATCGGCGCCCGATATTTCATCGAGCGGTACGGCCTTCCGCGGCCAACCCCACCAGCCGAAACCGATGTGCACTTCCCGTTCGTTCACCGACACGCGGACTGCCGAGAAGAACAGAATGAGCACGGCGGCGGTCACGAGAACAAGCGACACCACTCCACCAGCAACGACGGCGCCGACAATGAGGGCCGCGCTCAGCAGCGGCATGAACCGCGATTCCGCCGACCCAAGCCAGACTGCGGTGTCACCATCCTCGAGACCCACCGTGAGCGTGGAGTCCCCCGGTGCCTTCGCACCCACTATCGGCTCTTCCTCTGAGAGGAACCACCCGGCGGCACCGACGAGCAGTGCAATGAGAACGATCAGGGCGATCTGCAGGGGCCCTACTTGCGCCGCCTGTTCCCATGACCCCACATCCAGATTCGACCAAACGGTCGCAATCATGACGCTCAGAGCAAGTCCATCGACGAAGTAGACGACGGCAGTCAATGAATTTGACCCAGTTCCGCGTCGGTCTGCTGCAATGAGAGCGCCCCAGGCGAACACCAACATCAGACTGACAGATCCAACCAATACCCACAGCGGCGACGCACCGTTCGGCTCGCCAGCCGAATTCCAGTGTCGCGCAACAGGATTCGGCATCCGATCGACGAAGAAGAGTGGTATTGCGATGACGCCGGCCAGCATCAGACCGGGAACCACAATCGTCGTGATCCACCACCGGGCGCTCTTCGCCTTCATGTCAACTCCTTCTTGAGTAGTTCCGTTACGTCGTCAAGACTCAGGCCCTGTCGCCGTGCCTCGTGTGCCAGATCGGTCGTGAGCTGTGCCAACGCTGCACTCGGCACTCCACCTGTGCGAACGACGGATCCCCGGCCTGGCCGCATCTCTATGACTCCGTCGTCCCGTAGATCCGAATACGCACGGAGGACGGTGTGCATATTGACCCCAAGCGCCGACGCGAGGTCACGTGCGGCTGGGAGGCGGTCGCCCTCATCGATCTCACCTCTGGCAAGACCACGTCGGATTGCCGAGGCAATCTGCAAATAGAGGGGGGATTCGTCTGTCGGATCGAGTCGCAACAACATTGTTCTAGTTATCTTAGAACAATTGTGGCTATTTGTATAGCCGGACTTGCCGACGTCCAGGGAACGACGACACCCCCTGCGTCTGCAGAATGGACGCTTGGTCCTCCCCGACTACTCCAGGGGGCTTGGCGGCGGTGCCCCGTGCCGTGGCGCAGGTGAGGTGACGGCGCCCCGGTTGTCGGCGTCGGGTACGTTGGAGTCGCGACCATTGCCAACGGCACCACCCGAGCACGGGGAAGCACGCCGCACCGAACACGAAACCATCCGCCGAGACCAATTCGCCGGGCTCCTGCACCAAGTGAGGTGATTCCGCCAATCCCGGAACCGACCACGTTGACACAAATACTGTTAGTGGCTAACATTCCAAGAGATGTCCAAGGCAAATCGAACCCGCATGGAGCTCCAGGAAGCCGCGATCCGACTCTTTACCGAACGCGGCTACGACAACACAACCGTCGAAGACATCGCTCACGAGGCCAGTGTTTCACACATGACATTCTTCCGGAACTTCGCCACCAAGGCCTCCGTGCTGCTCGACGATCCCTACGATCCGGTCATCGGCGTGGTGGTAGCCGAGGTCGATCCTGCCCTCCCGCCCCTTGAACGCGTTCGCCAGGGGCTACTCAACGCGTGGAGCAACGTCGACGGCCCCGAGGACGCAGTCACGCGCACAAGATTCCGCATCATCACCCAGGACGAGGGCCTCGTTGCCAAAGCCTGGTCCAATAATCGCAAGACGGAACAGGTCATTGTCGATGCCCTCACAGACACGGGAGTGGATCTCCTCGATGCACGAGTTGCCGCGGGGGCTGTGATGGGAGCGCTGATGGCAGCGCTGATCGACTGGGGACAGGACGACGAGTCGGGACCGCTCGGACAGCGCGTCACCTGGACGCTCGAACAACTCGCACCTTCTTCTCAAGAAGTGTCCGATGCCTGATCTCCGATTCGCCCTTAGGACACGAAGCATCGGGCGCACCTATGGAGACGATGCTGCAGTCGTTGACGTGAACCTTGATGTCCGATTTGGGGAGATTCACGCCTCGTCGGGCTCAACGGTGCAGGCAAGACCACGCTCATGCGACTGCTCCTTGGCATGGTACGGCCAACGTCGGGTGTCGCCGAACTGATGGACAGCGAAGTCGAATCAGTGGATTGCGAAGTCTGGCGGCACGTTGGGACACTGATCGAAACCCCGTTCAGCTATCCAGAACTCACCGTGCGCGAGAACCTTGTTGCTGCCGCTCTCCTCCATGGGCTCGACCGCTCCAACATTCCCACGGCGGTCGACACTTCGATCGACAAGTTCGGGCTTGGGAAGTGGGCGAACAAGCGATCCCGCGTGCTCTCGCTTGGCAACCAGCAGCGACTCGGCCTCGCCTCGGCCACACTTCATCATCCAACAATCCTCGTACTCGACGAGCCTGCGAACGCGCTCGACCCGGCCGGTGTCGTGTTCATCCGGGATCTCCTGCGGGAATACTCGCAACGCGGTGCCGCCGTGCTCGTATCCAGCCACCACCTCGACCAGGTTGCACGAGTGGCCAATCGTATCTCGCTGCTCCACCGCGGACGCATTATCGGGAACCTCGATCCCGGCGGGGCGGACCTCGAACGTCAGTTCTTCGATCGCGTGTACGAGTTCGACCGCGTCGAGGGGGTTGTGTGAACCGCGCATTCCGTGTCGAGTTGATGAAGTTCCGCCGATCTCCCGTGGTGTTCGCCACGACCGCATTGATCCTCCTGTTCGTACCGTTCCTGTGCCGAGGATTCGTCTTGGTCTCTGAGATCGGCGGCGTCGGGGCGACAGCCGCGAAGGTGCAGGCAATGGTCGTCGGAGATGGGTGGGAGGCCTACTTTGGACTGCTTGGCCAGATGATCGCTGTCACGATGTTCATCGGACCGGGTGTCGTCGCCGCGTGGATATTTGGACGCGAGCACGCGGACCATACATTCAGTTCGCTATTCGCCCTGCCCACGTCCCGAGGATCGATCGCTCTGGCAAAGATCGCTGTTCTTCTTGTCTGGACCACGGCTTTGTCTGGGTTACTCCTGCTCGCCTCAGTACTTGTGGGTCTCGCCACAAATGTTGGACCACTCGGCGACGTGGACTTCGCGGCGTACGCAACGCGGTTGATCCTTGCCTCACTGCTGACCTCGATGCTGTCGGTAACCATCGGATACGTTGCCAGCGTCGGACGCGGCTACCTCCCAGCGATAGGGGCCATCATCCTGCTGACCGCGGCCGCGCAGATGGCCGTCCTCTTCGGCGGCGGCGGTTGGTTTCCGTACGCCACTCCCGGACTCTACGCAGTGGCGGCGACCGGACAGGTCGATGATGTCAGCTGGGTGCAACTCCTCCTCGTTCCCGTGACGACCGGGGTGATAGCGTGGCTCACGGTGCGATGGTGGGAGAACGCTGAAGCAACCTGATGACCGAGTACACCCAGGAGCGTGGGTCAGTACGTGTTGTCAGGTCTTTGTTGGTTCGCCCCTGGTCCAGGTCCCGACCTCGTGATCCGTGAATGTCCAGTGAGCGTTCGGAAACGGGGGACGTCGCGCTGGTCGAGGCAATCGCGTCCTTGCCGGTCAGGCGATGGCCCGACAGGCCGGCTACTCGTCGAGTGCCGTTTCCTCGGCCGGTTGAAGTTCACCATCGAGAATCTTGACGGTTCGGTCGGTGTACTCGACCATCCTCA
>CAZWDQ010000120.1:0-5762 GCA_964632475.1 uncultured Acidimicrobiaceae bacterium
GTACACGGGGACGAGTACATCACGGATCCGATCCGCCCCGCCGACGACGAGGACACCTCCGACGTGGGCTGCTCCTTTGATGAGGCGCTGGCCGAGTCCCGCGAGTTTGATTCTGCCGGCGTGGTTCACGCTGAACTCCCCAGGGCAATACTCGCCTGGGATCTCTCCGGTCGATGCTTCGATCCCTGTGCTTGCCAGGGCACCGGTGACGAGCGACGCGACCTGAGCAAAGCGTTCACGAATTCCGCGAATCGGATCTGAATCGGGAACGGTCCAGGAGAATGAGATGACCTGGTCGTGGAAGACGGCGGCACGCCCCCCGGGCAACCGGATCACCGATGCGAATCCTTGCCGGCGGGCGAGTTCGGTCGCGCGTCCGAACCCCTGCGCCAATCGGTCTTGTTTCCCGAACGCCACGACATTCCCGGGTGTGGAGATCCGAAACGACTCGGGGAGTGACCCGTCACCGACGCGACGGAGCAGAGCATCGGAGACCCCTGTGTCGAAGCCGTCGGAGTCGCTATACCCCTGACGGATCATGGCGATCGTGCGGTCGGGCATCGGACGAGCGTAGAGCGATGCACGTCGATATTCGCTGAACGGTGGCACACTTGGACTGTGATGAAGCCTCGAACGATGATTGTTGTCCTGGCGCTCGCCTTGCTCGCTGCCTCATGCGGAGAGTCCGGCCCCTTAGAGCGCGCCGGTGAGGCATCGAGCGAGTGGGTCACAGCCGTGACCACGCCCACCACAACCAGCCCACCGGTCGTGATCGAGGTCGGCAATGAAGCGTTGGTCGGAGCTGGAGATGTCCTGTGGGCCAACGATGACATCGGACCGGTGACTCCGAGCAACGATCCTCGTGTGGCGATCGCAGCCGTCTGGGATCGCCAACTCGGAAGTCGTTTCGTGCAAGCGAGCCGGTCAGAGATCGCCGCAGCCCTGCCCACGATTCGGTTCCCTGAAGCAGTGCCAGAAGACGTGCGTTGGGTGACAAGCCAACTCGTCTTCGATCCCGCCTCGGGTCTGCTCGACGTCGACACGTCTGCGGCGTTTGGGCTGTGGACAGTGGAACCGTATACGGTCGAGAACGGTCGCCTCGGCGTGCTCCGGGTCGGCGCAGCGCCCGATCGGGTCGGCGCAGCGAAGAGCGACGTCGTCCCGATCATCGTGCCGGACGGCCTCAGCCTGGGATGGTCGGAGGCCGGCCTCCGTTACGAACTCTTCTGCCGTGCCACGATCCCCGAGGCGGTCTGCAATGCCATCGTGGACTCGTTCGTTCCACTCAGCGGACTCCTGTCGACATGAGACAGTTGACAGGCTTGTCGATCGTGGTCGCAATCCTCGCCGCTGCATGTTCGACCGTGAGCGTCTCTATCACCGACTACTCAGCGGCGGTGGAGGAGAGGGCTGCGGCCTATGGAACCGAGTCGGATGATTTGGAAGAACAACAGTTGGCGACACTCGAGGACACCGTTAGCCGGCTCCAGAGCGAACTGGAGGGTCAGGCATTGATCGATGCGGCGATCAGCGAGACGGCTCGAGAGTCCACGAAGCTCTTCGCCGGGATTTCTGACGCACTCGATCGGTACGTTCAGGATCTCGATGCGATGGCGCCGCCCTCCACCGTTTCCGACGAACACGTCACCTACATGCAGGCACTCGACACTTCGCGCTCGGGTCTTGTCTCCGTGCTCGAGGACCTGCCCGGCGCAACGTCGTTCGAGGAGATGGACAGGGCAATTGCCGGGTCGGGGTTCGCGGATGCCCAGCAGCGTGTCGAGGCGGCATGTCGGGTGCTGGAAGGCGCCATCGAGGAGCAGGGTCCCTCTGTCGATCTCAGATGCGAGGCGACGCGATGATCAGCCGAACTGCCACCGCACGACGAGAGGCGATCAAATGAGGACCTCGAAGCGACTGCCCATCGTCGCCATTGCCCTGGCCATCATGGCGGTGGGGGCTTCTTGCACGGCGTCTGTTGAGGAGACGGGGGCATCCTCCACGTTCGCTGCGACACCAACGGAGATCAGCGGTTGTGCCGATGTGATTGAAGCAACATTGGAACCATCAGGCAACGGCTACCGCGTGTCGGCGACGATCCTCAGCCGTGACACCGGATGGGAGAAGTACGCCGACGCGTGGGAAGTGCGCACGCCCGATGGCACGGTACTCGGCATCCGGATCCTCGCTCATCCCCACGTTGATGAGCAGCCGTTCACCCGATCTCTGGATGGTGTCGTGATACCAACCGGGGTTACGGACGTGGAGATCGCCGCTCGTGACTTGGTGTCGGGATTCTGCGGCGAGGCTTTCACTGCCGCAGTTCCCGGGCGGTGAATCGGGCCCGGGGACTACAAGGAGGGAGCGCCTGCCACTTCCTGTGGATCATCGACGCGCCGTTTGTCTTCGCCGTTTCCACGGGGCTCAGACCGGGGTTCATCTTTCGGGGGAGCGGGAACGACCAGCACCGGTCGATCCGATTCGAGCATGACACGAGCCGACACGCTCTCCCATGCCTCACGATTGAAGATGGAGCGAGTGGCACCGAGTACGACGATGTCGGCGCCGAGGGCGTTGGCCGTACCGGCAATTGCAGTCGCTGGGTCGTTTCCTTCCACGAAGCGGATCTCTGACGGGATCCGTGCCGATTCGAGAGCGGCGCGGATCGGCTCCACGATCTTGCGGCCCCGTTCGCCGAGGTAGCCCGCCACGGCCTCTTCCTGTTCATCGCCGGTCGCCGATCCGCGACCCTCGGAGGCATGGAGATCCTCAAGAAAGGCTCGTGGAACTTCGATGACGGTCATCAGTGTGACCCGGCCGTTCTGACCGAGGAGATGGCGTGTGAAGTCGATCACGGGATCCGGACTCAAGACACCCGATGTCGCGATGAGCATGTGCATGAGGTCATCCTAGGGTGACGGCATCAGCGAGCACCGGGGAGCACACATGGAACCGGAGATCCTCAACGCAGTGACCTGGACAATTCCGAACGCCCTCTGTCTCATCGGATCGCGTTCCGGCGACGAGTGGAATGGAATGACACAATCCTGGGTAACGCAGGTCTCCATGGACCCGGTCCTGATCGCGATCGGGGTCGATCGCAAGGCCGTTACCAATCGTCTCATCAGGGAAGGTGGCACCTTCTCGGTCAACCTCTGGGACCGCGAGGACACAGGGGTATTTCGCAAGTTCTCGAAGCCTGCGGTACGGGAGGGATCGACGCTGAACGGACGCCCGGTTCGCGAGGGTTCGACCGGTGTACCGATCTTCGACGAGGCGGTCGCTTGGCTCGAGTGTCGCCTCTGGCAGACGGTGGAGTTCAACACTCATGATCTCTTCCTCGGAGAAGTCGTCGACGCCGGGTTCCGTGACGGTGGCAAAGACGTTCCCGTGGCACGGATGGAAGACACCCGGATGAAGTACGGTGGCGTCCGCCGTGGCGGACACTGAACGGAGGGTGTATGGAGATCCGATTCGACGAGCAGGTCGTCCTTGTAACCGGAGGGAGCCGGGGGATCGGCGAAGCCGTGGCTGCCGAATTCCTCGCCTCCGGCGCTCGGGGGGTCGCGATCACGTCACGCAGGGCCGACAACCTCCAAGCCGCTGCCGAGCGTTTAGGGGATCCAGACCGGCTCTTGCCGATCGAGGCTCGCGCTGACGATCCGGCTGCCGCAGCTGCAGCGATCGCCGCCGTGATCGATCGGTTCGGTGGTTGCGACGTCCTCATCAACAACGCAGGCACGAACCCGTCCGCCGGGCCGCTGGCCGACGTCGACATGGGCGCCGTCGACAAGACATGGGCGGTGAACCAACGCGGTCCTCTTGTCTGGTCGCGTGAGGTGTGGCATCAGTCGATGAAGGAGTCGGGTGGGACGATCGTGAACGTCTCGTCTGTCGGAGGGATGCAACCCGGCACCGCCCTCGGGGCGTACAACGTCTCCAAGGCCGCCCTTATCCACCTCACCCGGCAGCTGGCTTTCGAGATGGCTCCTCGGGTGCGGGTCAACGCGGTGGCTCCGTCGGTTGTGCGCACGAAGCTGTCGTCCATGCTCTGGGACGGGATGGAGGAGCACACAGCGTCGCTCCATCCGCTGAAGCGGATCGGGGAGCCGGAGGATGTGGCGGCCGCTATCGCGTTCCTCGCCTCCGAGTCTGCCTCATGGATCACCGGGGTCGTGCTGCCCGTGGACGGTGGCGCTACGGGAGCAAGTCCGGTTCCTGGGATGTGATCACAGGGTCGAATCCCGGTAGACCCGCTTCGATCCACTCCTCGAAGGCGGTCTCGCTCCTGATGTCACGGCCGCGTTCCGAGGCGATCGAGTACCGGAAGTTCAGAAAGTCACAGTAGCCCTGGATCGGATCGGCTTCGGTCCGGAGTTCCGCTATCCGACGGGTGAACGGTTCGAATCGTGTGATCCGCCAGCGCATCGTGACGACCGCTTTGCCTGTGACCGACCCCTTCTCACCCTTGTCTCCGTGCTTCGCGTCGTGGTACCGGACGTCGCTGAGTATCTGCCGTGCCTGGTTCTCCGACGCGTCGATGCCTGTCGACTCTCGGAGGCGCTGGGAGTGGAATGTGCGACCGCCGACGCTCGCTGAGATTCGGATGCGGTGCGACGTTCCAGATGGGATGACGTCGACATCGTCAACGGCGAAGCCGAGGTCGTTCAGACGGCCGACCCGTTCGCGAATGCGATATCGCTCATGGGGAGCGATGACAAGATCGGTGGTCAGTTCTTGCCAGAGAGCCGCGTAGCGTTCGGTGATGTCGAAGCCGAGTTCGAGATCCGCCGAGTCGAGGTCGTAGCCTTGAGACGCAGCGATGTCGGCCATGTCGCCGGCAAGATTGATCTGCATGATGTCCAGGTCCTCGCGGCGCTGTCCGTCGCTCAAGATGTCATGCAGGCGGGACGTCTCCGCGTCGACCATGATGGCCTCGATGGTTCCGGCGTCATACCGGTAGAGGACGTTCGACAGTGAACAGTCGCCCCAGAAGCAACCGGCAAGGTGGAGTTCGACGAGCAAGCCGGCGAAGGCGTCGAGCATCTGCGTGCGACGGGCTCCGAAGCCGCCTCCGGAGACCAGCTCGCGGTACGGGAAGGCGTAGTCGACGAACCGCGTGATGACGGCGCCAGAGTACTCCCGGTGCGGATCGGCCCAGGGCCGGACGACCAGTCCGGCTGGACGTCCGGAATGAGCGGTGCGCTCCGACAAGGTGCGCAGCGTCTCGAACTCGTGGGTCGCCAGCCGTACCGGGAGTTCCTTGATGGCATAGACGCCCTCTTCGAACGCGACGAACACCACCGGGTGCCGGTGGATCCCGGTCGGCATCTCGACGAGATGGGGGTCGTCCCAATCCAAGATCGGTTCATCCCACGGCAGCTCGAGGAAATCTGGATTACCTGGTCGAATGTGGAGTTCCGGTACAGACATACCGGTGACAATAGAGCACTACTACGGTTGTAGGCATGCCCTATGAGCCGGAGCGGATAACCGTCGACGCCGAATCGGTGACGATCAGATGGACCGATGGTGCTTCGACGACGATCGGGGGGGACATGCTGCGCTCGTCATGTCCGTGTGCGGAGTGCCGCGAGTATGAGACCAAGACACGATCCATCATCCAGATCGGCAACCGCTCATCGATCGCCGACGCGCAACTGATCGGCGGCTATGCGATCCGCTTCACATTCGGCGACGGCCATGCCGATGGGCTCTACTCCTACGGGATTCTCCGCCAACTGGGAAGCAAGTAGTCCGGG
>CAZWDQ010000121.1:0-1164 GCA_964632475.1 uncultured Acidimicrobiaceae bacterium
CGGGGCCTCTTCGACCTCGGGTGCCGCCTCAGCCTCTGGAGCTTCGTCTGCGGGAGTCTCCTCCTCGACGGTCTCCTCAGCAACGACAGGGGCCGCCTCATCGGCAGGCTCCTCGTCTGGGCTGGCATCGGCTTCGGGCTGGTCGCTGGTAGCTGGCAGCTCCGGGCTCTCCTCTTGCTTCTTCTCGAGCAGCTGCTGCATCACCGTCGCCGCGTTACGCGGCAGTGCGGCAAGCAGACCGGCCATCTTCGCCATCGGTGCTTCGAACGCACCGGCGATCCTGGCCAGTAGTACCTCGCGGGGTTCGATGTCCGCAAGTTGGGCGATCCGCTCGGGTGTCAGGAATTCCCGACCGAGGAGTCCGCCCTTGATGACGAACACCTCGTGACCCTTCGCAAAGTCGCGCAGGACCTTGGCGGCGCCGACGGGGTCACCGTCGGCGAACGCCAAGCCGGTCGGGCCCAGCAGGAGTGCATCGAGATCCTCGATGTCCAGACCGGAAGCGGCCAGACGGGCAAGGGTCATCTTCACAACCTTGAACTCGGCACCGTTGGCACGCAGATCCCGACGCAGCGCCTGCTGCTCTTGAACCGAAAGCCCGGCGTACTCGGCGAGGAACACAGCTTGTGCTCCGTCCATACGCTCTTTGATGTCGGCGACGGCCTGGACCTTCTCTGGTCGTGGCATTCGTCGTCCTCCTTTACGGGCTTGCTTCCACACTCCCCCGTCCTTGAAGTGACTGGGGCCCGAAACAAAGAACGGGCTCCCAGCATGAGACAGGGAGCCCTCTATCGAGGACGACCTACGTCGGCGCCGCAATGCGGACTTACACATACCGACGGTCTCGGGCCAAGGTTGAGGTTGTGCAAGTCGGAGGGTAGGACAGGTCGTCGGCTAAGAGCAATCGCGGGGGAGGAAGGCACCAGCTACCAGCTGCCAGCAGAGACCGTGCTGCGGTTGGTAGCTCGAAACGCGCAAGTACCCGGCTGAGGGCCGGGCACTCGCTGACAGCGGTGAGCTCGGGTCCAGTGCGGACCCCACTCTCGAGGAATCGTGCAGACGGCGGGCCAGGATGCCATCTACTCGTCTCCACCCTGGTGATCGGCCGTGGTAGGGATCGGCCGCTCGGGTGATCCAGGGTGCATGGGGTCCATGGCAGGAAGG
>CAZWDQ010000121.1:1264-5704 GCA_964632475.1 uncultured Acidimicrobiaceae bacterium
CGTCTCGACTTCGAACGAGACCCTGCCGATGGGGAAGTGCACGTTGCCGTAACGGTCGTTTCGGTACTCGACGCGCCCCGCCTTGAAGGCAGCGACCGTCTTGCCGACGTCCTGGGTGACCGTGCCGCTCTTCGGGTTCGGCATCAGGCCACGCGGTCCGAGGACCGGGCCGAGCCTTCCCACGACGGACATCATGGAGGGAACGGCGATGACAACGTCGAAGTTGAGGGACTGCTTGCCCGATTGCATGGCCTCGGCCAGGTCCTTGCCACCGATGAGATCGGCGCCGGCTTCTTCGGCCTCACGGGCCTGGTCGGATTCTGCGAAGACGACGACCTTGACGTCTTTGCCGGTTCCGTTGGGGAGGCTGACTGTTCCTCGAACGATCTGATCCGCCTGCCGGGCGTCGATGCCCAACCTGAATGCGATGTCGACCGACTCGTCGAACTTCGCGAATGAGAAGTTCCGGAGAATTCCCAGGGCCTCTTCCGGCCCGTAGTAGGTCTGCCTGTCGAATCCGCCTTCGACGTTCTTGCGATTCTTACTCTTTGCCATCGTTCCGTCTCCCTGTGGTGCAACCGAGGCGCTCGGCCTCTCCCACGTCTGTCTGGTACGGAGTACTCAGTACTCAGTACTTGATACTTGTCGAAGGCCTCAGCCTTCGACAACAAGTCCCATCGAGCGTGCGGTGCCCGCAACGATCCTCATCGCTGCATCGATGTCGATCGCGTTCAGGTCCGGCATCTTGATCTCGGCGATCTCGCGGATCTGAGCGCTGGTGACGCTACCGACCTTCTCCTTGTGCGGCTCCGGCGAACCCTTTTCGATCTTCGCAGCCTGGCGAAGGAGAACGGCCGCCGGTGGCGTCTTCGTGATGAACGTGAAACTGCGATCCTCGTAGATCGAAATCTCCACGGGGACAATCGTCCCTGACTGGCTTGCAGTGGCGTGGTTGTATGCCTGGACGAAGTCCATGATGTTCACGCCATGCTGGCCGAGTGCGGGACCGACCGGCGGCGCAGGGCTCGCCTGGCCAGCGGGGATCTGCAATTTCAGCACGGTCATCAGTTTCTTGCGACCCATCAGGGAACCTCGCTCGGGATCTAGTACTTGACGATTTGGTCGAAGTTGAGTTCGACAGGTGTTTCGCGGCCGAAGATGTCAACGAGGACCCGGACTCTCGACTGGTCCATGTTGATGTCTTCGATGACACCGTTGAAGTCGGCGAAGGGGCCCTCGACCACACGGACGGTCTCCCCGACCTCCCATGCCGGTTTGAACGTGGGCTTGTCCTTCTTGCCCTCTTCCTTCTCCACACCGAGGATGCGCTCGACTTCACGACGAGACAGCGGCGTGGGCTTGGTTTGGGATCCGACGAATCCGGTGACGCTCGGGGTGTTGCGCACGGCATACCACGAGTCGTCGTCGAGGTACATGCGGACGAGCACGTACCCGGGGAACTTCTTGCGCTGGACGGTGACCTTCTTGCCAGCCTTGTATTCGATGACGTCTTCCATCGGGATGGCGACGTCGAAGATCTTGTCCTCGAGGTGCATCGATCGGACGCGGGTCTCGAGGTTCGCCTTGACCTTCTTCTCGTACCCGGAGTACGAGTGGACGACGTACCAGTCGCCCGGCAGGTCATAGGGGCTGAGGGGTTTCTCCTCGACCACTTCCAAAGCGGCATCGTCCTTGTCTTCGAGGGTGTCCTGTGTCGTCTCGTTCATCAGGTCAAATTCTCCAACAGGTAGAGGACGCCCTTGGAGAAGGCCCAGTCGAGGCCGAACACAAACAGGGTGATGACCGTGGTCACGGCGAACACCACGACCGTGTAGGTCGTGAGCTCCTCGTTTGATGGCCATGCGACCTTCTTCAATTCCTGGCGCACTTCGCGGAAGTACTGGCGGATGCCGACGCGCTCCTTCTTCTTCGGCTGCGCGCGTTCACCACGCTTCTTCTTAGCGCGTTCATCCTCTTTCGCCTGTAGGCGACGCATTTCGCGGTTCAACTGCACTCCTCCTGAGTGGGCAGGGGTGGCGGGACTCGAACCCACAACATCCGGTTTTGGAGACCGGCGCTCTGCCAATTGGAGCTACACCCCTCCGGCCGGTTGAGGCCCGAGCCGAGAGTATATGGAGCAGCCGTGGCAAAGCACAATGTCTCGTTGTTGACTCCATCGTACTGGACAACGGCAGTACCGGGAGGCTTGTGTGCGTCTCGAGTGCCGAGTACTGGATACTGGGTACTCAGTACGCCGCTGAAGGCGGCACTCAGGCTGCGTGGTGCGAGCGGCGAAGACCGATCACGATGGCCGTGCCGGCAGTGGCCGCCACGGCCGCACCGGCGGCGGCAGAGATCGCGATGGCGGCGCGGCGCACGATGACGCTGCGGTCGCTCGTCTCCTCGGTTTCCGGATGCTCGATTCGCAAGGTCACGGATGGCAGCAGGGTCGACGGCGCCGCGATCGTCTCGTCGGCGAGTGCCCCGAGACGGCGGTTCAGCGTGCGGTAGCGAGCAACTTCGGCTTGACAGGTGAGGCACGTCTCGACGTGTCGGGTGAGCCGATCACCGAGATCGTCGACCGAGTCCACACCGGGGAGACGCAATCGAACGATGGTGCAGTTGGTGCTCATGATCCCTCCTCGTCCTGGTGTTTCCACAGCGTCAGACGCAGAGATTTTCGGGCCCGGTGGAGCCGCACCTTCGCTGCGGTTACCGATATGTCGAGGTGCTCGGCGATCTCCGGGTGGCTCCACTCGTATACGTCTTTGAGAACAACGACCGCCCGCAGCGATTCCGGGAGCTCATTCAACGCATCTTGGAGCGGTCCTCGCATCGCTGCGCTTTCGCCGCCCCGTTCCGGCGTCAGCGATGCCGATTCGGGTTCGCGATAGATCTCGTCGAGGGAGTCGGCTTGTGTCCTCTTGCGACGGTCCCGATGGGTGAACGCCGTGTTCACGGTGATCCGGTGCATCCATGTCGAGAACTTGGCATCGCCGCGGAACCGCTCGATGGCACGCCACGCACGCACGAACGCTTCCTGCGCGACGTCGTAGGCAAGCTCCCGATCGGCAACCATGCGGACGGCCAACGTATACACCTCGTGCTGGTGGGTTCTGACAAGTTCGGTGAACGCGGCCTGGTCACCCCGGCTGGCACGCTCAACGAGCTCGCTCTCTTCGTACCGTTCGACTTCGAGGCTGCTCATGGGGTTACCGCCTCGAGCCGGACGACGGCGGAGCCCGTGACTATGTCGACATCTCCAGCGGAGAGAAGGAGTCCGATACTGGCCTCCCGGTCGCCCGTGTCGACGGCCTTCACGGTGGCCTCGACTCGTGCGGCTTCGGCCGGGCGAAGAGCGCTCCGGAAGCGTGCCTTGATCATGGCAATCGGCCTGGGCCCTGTGCCGAATGCGCTCGCTTGTTGAGCGAGCCACGAGAGCATCAGCAGCCCGTGAACCACGACACCCTCGAGTCCGGCGGCCCGTGCCGATTCGTGGTCCCAGTGGAGTGGATTGAAGTCTCCGGTTGCAGCTGAGTAACGGATGAGGTCCTTGCGGCTCGCCGACTTCGCCGAGCTTGCCGTTTGCCCGACCTCAACGTCTAGGAGGACTCCGGCCGTCTCGTTCGAGTCTCGATCATCGACCGCCGGTTCGGCCTCATCGGTTGCGACTTCGGCTGCGGCCTCGTCCGACATGAGGAACGTCGATCGGCTCTCGAGGACGACTTCGCCTGCGTCTTCGGCGCTCGCAACAAACGTCACGAAGTAGGCGCCACCGCGCTCGCGCACACGACTGACCGTCCCTGTGACGACGACATCAGTATCCACGGTGATCGGCCGCGAGAACGTGAACTGCTGATCGATGTGGATCAGCGTCGCGAGGTACGGGGCGATACGCGGATCGGTGAGGAAGTCCCCGGCGACGGCGAACAGGAGTGCTGCCGCATACCCGGGTGGCGCATGTTCACGCCAACGATCGGTGTCGTCACCGGTCACGTCGACGAAAACGGAGACACGTTCCCGGCCGACGTGATGCGTCACCGGCCCGATGACGAGACCTTCCATCTCCGCTGGTGTCATGGTTGTCAAGGCTAGGCGCCGTTATCGCGTGAGACGCGAGAAACCGAGCGGCAAGGTATCCAGGTACCCCACTACTCGGCTACTCGACAGTTCAAGACGCGTCAGCGAGTTTCCTTGTGCGCCACGTGCTCGCGGCACCAGCGACAGTACTTCTTCAACTCCAGGCGCTCCCTGGTGTTGCTCTTGCTCTTCGTCGTCACGTAGTTCCGCCGCTTGCACTTCTCGCACGCGAGAGTGATCGGCGGTCTCTTGTCACTAGCCATTGTTCAGCACTCCGTCGTCAGTAGTCGGTAGTCGGTACCGACTACTTGGCTCTTGTCTTGGGCTGCGAGCTACCAACTGCCAGCTGCGAGCCCGATA
>CAZWDQ010000122.1:0-5626 GCA_964632475.1 uncultured Acidimicrobiaceae bacterium
ACAACTTGGCGGGGGCGGTACCGACGCTCGGCTGCCCGCCCGGGTCGATGCCCCACTAGGGCCGTCCCCGCCATCAAGTCCACCGGACTAGAAGTAGGGGTTCTCTCCGAGTGAGTGATCGGTCGCATCTCTCACCTCGGTGATCTCCGGGATCAGCTCGAGAATCGCCTTCTCGATGCCGTCCTGAAGCGTCACAGCGGCAAGACCGCAACCCTGACATCCACCACCGAGTTCCAGGACTGCCGTGGATCCACTCACCGATACGAGGTTGGCGATCCCACCGTGTGACGCGATAGCCGGGTTGATCTGCTCTGCGAGGAGTTGCCGCACCTTCTCCTCCGGTGTTCCGGAGAGTTCGATCTCACCACCGAGGCCGAGGCCCGGGCTTGGGGTATTGGGGTTCCGGATAACGAGTCCCGCCGACGGACCGGCGGTTGCCAGGTCGAGAACGGCGCCCCGCAGATCCTCGACCGAACCAGCGGAGATCGCGATCGGGAGTCCTCCGTGCTCTTCGACATGGTCTGCGGCGAACACGTCTCCACCACGAACGAATGCTGTCTCATACACGTAGCCGTTGGCGCCGACACCGCTGATTCGCAATGCAAGGTGAAGGTCGTCAATACCTTCGGACTCGCGCAGCTCGAGAACCTTCCCAAGTGCTTCTTCGGTGACTTCGATGACGGGTGTTTCGGTGTCGGTCATAGGCGAGCGATGCTAACTGCGGGTTCCGGACTAGCGGTACAGGTCTTCTACGTCGTCGATGAAGTGCTCAATGACCACGCTGCGGTGAATGCTCCCTGATGCGGATCGCTCCCCCAATTCGACCGACAGCGGCCGGGAGAGCAGTCCGACACGCCGGATCTGCTCGGCCCGTGCGAAACGCTGATTCACTTCCGTCACGGCTGATTGGACGTGGGCGAGCGCCGCATCTCGGTCGCCGTCGAAGGTCCCATCCACGGCTACGAGCACACCGAGCTGGTCGTAGCCATCGCCGACAACGACCGCGTCAACGATTGCCGGGGCGTCCAACAAGAGCACCTCGAGCGCTCGGGGGCAGACATTCTTGCCCCCGGTCGTGATCACGATGTCCTTCTTCCGGCCGCTGATCGTAAGCTGGTTATCGTCCCCCATGGTGCCGAGATCGCCCGTGTGAAGCCAGCCGTCGCGAAGGGCGCGCCGCGTCGCTTTCTCGTCGTCGAGGTAGCCCAAGAAGACGCTCCGACCGCGTATCAGGATCTCGCCGTCGTCGGCAAGTTTGACCCCGACGCCAGGCATGGGGTAGCCGACAGTGCCGTATCGATCCGCACTGTCGCGAGTCACCGATGAAGGTCCCGTTGCCTCAGACAGGCCATAGACCTGACGGATCGGGATGTCGAGCCCGGCAAGATACGCGAGCCCCTCCGGGTCGGCCGACGCAGCTCCGCTGTACACGGCTTTGGTGCGAGAGAAGCCCATCGCGGTCTTTGCCCGATCAGTGAACATACGCCGTGCAATCGCCGTCTCCGCTCGGCGCAGCAGACCCGGTGTTCCGCCTTGGTTCCGGATGGCGAGGTTGCGACGTGCGGCTGCCATCGACCAGTCGGCGACCCTCCGCCTATACCCATCGAGTCCGTCGATCTTCTTGCATACCGCCCGTTCGAAGCCGGTCCACACCAGCGGCACGCCGAAGAAGATCGTCGGCTGGATCTCGGGGAGATCGACTCGAACCCGTCCAAGGGATTGGGCGAACGCGACGCTGTAGCCAACCTGGGCCGGAGCCAGGATCGTGAAGATCTGCTCGGCGATGTGGCTGAGCGGCAGATAGGAGAGGGAGCTGTCCGAGCGATCGGCGCCCGAGACCTCGATCGACGACAGGGAAGTGAAGAAGAGGTTGTCATGTGTAAGCACGACCCCGGCCGTGTTCCCATGTCCGGCGGCGGTGAAGATGATGGTTCCTGGATCCTCAGGACGGATCGACGCGAGCCGCTCTTCAACAGCCCCGGGTGCTGCATCGGCGGCGCGTTCTAGGAACGATGACCACGAGATGGCGTCGCCGGGAGCGTCGTCGACGCCAACAACCAATTCGAGGGACGGGTGGGCCGACACGTTGATCTTCTCGATGTGAGCAGCCGTCTCGGCCAGAACGATCCGCGATCGAGAACGCTCGAGTATGTCGGCGATCTCCTCTCCAGAACTCGAGAAGTAGATCCCGACGGGAACGGCCCCGATCGCCATCGCCGCAACGTCGAAGATCACCCATTCGGGCGTGTTGTAGGAGAGGATCGCCACGCGGTCTCCCGCCTCGATACCGGATGCGATCAGGGCGCGGGCAGCCAGCCGCACTGAGGCCCCGTAGTCGCCCCACGTCGCCGTTTCCCACGACCCGTCGACGCGCCGCAACAGCGCCGGTTCCTCAGGAAATCGCTCCGAGTTCGAGAGCACCAGATGCGGGATCGTTTCCACTGTTCCTCCAGGATTCAGGACTGCGGCCGTAACATGTGCACAATGGAGGGATGCAAGAACTGCGCGGTGACGACCGATCTTCGGGCGTCATCCTACATCCCACCTCGCTGCCCGGACCGTACGGCATTGGCGATCTCGGTGTTGCGGCACACCGATGGGTTGATGTGCTCGCGGACAGCGGCACCTCGTTGTGGCAGATTCTCCCGGTGGGACCAACGGGCTATGGGGATTCGCCGTATCAGTGCTTCTCGGCGTTCGCAGGGAACGTCAACCTCGTCTCACCCGATCTCCTCGCGGAAGACGGTCTCATCGATTTGCCAGCCTCGCCTGGGTTCCCGGACGACCACGTCGAATACGGAGCGGTGATTCCGTGGAAACGAGAGATCCTCTCGCGTGCTTTCGCTGCCTTCGAGGCCGGCCGTGGTGATCCCGAGTTGCGCCATGACTTCGATCGGTTCTGTGCTGCGGAGAACTGGCTCGACGACTACGCGCTCTTCATGGCTATCAAGACCGCACACGGCGGCGGGAGCTGGCAGGACTGGCCCGACGAGTTCCGGCTTCGAGAGACCGGCGCCATCGGATCGTTCCAAAGGACACACGCCGATTCCGTCTCGATGATTCGCTTCTCACAGTTCTTGTTCTTCCGCCAATGGGAGTCCCTGCACCGTCATGCGACCACCAACGGTGTCCGGATCATCGGCGATGTCCCGATATTCGTGGCCGGTGACTCCGCCGACCTCTGGGCATCACCGGAACGATTCCGCCTCGATGCAGAGCGTCGACCCACCGTTGTGGCTGGTGTCCCACCCGACTACTTCTCCGATACAGGGCAGCTGTGGGGCAACCCTCTCTACGACTGGGCCCACCATGCCGAAACAGGATTCGCATGGTGGGCCGATCGTCTCCGCGCCACGTTCCAGATCGCAGACATCGCTCGCATCGACCACTTCAGGGCGTTCGCCGACTACTGGGAGATCCCGGCGGGAGCCGACACCGCTATCGACGGTGTTTGGCGCGACGGTCCAGGAATGGCGTTCTTCGATGCGATCAGGGAGCGGCTCGGTGGTCTGCCGATCATCGCGGAGGATCTCGGGGACCTGTCAGACAAGGTTCCCGAGTTGCTCGCCCAGACCGGGTTCCCCGGCATGAGGGTATTGACGTTTGCCTTCTCAACGGATGAGACCGATCCGTTCCTCCCCCACAACTACCCGGTCGAGACCGTCGCCTATACCGGCACGCATGACAACGACACGACGCTCGGCTGGTGGAGAAGTGCTCCGGAGAACCAACGGGTATTTGCAACTCGCTACCTCTCGATCGACCCCAGCGATCCGGTCGGTGGCTTCCTCGATGGCCTCTGGGATTCACGCGCCATGTTCGCCCTTGCTCCGCTGCAGGATCTTCTCCGTCTCGGATCTGCCGCCCGCATGAACATTCCTGCCACAACCGACGCGAACTGGCAGTGGCGGGCGCTGTCGAGCCAGATCGCAGGTGACGATATCGCAATGCAGCTTCATGACCTCAATGATCGTCACGGCCGGGCGTCGGGCAGCCAGGTCTCGTGAAGATGCATCCACCGCAGCCCGTTCGGGGTTGACGGATCGGCCGCCATCACGGCCGACGAGATACGCCCGGTGACCACACCATCGGACGTCTGCCACTCCTCGTACGTTCCGACCAGAGCCGTCGGATGGACGCTGACGTTCCGAATCTCGATCTGCATGGATCGCCGTCCATGGGCGTCTTCGATCGCAGAGCGGACCTCGTCGACGGTCTGCTGTCGACCATCGGGGCCGATCATGCGGAACGATTCATCGAGAACGTCCAGCCGCTCCAAGTCACCGGACTCAGCCGTACCTGCGAACCATCGTGCGAAGAACGCGTGCAGTTCTCGCACCTCGGCTTCGAACGCCGCCGGTTGGATCACTTCAAATCGACGAGTTGGTTCGTCCTGAGATCGAGGACCCGCTCTACCGGGCTTCCCCCGTCGGCGATCCAGCGCGCGAGCGTCTCCCCTGGAACTCGAACGATCCACCAGGAGACATCCTTGCTGCCGGACTCACGAAACGCCGTCCACGCCTTTCGGCCGGCGTCGATGGCGACGACTTCAGACTCGAACAAGCCCAACAACCGCTCTTTCGTGCCTTGGAACGATCCGCCCTCTCGGAAGGAGGGTTCCACGAATTCGACAAGTTCATACTGGCTCATCACATTCCTCCTCTGCCCGTTCCCCATCCTATCGCATCGACAGGGCCATGGAGCGTAGAATCGGAACATGGAACTCGAACCCCGCTTCAGCAAAGACGACATCGCCGCCGCCGTTGACCGTGTCGCCGGCGAGATTTCCGCCGACTATCCGGACGAAACGCCGCTCGCCGTGGGCGTGCTTACCGGCTCATTCATCTTCCTCGCCGACCTGGTTCGGGCTATGACGATCCCGGTGCAGATCGATTTCATCCGGGCCAGGTCATATGGCAAGGGCACGGTCTCTTCGGGAGCCGTGGAGATCACCAAGGACATCGAGCACGACGTCACCGGCCGCACGGTCATCCTCGTCGAGGACATCCTCGATACAGGGCTGACCTTGGACTTCGTGGGCGATCGTGTCCGGGCAGGGCACCCCGCCGAAGTCAAGACATGCTCGTTGCTCGTGCGCGAGGGCGCCACGCCATCTGACTACATGGGCTTGTGGATCCCGCAGGGTTTCGTCGTTGGATACGGCATCGATTACGCCGAGCGTTTCCGAGGGCTCCCCGATATCCGTTCGGTCCCCGGGACGTAGGCAACCTGCACCCGGCCGCTCCCGGTGCGTAGGGTGAGGGGCGAGGAGGTCGACATGTTCGTTGTCACATACCGGATCCGAGCGAAACGCGATCAGCGCCAGGCGTTCTTCGTCTGTTGGAGAACCATCGCCGAGGCGAAGCGTGATCACTGTGCGAGCCTCGGCTCGCAGCTCTTCGCCCAGTCCGACGGCACACACCTCGCGTACGAGAGCTGGCCCGACAAGGCCACGTACGATGCGTGCGAGCTTCCCGACAACTACCTGGAACTCGACACCGACCTTCATGGGCTCTGCGAGGAGTGGGAGAAGACTGCGGAGATGGATCTCATCGAGTCCGTGACGGCCGGCTAGCGGTCAGCTTTCGGTTCTTCCAGCGGCGTCGCGAGGGGCTAGTCAGCTCGG
>CAZWDQ010000123.1:0-2877 GCA_964632475.1 uncultured Acidimicrobiaceae bacterium
CAGCGCTACCCGTTCGTCGAAGAGCTCTTCGACGGCATCGTTGTCTCAGGACAAGAACGGGTAGCGAAACCAGACCCACGACTCTTCGAGATTCTCAACGACCGCTATGACCTCGACCCCGCCTCCACGACGTACGTCGACGACTCTCCAGCCAACATCGCCACGGCCACCGATCTCGGGTACATCACGCACTTGTTCACTACGGCCGACCGGCTCCATCTCTGGCTCAACGGACTCGGGATCCTTGCGGCGCCCTGATCCGATTGGTGCCGGCTACTCGCCGTCGATGAATCGCCGTACCGACTCAGGGATCTCGATTCCGTCTGCGAGCCTCGGATCTGGGGAGCGCGACACACGCCGGGTGAGTCGTTCCGATGTCTATCGGGTGCGCCGTGGGCGCCGCACGACCTCACCGGAGCGGCGGCATCCAATCAAGGAGTTCTTCGGAGTAGGCGAAGTAGTCGAACCCGCTGATGCCGCCGTCGATCTGAACGAGAGACCACACGACGTTCCAGCACAGGTACACGGGAATGAGCACTTCGAGGGCGTGCCGATGTTCGGGGGTGACCGATCCGAAGTACGCCTCGAGCAGTAGATCGCGACCCTCGTCGTCGAGCGTGTACCCGATACCGGCCAGGTCGTACATCGGGTCGTTCATGCCGGCGTACTCCCAGTCGATGAGCCAGAGCGATCCGTCGTCGAGGAAGTTCAGGTGATAGGGGTCGTTGTGGCAGAGCACCATCTCGTGTTCGGGTATGCGAGCCTGGAGGGCGTTCGATGCGGTGGCGAGTTCGAGCAGTGGTCCGAGACGGGACGGTAGAGGCGTGCCCTTCGACCTGAGGAGGTTCATCCACCGTTCGATGTCGGCATAGGCGCCGAAGATGCCCTCAACGTGCTTGAGACCATGGACGTCACGTAGAACTGCTGCGAGGCGTGGAACCACCGTCGGTGACGTGAACTCGTCGATGCTGAGAGCGGGAGCTTCACTGATGAATCGCGTTGCCGAGTGCCCATCCGGCAGTATGAACGCGGCGACGTGTGGCATGATCCCTGCCACCTCAACGATGTCGAGCACTTCCTTCTCTCTGACCCGATCGATGCCGAGGAGTGGTCCGCTCTCTCCGGCGATCCGAATCACGAACTGGCTACCGACTGTACCGACGACGTAGCTCCGATTGGTGAGGCCACCCATCAGACGCTTCACCTGCAGATCCGAAATCTCGGCGAGTTCCGGCACGCGAGCCACGATGTCTCGGAGGATCGCATTGTCGTTCGTCGTCGGCATCTTGATCGACTGTACTCATGACGACCGGGGATTCTCACCCTCGATTGCTGAACACGTCTGTGCTGTCCAACTCCTCGTCACCGTTACGCTGATTCGATGCCCGATGGTCCCACCCGGCCGACCGCTTCGCTCCCGTCGACCGCGCACGGAACGAACCGGGAAGCCTTCGGATCGATGGAGTGGGGACTCCTCACCGCCGTAGCTCTCATTTGGGGTTCCTCGTTCGTGTTCATGGCCATCGGCCTCGACGCGTTTCGCCCGGGCGTTGTAACGCTGGCTCGAATTGCCCTCGGCGCGCTCACACTCGGCCTCGTGCCCAAGGCAAGGGGTCGCATCGACAGAGAAGATCGTGCGCGTGTCTTTGGCCTCGGGGTCATATGGATAGGGATACCGCTCACGATCTTCCCGATCGCTCAGCAGTGGATCGACTCGTCTGTGGCCGGCATGCTCAACGGAGCAGTCCCTATCGCTGCGGCGGCCTGGGCGACGCTGTTGCTCAAGCGACTGCCCGGCTGGCGGCAATTGGTGGGGATCGGCGTCGGATTCGTCGGCGTGGTTGCGATCTCAGCGCCCGAAGTCGTCGATTCGTCGGCTACGGCACTTGGCACGATGCTCGTGGTAGGCGCCGTCGCTCTCTACGGCCTGTCGACGAATCTCGTGGTGCCGCTCCAACAGAAGTACGGATCGCTTCCTGTGCTGTTCAATGCCCAACTCGCCGCTCTGGTGATTGTGGTGCCGTTCGGTCTGTTCCAGATGCCTGGTAGCACGTGGGCTTGGCCATCGGCTCTCGCCATGATCCCGCTCGGTGCACTCGGAACCGGACTTGCCTTCGTGCTGATGGCGACGCTGGTGGGGCGGGTCGGTGGACCGCGAGGATCAGTCGCGATCTACTTCGTACCCGTCGTAGCCATCGTTCTCGGCGTCGCCGTTCGAGGGGACGCCGTCGAACCCGCTGCAGTTGTTGGAACAGCGCTCGTACTCGTTGGGGCCTGGATTGCGTCGAGGCGCGACACGTAGCGCCCTGAGGCATCTCAGGTCGTCGTGTACCGCTCGCGATTGCCGTAGGCGCTCGACGAGTAGGAAGCAATGTCAGCGAAGACTCCGAGGCCAATGATGATCCAGTCGAATCCGGCAACACCGTTGCCTGCCACCGATACCCACATGATCGTGGTCCACGGGGCGAAGAGGAATCCGATGAAAGACCACCAGAAACTCGAGAATGCGGCCTCCCACCGCGCCGGGTCGATCAACCACCAAACGAGGATTCCAACACGTGGCCCGAGGAAGACCAATGAAGTGAACAAGCAACACATGACGACCTCCGTTGACTGTCGTGTCCCCACAGACGGTACCAGAGCGGGGATAACGATGCTCACAGGCCAAGGACAAGTGGCCACTGTTCGTCACGTGCGTGGATCGGTGGCGAGGGAGTCCGATATGGTGAGCATGGACGGGTGAGGTAACTGAGAAGGAGCGGAGGAGGAGAACGTGACCACGGTTCGCTGGGGCATTTTGAGCACGGCCGACATCGGTATGACGAAGGTGACACCGGCCATCCAGGCAGCGGAGAACTGTGAGGTCGTTGCCATCGC
>CAZWDQ010000123.1:2977-5620 GCA_964632475.1 uncultured Acidimicrobiaceae bacterium
GCGGTTCGGCGGGATCCGGTGATGGGAATCGACACCCTGAGTTCTGCAGTGCTCGAGTTCCCTGGAGGCGGTCAAGCGACGTTCACGTGCTCGATCCGATCCGAGGACTACCAACGGGTCCACATCGTCGGGAGCACAGGTCGAATCGAGATAGAGATCCCGTTCAATATCCCACCGAATCGTGAGACAAGAATCCTCCTGACGGTGGGGGGAGACCCACCGGTCGCTCCGGCCACGGAGACATTGGTGTTCCCGGCTGAGGATCAGTACACCATTCAGGCCAGACTGTTCGCTCAGGCGATCCTCGACGACAGTCCGGTTCCCGTGCCGGTGTCGGACGCGATCGCCAACATGAAGGTGATCGACTCCATCCTCGAAACCTCCGGTTGATCAGGAACCCGTCCGAGTTTCCGGCTTGTAGTGTGGGAAGGAGCGGTCGATCGCAGTGAACACCCAGAGAGGGAGTCGAATATGTCAGAGTTCTTCACCGATGTGAGTCCCGTCCGGTACGAGGGACCCGACACCGAAACGGACCTGGCGTACCGGTTCTACGACCCCGATCGCGTCGTGCTGGGCAAGCGGATGGAGGATCAACTCCGGATCGCCGTCGCCTACTGGCACTCCTTCGCCTGGCCGGGCAGCGACGTGTTCGGCGCCGGGACGTTCGATCGGCCGTGGGCGGATGCCGGCAGGGATCCTATGGAGGCTGCGAAACAGAAGGCAGACGTCGCATTCGAGTTTTTTGCCAAGCTCGGCACCCCGTTCTTCTGCTTCCACGACGCCGATCTGGCACCTGCAGGGGAGACGTTCGCCGAGAGCAAGCGCAATCTCGAGGAGATGGTCGAATACGCCGAAGGGCACATGGCAACGACGGGTGTGAAGTTGCTGTGGGGGACGGCCAATCTCTTCAGCCATCCGCGCTACGCGGCGGGCGCAGCCACCAATCCCGATCCCGAGGTCTTCGCGTACGCGGCGGCTCAGATCAAGAACGCCATCGACGCCACGCAGCGTCTCGGCGGAGCGAACTACGTTCTGTGGGGTGGCCGGGAGGGCTACGAGACGCTCCTCAACACGATGATGCGCCAGGAGTCCGAGCAACTCGCGCGATTCCTGCACATGGTCGTCGACTACAAGCACAGCATCGGGTTCGAAGGCATGCTGATGATCGAGCCGAAACCTCAGGAACCGACGAAGCACCAGTACGACTACGACTGCTCCACGGTGCACGGCTTCTTGGAGCGATACGACCTGTTGGGTGAGCTGTTCGTCAACATCGAGGGGAATCACGCCACGCTGGCCGGGCACAGCTTCCACCACGAGGTGGCATACGCCGTGGACAATGGCATCTTCGGGAGCATCGACGCCAACCGCGGCGATCCGCAGAACGGATGGGACACCGACCAGTTCCCCAACTCGGTCGAAGAGGTGAGCCTGGCGCTGTACGAGATTCTGCGTGGCGGCGGCCTGGGCACCGGTGGCTTCAACTTCGACACCAAGTTGCGACGCCAGAGCATGAGTCGTGACGACCTCTTCCACGGCCACGTGGGCGGGATCGACACGCTCGCACAATCGCTGCTAGTGGCAGCCGAGATGATCGAAGACGGAACGCTCGATGGAGCCAGGAAGGCTCGCTACGCCGGATGGTCGACCGGGATCGGCACCGAGATCATGGACGGTTCCGTGAGTCTCCCGATTCTCGAGGAGAGGGTCGCCTCCGGCGAGATCGATCCGGCACCGGTCTCGGGACGCCAGGAACAGCTGGAGAACGTCGTGAATCGGATCCTCCGGCGCACGGTCTGAGTCGAGAGAGAAAGGGCAGATTGAATGAGAGACCTCACTGACCTCACGGTCGCGATCACCGGGGCAAGTTCGGGCATTGGGGCCGCGACGGCCCGAGCACTGGTTGCGGAGGGATCCTCTGTCGTGCTCGGGGCGCGTCGGATCGACCGCCTCGATGAACTCGCTGCCGAGTTGGGAAACAAGGTTGCAGTCGTTGAGATGGACGTACGGGAACCGGCGGACTCGCTGCGACTCGTTGGACAGGCGTACGAGAGGTTCGGCCGACTCGATGCGATTGTTCCCAATGCGGGCATCGGCGCATATGGCGGGATCATGGATCTGAGCGACGAGCAGCTTCGCGAGATGATGGACATCAACGTCGCGGGCACGGTGTGGCCGATCCGCGCCGCAGTACCCGGATTTGTCGAAGCCGGCGGGGGCGACATCGTCATTGTTGCCTCAGTTGCCGGTTTGCGCGGAGCCGGCGACGAGGCCGTCTATGCAGCGACTAAACACGCGCAGTTGGGTCTCGCCGGTGGCCTCGATCGCGAGCTGCGGGAATTCGGCATCCGGGTGAGCGCGATCTGCCCCGGGGGAACGGCGACCGAGTTCGCCATGGGGGCGGGCCGAACTCCCGACATGCCGGGGCTTGACGACATGATGAGGGCTGAGGACGTGGCGGCAGCCGTCGTCACGGTTCTGAAGCAGCCACTCTCCATGCGTACGCTGATCTGGTCGATGCGGAGCATCAAAGAGGACGACTAGCAGCTGGTCCCGAGAGGCGGCGCGAGTAGGTCTTCTCCCTCCCGTGAGGGGAGGGAGAATGGCACGGCATCCGACGAGGATCAGCCGTCGGCGAGGATG
>CAZWDQ010000124.1:0-5520 GCA_964632475.1 uncultured Acidimicrobiaceae bacterium
ACGATCATCGGAGAGGTCACCGACACGCACCGCGGCATGGTCGCCGCAAGGACGCCGCTCGGTTCCACACGTGTCGTTGACATGCAGGTCGGCGAGCAGCTGCCGAGAATCTGCTGAGTCTCTGCCGGATGGGGAGTCAGCCCTCTTGACACACCCGAGAAGTGCTTGCATTCTGTAAGCATGCCGAACGTACTCATACGCGATGTCCCGGACGACGTGCATGCCGAGCTGGTCCATCGAGCATCGAACGCTGGACAGTCGCTGCAGCTCTATCTCAAACTTGAACTCGAGCGCCTTGCTCGAACACCGACGCTCGCCTCCGTCCTCGCTGACATCGAGGCATACGACGGGGACAACGAGATCGGCTTCGAGCGCGCTGCCTCGCTGATCCGAGAGGCTCGCGATTCCCGATGATCGTCTTGGATGCATCTGTCCTGGTCGACCTGGTTGGAGATGACGGCGATGCAGGTCAACGTGCTCGAGCAGCGCTGGACGTACACGAGAGCGCATCGATCCCCGATCTGGCAGACGTCGAGACCATGCACGCTCTCCGGCGACTGTGGCTCCTCGACGAACTGGCCACACATCGATACGCCGTAGCTCTCGACTTCCTGGCCGCGCTTCCCGTCATGCGCTACCCGACGCTCCCCCTGCTTCCCCGAATCTTCGCTCTCAAGGAGAACCTCACGCCGTACGACGCCGTATATGTGGCGCTCGCGGAAGCACTCGATTGTCCCCTCGTCACAATCGACGGACGGCTCGCCCGTTCGCCCGGCATCCGCTGCGAAGTGCAACTCCTCGACTGATCACTGTCGAGCCAGGGCGATCCCTGTTTCGACTGCTTCGAGGTTGATCTCGGAAAACGAGCCGGCTCCCGCGGCTTCGCGAAGCGCATCGAGCGGGTACGGGTTCGTCATCGCCAATGCGGTGGATAGGTAGACGAGGCCCATCGACGTTTTCGGGATTCGCTTCGAGGCCGACTTCGGGTCGATCACGACAACACGCGCCCTTGTTTCCAATTCGGCGTGCTCGGGGATCGTGAGCACCCGGTCATCCGGCGTCATCTCACGCAGATAGGGACCAGCCTTACCGAACCCGTCCGACGAGATGATCGCCAGGACGTCCGGGCTCTTCACAGCCGTCAGTGGCATCTCCTCAGGGGCGATCCACAGCTCTGATACCGAGTGCCCGGACTTCACCGTCACCGGATAGTCGTCGCGTTGTGCGGCCCACAGCCCGGAACGAATGCCGCCGAGGGCCACGAGCTTCGACGCTGAACGAACCTTCCCGCCCGCCGAGCCGGCAACGACAAGAGACATCGGCCGATCGAGGGTGTGGCCGTAACCGACGGGAATTGGGCGAGGTTCGGCGACCGGGGTTCCAACGATCGCAGCGTGAGCTGTGCGATACCCGGCGGAATACTCGGCCGTTTCGCGGTCGTAGCGGAGACCGGGCTCCATCCCCCAGGATCGCATGGAATCCTCCATGCCGGCCCGGGTGAACTTGTTCGATCGCACGTAGTAAGCAGTGCAGAGGTCCCAGATGTCGAGCAGGGCGAAGCCGGGCGTCGTCATCGCGGCAGCGAACCTATCGGCGAGGTCCCTATCGAATGACGATCCCCGATAGACGTATGCGGCACCGTTCACGCCGACGGTGGCACAGATGTCGAGAGGGTGTTCCAGATTCCCGAACGGCGTCGTCGACGTGATACCACCCTCCGGTGTCGTCGTCGAGTGTTGGCCGCCGGTCATGCCGAAGTTCAGGTTGTTCATCACGATGACGGTGATCCCGATGTTCCGTCTGGCCGCCGAGATCAGATGCGTGCCACCGATCCCGGTCCCGCCGTCGCCCATGATTACGACGACATCGAGGTCGGGGTTAGCGAGCTTGATTCCGGTGGCGTATGTCGTTGAGCGTCCGTGCAGTCCGTGGAAGGCCGAGGTGACGAAGTACTGATCCGAGAGCCCGGAACACCCGATGTCGGAGACAATCACGACCTTTGCTGGATTCAGATCGAGTTTGACCATCGCTTCGTTGAGTCGATCGAGGATCGGCCCGTGTCCGCACCCCGGGCAGAACGGGTATGGATCGTCCGTGCGGAAGGTTGCGATCGGAGTGATCGTGATGGCGCTCATCCCACTGCCTCCATGATCTCGTCGATCGTGATGAGCCCACCGTCAACGCGATTCACCCCGACGACCTCCCGACCATCGGCGATCCGTTCAATCTCTCGACCGTAGAGGCCCATGTTCAACTCCGGGACGATGATCCGTTCGATGCCTTCAAAGGCGCTAAGCAGGGCGGTCTCCGGAATCGGCCAGAGGCTCTGGATAAACAGGCTTGATACGGCAATTCCTTCGATTCGCAGTCGGGCGACCGCGGCACGCGCTGCGCCGGCGGTAACTCCATACGAGATCACGATGGTGTCAGCTCCGGACACAAGGTCGGCCTCAACCATTTCGATCTCATCCCGATGGGCTTCGATCTTCGCGATGAGATGCTCGTTCAGCGCCCCGACCTTGGCTGCGTTCTTCGTGATGTAGGCACCCTCGTCGTGGGTGGATCCAGTGAAACGGAAGGCATCTCCTTCGCCGTACCGGCGCATCGGCTCGACCGCGTCGATCGGCTCCCACGAGTACGGCAGGCCTTCGCGCTTCTCCTGGCGTTCCACTCCTCCGCCCGCGGCGTACTCATCGATGTCGACCGCCGAAAGCGTCATCGCCAATTCCTTGTCGGTAAGGAGGAATACGGGGCAGCGGAAACGCTCGGCAAGTTCGAATGCCTTCACCGTGAGCGAATACGACTCTGGGACGCTCGACGGCGCGAGCACGATCACCGGATAGCCGCCCCCGGTTCCCCACCTGACAAACTGAACGTCACCCTGTGCGACGGTCGTGGCTCCACCGGTCGCAGGACCGAGGCGCTGGACATCGACGATGACGAGTGGCACTTCGCCCATGATCGCCAGGCCGATGTTCTCCGAGTACAGGCTGATCCCCGGGCCAGATGTGGCCGTCATCGCCTTCGCCCCCGACATCGCTGCGCCGAGGCACATTCCCATCGAAGCGATCTCGTCCTCGCCCTGCATCGCGACACCCCCGACCTTCGGGAGTTCACGCATCATCGCCATCAGGATCCCGGACGCAGGGGTGATCGGGTAGCCGGCGAAGAACGTACAGCCGGCGTCGATCGCTCCGCGAACGATTGCTGTCGTCCCGTCGACATACTCGCGCCTTGGTGCATCGGTGGTCATACCCGGCAGGCTAGGCCTTGGGCGTGCATTTCCGGGACGCGTCACACGTGCCCGCATGTCGGCTCGACCGACACGCAGGCACGCGCGACGAGGGAAGCCTCGTGGTCAGTCCTGAGAGTTCGCTTCCGACTCGGCTGTGATCTCAGCAACGATGTCCGCGTTGGCCAGCGTCGTCACATCGCCGAGTTGACGCTGTTCCGAGATGTCCTTCAGGAGTCGCCGCATGATCTTCCCGGAACGGGTCTTCGGCAGGTCGGCGGTGAACACGATGCTCTTCGGCTTCGCGATCGGTCCGATCGACGCTGCGACGTGGTTCCGCAGCTCTTGGAGCAGGGCTTCGTCACCGACGAAGCCACCCCTGAGTGTGACGAACGCAGCAATCGCCTGACCGGTGACCGGATCGGCGCGACCAACGACTGCCGCCTCGGCGACCGATGGATGTGACACGAGGGCCGACTCGACCTCTGTCGTCGAGATGTTGTGACCGGCGATCAGCATGATGTCGTCGACGCGACCGAGTAGCCAGAAGTAGCCGTCATCGTCGCGCTTGACGCCGTCGCCTGGGAAGTACTTCCCATCGAACCGCGACCAGTAGGTGTCCACGTAGCGCTGGTCATCTCCGTAGATCGTGCGAAGCATCGCTGGCCACGGTTCGGTGATCGCCAGGAACCCGCCGCCGGGTACGCCGACCTCGTTGCCGTCCTCATCGACGACTGTTGCCGCGATGCCCGGGAACGGATGCGTCGCCGAGCCGGGCTTCGTTGCCACGGCGCCGGGGAGCGGCGTGATCATGATGGCACCGGTCTCGGTCTGCCACCAGGTGTCGACGATCGGGCAGTTCTCGTTTCCGATGTGCTCGTGATACCACATCCACGCCTCGGGGTTGATCGGTTCGCCGACCGTTCCGAGCAGTCGCAGTGACGACAGATCGTGCATTGCCGGGAACTCGTCACCCCACTTCATGAACGCCCGAATCGCGGTCGGAGCTGTGTAGAAGATCGTGACTTTGTAGTCCTCGATAATCTGCCAGAGGCGATCCTTGTTCGGAGCGTCCGGCGCGCCCTCATACATGACGCCGGTGACGCCGTTGGCGAGGGGTCCATAGACGATATACGAATGGCCGGTGACCCAGCCGATGTCGGCACCGCACCAGTAGATGTCGTCGTCCTTGATATCGAACACGAGTGAATGCGTCGTCATGACGCCGGCCAGGTATCCGCCCTGCGTGTGGACGATGCCCTTGGGCTTCCCCGTGGTTCCCGACGTGTAGAGGATGTAGAGGATGTCCTCTGCATCCATTACCTCGGGCTCGCATACAGTGGATTGACCTTCCATCAGATCGTTCCACCAGATGTCCCGGCCCTCGGTCATGCTGACTTCGTTCTTGGCCCGCTCGACGACAACGACGTGCTCGATAGTTGGAGACGCTGCGACGGAGACGTCGGCGTGGTCCTTGAGCGGGAAGACTGAGCCCTTGCGCCATGAGCCGTCCTGCGTCACAAGGACCTTCGCTGCGCCGTCCTGGATGCGGTCGGCCAGCGAGTCTGAGGAGAAGCCTCCGAAGACGACGGAGTGGACGGCTCCAATCCTTGCGCAAGCGAGCATCGTGATCGGGAGCTCAGGGACCATCCCCATGTAGACCGCAACGCGGTCGCCCTTCTCGACGCCGAGCGACTTCAGACCGTTCGCTAACTTCGTAACTTCTTCATACAGCTCGGAGTAGGTGAGGTCCCGAGTGTCTCCCGGCTCACCGACCCAGTGGTAGGCGACCTTGTCGCCGATGGTGTCAAGATGGCGGTCGAGGCAGTTGTACGAGAGGTTCAGCTTGCCATCCTCGAACCACTTGAAGAACGGAGCGTTGTCGGAGTTGAGGCCGACGGTTGGCTCCTGATACCAGGAGATGCGCTCGAGGGCCTGCTTCGTCCACCACGCTTCCGAATCAGCGGACTCCTCGTAGATCTCCGGCCCAGCATTCGCTGCTGCAACGAATTCCTCGGACGGCGGGAAGACCCTGTCTTCAGACATCAGGTTCTCAAGAGTTACGTCGGCCACGGCTACAACCTCCGGATCGCGAACAGGTAAGTGCAGGCTATGCGCCAGAGCCGCCTGTTGGGAGGGCCGGATGACCCTGCCGGTGGGGTCGGAGGTCCCTGCCTGCCTGTTCACAAGGCCTAGAGGTCGATATACTCCCTTGTTCACTGCCTATCCGAGACCGTTATGCTTTCGGGGCCCTGCCCCCATCGTCCAGCGGCCTAGGACTCCGCCCT
>CAZWDQ010000125.1:0-5498 GCA_964632475.1 uncultured Acidimicrobiaceae bacterium
TCTTCTTCCCGACATCCACGAATCTCCTCACCGGACTGTCCGTGGTTGCGCTGGTTGTCTCAGATCTGCTCATGCACAGAGTCGGTGGAATCGATGGCCGTTGGTACGGCACGGCGCTTGCACTCTTCGCCGGCGCACTCCTCTTCAACGCCCTTGGCCGCTCTGGAGCATCGACATGCACTCCCGACGATGTGCTCCAATTCCACGGGTTGTGGCATGTCCTGTCCGCAGCAGCCTTCGGCGCGTACTTCATCTCCATGACACAACCACGCAACCAGGAGCGACCCTCTTGACCCTCCCCGTCGTATACGCCGATGTCGAGGCAGCCGCCATTCGAATCGCTCCGTTTGTTCATCGAACGCCGGTGTTCACATCGTCAACCCTCGACGACGAACTCGGTATGAGCGTCTTCTTCAAGGCCGAGAATCTGCAGAAGGTTGGGGCTTTCAAGGCACGTGGGGCCACGAACGCCGTCCTTCAACTCCCGGAGGATGCTTCCGGCGTGGTGACACACTCGTCGGGGAACCATGGGCAGGCCGTCGCGTATGCAGCTGCTCTTCGGGGCCTCCCAGCATGGATCGTCATGCCACGCACGGCGCCTCTCCTGAAGATCGAAGCGGTCCGCTCATACGGAGCCGAGGTCGTGCCGTGTGACCATGCCGATCGGGAGTCGGCAGCTGCCGAGGTCGTTGCGGGAACGGGGGCGGTGCTCGTCCATCCTTTCGACAATCCGGCAGTGATCGCGGGGCAGGGCACCGCCACACTCGAGCTCGTCGATCAAGTTGGGGGCCTCGACGTGATCGTTGCCCCCATCGGAGGGGGCGGACTGCTCTCGGGGGCAGCAACCGTGGCAGCAGCACAGAGTCCGGCGATCCCGGTCATCGGCGCCGAACCCTTCGCAGTTGACGACGCGTTCCGCTCACTTCGGTCGGGACGACGGTTGGCGGGTGTCACCGACCCCGTCACGTTGGCCGACGGGCTCCTCACGGGGATCGGGGCCAGGCCGTACGCCATTCTCACTGCGCTCGAGGCCGACATCATCAGGGTGACCGAGACGTCGATCCTCGAAGCAGCCCTGTTCTTCCTTCAGCGGATGAAGCTCGTCGTCGAGCCTTCCGGCGCCACACCGCTTGCGGCGCTGAGAACAGAACCGGAGCGTTTCTCAGGTTTGCGCGTCGGCGTCATCATCTCGGGTGGCAATACCGACCTCTCATGGCTAGACGCCGCCAGCCGCCTTTGATTGCTCTGCGACCTGTCAGGTGATCGCGGAGAGGCTTGTCAACGCCTCAGCAAGGCTCCTTCTGGACTCGCCGAGGTTCGCGGATGCCCGTTGCTCCCGATCCCTCGCTGTAGCGAGGCTGGCAGAACGATCCGACTGTCCCTCCCCGTTCGCCTCAGCCGACCGATACGCATACCGAGCCTCTGCCCTCGCGTCGACGCTCGCCCGGGTGTCGTTGAGACCATCGACGACGCTACGTGCCGTCGCCGCGGTTCTGGTGTCGGGTGCAGCCGCTTCGAGGGCGTAGAGGTGTTCAGTAGCAGCATTCATTCGACCGGAGAGCTTCTCCCAGGTCTCGGCACTCGCGGTCTCGGCAGTTGCACCGATCGCCGTCTTCTGATCGAACTGAGCGTTACCACGCCAGAGGGCGAGAGCCTCGGTGAGGTGATCGAACAACCAGCGAGAATCGGCGTAGCCGCTCCGAGCAAGTTCTTTCCACGTCGGGCCCTGATGTGCGACCGTGACGTCCTTCTTCCTGCCAGAGCGGGCAAGCACCACGATCAGGATGATGATGAGAATCCCACCCACGATCAGAATCCACCACGGAGCTTCTCCTTCGCCCTCGTCAACGGGGGCGGCGGTGGTATCGGAACCTTGCGTCGTATCCGGAGCCTGGGTGGTCTCGGGCGCCTGCGTCGTATCCGGAGCCTGGGTGGTCTCGGGCGCCTGCGTCGTTTCGGTTCCTTCCGGCGAGGTCGTCGTCGGCTGATTCTCTCCGGAGCACGCAGCCACACCTGCGCCGAGTGCAAGGAGCATCGCTCCGACTATGAACAGACGTACGATCCGCGCCATGAGGTCCCTCCCATTTGGATTCGGTGTGAGTATAGGCGAGGTCCCGAGACCAGCTACAGAGTGCCGGGGAACCAATCCTTGAGAAGAAACGTCTTCCTCGTCGCGACCGCATCGGTCATCAGGTACTTCGGAATATCCTTCACCGACGAGGCGACCTTCTCGGGTCGAGCGCCCGTAACGACCGGCATTCCTTCCGAAAGGTCGCACACCTCCTGGGCGCGTGCCGACATCTCAGCCGTCCCGATCCGTCTGGCGTAATCGATGATGTCCTGCTTGGGAAGGCCGAGGAGGGGCCGGAAGATCGGGACGTCGGAAGCTTCCGACACCGCAACCAGATGCGGCAACGTCTGGGATGAGACCTGGCCCATCGCATCGCCGGTCAGCAAAGCCAGGATCCCACGTTCCTCAGCGATCTGGGATGCGGCGCGAGCCATCAGCACCTTCAAAGCGACTTGACGCATCCTGACGTCAACGCGTTCGAGCAGCGCCTCTTTCACCGGCTGGAACTCCACCACGTGAACGATCGGATCGGTGCCGTATCCCCATCGCTCCCACAGCAAGCGGGCGACCGCCACGGCGTGGTCGGATTGAGAGCATGACAATGTGAAGTGCACGAACTCAACCGGGCATCCACGTGACATCATCATCCAGGCTGCCACCACCGAATCGAAGCCACCGGAAACGAGGCCGAGGACCGGCTCCTGCGTTCCGACGGGGAAGCCCCCCGGTCCGCGATGGTGCGCAACGACGAGGAACGCCCGTTCGTCGAACACCATGACGTCGACCGGTTCCTGAGGATTGTCAAGGTTGACGGATCCACCAGCCTCGACGAGGAGAGTTCCCGATCTTGATGCGAGGTCGTATGACTTCCATGTGTGGCTTCCGCGCCGCTTCACTCTGACGCCGAATGTTCGGCCAGAGACCCGGTCACGAGTGAGGCGAGCCACCTCGGAGGCGAGATGATCGAGGTCACCGGCCGCGATCTCCTCGACCTCATCGACCGATGCCACACCGAAGACGCGAGTGGCTCGCTCGACGACCTCATCGGTCCGATCTCCCGGATCGATTGCGAATCGGTGGGATCCCAATCGCTCGAATGGTGCCTCACACCCGGCTTCGTCCAGTGCCAGGCGCAGACTCGAGAGGACGCGTTTGATCATTCGCGGCTGGGTGCGCCGTGATTTGAGGAAGATGTCACCCGAGAGGGTGATGTGAATCATGATGTATCCCCGGTCTCTCTGCTCTGGAGGATACGGACAGAGGGCCCGTTCTTCGGAGTCACGTTCGTCACGTCCAGCGCGGCGACGTCCGAACCTCAACGAGCGATGGTCCGCCGTCGGTCTGGAGGGCCTCCGCTAGGGCCGGCTCAAGGTCTTCCGGCTCATCGACTCGGAATCCCCTACCACCGCAGAGTTCGGCGAATGCCGCGAAATCCGGGTTGACGAGATCTGTCTGCCACACGGGACGCAGCGCTGAGACCTGTTCACGGCTGATCTTCGCAAGTTCATCGTTGTTCAGGACGACATGCGTGAGCGGCATCCCGTACTTGACGGCAGTCGTGAACTCGGCGAGGTACTGACCGAGACCGCCGTCACCCGAGATCGAGAGGATCGGCCGAGTCCCCCTCGTCGCGGCGAACGCACCCATCGCCGCGGGGAGGGCGAAACCGATCGACCCGAGATAGCCGGACATCAGGACGTCCTGTTCTCCCTTGGACTCGAAGTAGTGACCGAACGCGTAGGTGTTGTTGCCCACGTCAACGGTGATCACGGCATCATCCGGAGTGATCCTCCCCAGCACCTCGAAAACGCGGGCCGGGTGCATCCATCCTCGTACATCCTTGAGGTTCGCTCGGCGTTCCTTCTCCGCCCGCCATTGTGTCCAACGATCGGCCACAGCGCTGCGGACCTCGGGCCGGTCATAGTCCGATAGACGCGCATTGATCTGGGCAATGAAGGCCCCGATGTCCCCGAGAATCGGAAGGTCGACCGGATGGAATTTGCCGAGCGTCATCCGGTCGACGTCTACCTGAATCGTGGTCTTCTTCTCAGAGATCCCGGTGTGGTTCGAGAACGACGCTCCGAGAACGAGAAGAACATCCGCGTGACTCATGGTGGCGGCGGCCACGCGCGTGCCAGACCGGCCGAGTGTCCCGCATGCCAGCGGATGGTCGTCACCGATCAGCCCCTTCGCCTTGAATGTCGTGACCACGGGAGCATCCAGCTTCTCCGCCAGGCGGATCACATCCTTCCGGTGGGCCCTGGCACCGTTTCCGGCAACGATGACAGGATGCTCTGCGAGCGACAGCAGCTCAACGGCTCGATCAACTTCTTCCCGCCGCGGCTCGATCCTCGGGTCGGCAAGCCGGCCGGGCATCGGGCGTTCGGGGGGATCTGCCAGTCCCGAGATCTCCTGCACCTCATCGGGAAGGATCAGGTGGCCGACGGATCGGTCCACGATCGCATGTTTCAAAGCTAGCGCCATCAGGTCGGTGGCGTTCCCGGGAACGAGGACGGTCTGGCTCCAAGCTGTCACCGCCTCGAATGCACGATCGAGTGGCACCTCCTGAAAAGCACCGGGGCCGAGGACCTGCGTATTGACCTGGCCGGTCAAGGCAAGGACGGGTGCCCGATCGACGTTGGCGTCCCAAAGACCTGTGATGAGGTTCGTTGCACCGGGCCCGGCAATAGAGAGGCACGCTGCCGGTCGGCCGGTGAGTTTCCCGTAGGCCGATGCTGCGAACGCGGCCGCTCCCTCGTGACGGACCCCGTAGTAGCGAAGACGGCCATCGCTCTCCGCCTTTCTCAGGGCATCGGCCATTCCCAGGTTCGAGTGGCCGACCATGCCGAAGACGGTGTCGACACCCCAATCCGTCATTACGTCGACCATCTGGTCCATGAGGGTCTCGCGTTCCTCGATGGCCGGGAGGCCGACTCGAACCGAACCGTCGGTCTGCTGGAGCGGGAACGGGGTTGCGGCGTCGTCGTACCCGCCGGGTGGTGTGCCGGAGACGGGATCGTACTCGTATCCATGCCAGGGACAGATCAGCCATCCGTCCTCGATTGTGCCTTCCCCGAGTGGCCCACCCTGGTGCGGACACCGGTTGTCGAGAGCGCTGAGACCCGCCTCGGTCCTGGCGAGGCAGACCGCCTGGCCGCCGGCAATAACGGCCTTCACCTCATCGGTGTTGAGGTCATCGGCGTCGACATCGTGCCAACGAACGTCATCCATGTGGCTGCTCCCTCCGGGTCCCCTGGACTCAACGGTAGACCGGAGCCGTCGATTCCGCATGGGTGCGTGGTCCGTATGCCGTATTCCGTACTCTGGAGGCTGGGTCCGGAACGAACAACAACCCCAAGGGGTGGTGCCCAAGGGGTTGTTGGTGTCGGAGAGAAGACTCGAACTTCCACGGGGTTTCCCCCACATG
>CAZWDQ010000126.1:0-1232 GCA_964632475.1 uncultured Acidimicrobiaceae bacterium
CAGACAGCTCGGACCGTGGGGTACGGGTTCACGTAGACGCCGGAGCTCGGTCCCATACCCAGATGGAGATGGGGGACGGACGCGTTTCCTGTCGAACCCACATATCCGATGACCTGACCCTTTGAGACGCGCTGGCCGTTGACAAGACCCGACGGGTAGCCGTTCAAGTGGGCGTAGTAGTAGAAGTATCCGTTGTCGGCGTAGACGTAGACCTGGCGACCGCCGGCATAGTGCCAGTTCATCCGGATACTCCCCGAATCCATGGCAACGAGTGGGGTCCCGGTGGAGGCCATCATGTCGACGCCCTTGTGTGTCCGGCCTCCGGAGCGCGGTGCGCCCCAGGTGTTGCTGAACCAGGTGTTCCCGGCGACGGGACAGACGAGACCGGGAGTGCTCGAGGCCGGCACGCCCGCTGCGGCTGAACTGCTTGCGGCTCCAGATGAGTTGTTGGCAGCCGCTTGACGGGCCGCTTCTTCCCGAAGCCGACGGGCCTCCGCTTCCGCCTGACGCCTCAACTCAGCCTGATATCTGTCGTAGGCGTCCTTGTACTTGTCCTGGGCTTCGGCGAAGATAGCGTCCGCCTTGGAACGTTCGTTGGCCAGTCTCTCAACGAGGACCTTCTGGTTCTCCTGCAGAACCTCGACCTCGGCCCGCTTCTCGGCGACCTCAGCTTTGAGGCGGTCGTTCTCTCGATTGACCGCTGTGAGGAGGTCGAGCGATGCGAGATCCCGTTCCGTGGCCTCTCCGATGAGGGTCTGACTCGTCAGGAGATCCTGGATGGAACCGGCCGTGAACGCCGCCGTGACCAACCCCGTGCCCGAGTTCGTGTATGCCTCGACCACGAGTTCCTGGGCGCTCTCTCTGAGGTCAGCGACCTGATCGTCGAACTCGACGATCTTCCGATCGAGCACCGTGACCGTGTAGCCGAGCGCATGAACCTCATCGTCGATCGCCTCGAGTTCGGAGAGCGCCTGGCCGACGGCCTCGTTGGCCTCCAGGAGTTGACGATAGGCCCGGTCCTGGGCAGCTTCGGCATCGTCGACGGCGCCCTGCGTCTGTGCACCGGCGGGAATCGGCGTGATCGCGAGCAGCGCGAGAAGCAGGAGGAGTATGACCGGGGCGAACGGTTTCGATGTGGACATGCAGGACTCCAGGCTAGACCTCAAGGGTGGGTACTCGCCAGACGAGACACCGCCGGAAGGCCCGTCTTCGCGAGGTTCCACCAGCACCGC
>CAZWDQ010000126.1:1332-5422 GCA_964632475.1 uncultured Acidimicrobiaceae bacterium
TGCCGTCACGAGTCTGCCTCTTTGGTACGTCCTGGGTACGGCGCTCGCCGTCCGCTCAGAGACATGGGGCCGTTGGCTCCGTCGATACGCCACGGTCGCCCTGGTATGGACCCTGGCAAACCTGGCAGTGCTCGCGTTCGTGTCGATGGTGACAAGCTGAAAGAGCCGCCAGCTTCCAGCTTCCAGCTTCCAGCCACCAGCCCGACCAAACGCCCGGGAACCCGGAGCGACGACGGTGTCGGAGTAGTTGGGGTCCTGCTGGTAGCGCGCAGCTGGCAGCTGGTGGCTAGAAAAGGGCTGGGCGGAAGAGGGCGTCGTGGCGGCCTATCGCGTAGCGATCGGTCATGCCTGCCACGAAGTCGATCACCTGTGTCAGTGTGTCGGCATCATCGTGGCGGTATGTGTCAGGGATCTCTGCGGGGTGGGCAACGTAGTACTCCACGAGGTTTCTGACGATCTCTCTGGCCCGGATCCGCTGTGGCTCGACGTCTGCTCTCAGGTAGACATGTTCGAACATGAAGTCACGGAGTTCGAGCATGACGTCGAGTGTGTGATCGTCCATGGCGATTTCGTCGCGTTCCATGGACGTCGCTACCACCGATGTGATCATCGTGTCGATCCACTTGCTCCCGGGTATACCGAGTGTGTCGAGCACCGGCTGGGGGAAGTCAGCGGGTCGGAGAACGTCGGCCCGAAGAGCGTCGAGAGCGTCGTGTGCGAGATAGGCGATGCGGTCGGCGAATCGAACGATGGCGCCCTCGGGGGTGCGTGCCGGGGTCGCGATCTTCCAAGGGTGAGCCATGATCCCGTCCAGGACCTCTGAAGTCAGGTTGAGCGGTTCGAGTACCTCGAAGATCCGCACGGATTGGGTGGAGTGGCGCCACTCGTCCTCGACGAACTCGCTCAAGGCATCCTCGCCGGTGTGGCCGAAAGGGGAGTGACCGACGTCGTGGCCGAGGCAGATCGCTTCGGTCAGCGATCCGTTGAGACTGAGGGCACGTGCGATCGCTCCGCCGACCTGTGTGACTTGGAGCGTGTGGGTGAGGCGTGTGACATAGTGATCGCCTTCCGGGTTCATGAACACCTGGGTCTTGTGCTTCAGCCTTCGGAATGCCTTGGAGTGAAGGATGCGATCCCGGTCGCGCTCGAACGCCGTCCTCCACGGGTCCGACGCTTCCGGGATAGCTCGCCCCTCAGTGTTGCCCGAAAGCGTTGCCGCCGGCGAGAGGATCTCCTGTTCGAGTGCTTCTGCCGTTTCACGGGTCCGGAGTCGGAACGCGCTCATCCCTAGACGACGCGTTCACGCAGACGTGAGCTGAGGTAGTCCATCGATGCCACGACGATCGCTATGGCGAGCATCTGCGCTGCCGCGGCCCGGTACTGGAGCAGGTTGATGTTCTGCTGCAGCAGGAAACCGATACCACCGCCGCCGGCGAAACCGATGATCGTCGACATGCGCACGTTGATGTCCCACCGGTACATCGTGAATGAGATGTACGGAGGAATGATCTGCGGCACGACCGCGTAGACGATCGTCTGTAGACGGGTCGCACCCGTGGCCCGAACGGCCTCGAGCGGTCCTGTGCTGATACTCTCCACCTGCTCCGAGTAGAGCTTCGCGAGGGCCGCCATCGTGTGGAGAGCCAGTGCGAGAGCACCAGCGAACGGGCCGATGCCGACCCAAACCACGAAGATGATGACCATTACCAGCGGTTCGATAGAGCGGAATCCGTTAAACACGGTTCGGGCCATGTAGTAGACGGTCAGACCAATGTTCTGGGATTCGCTCTTCCTGAGCGCCTTGACCGAGAGGAAGGCTCCGAAGGTCCCGCCGATGATGGCCGGGATGACGACCGTGGCCAACGGACTCTCGAGTTGGTAGAACCAGTCGATGATTGCGCCGATAGCGATGCCCACGAGCGCTCCGGCCACCGTCGAGAGCGCCAATGTCAGGCCATTGAGGACGCCGCGTGATACGTGCCGCACAACGAGATAGCCGAGCTTGCTTGCTGCCACGGCCAGGGCGAAGGCCCCGATGAGTGACGAGAACACCGGTATCCCGATTTCGGTGATCTCTCCGAGCGACACGACGAAGCTTCCCAGGAACCGGCCGAATGTGATGATTCGTTCCATCCACTCGCCGAAGAGAATCAGCAGATCAGCGATGACGTACGAACTGATGAGGACGATGAATGCAACAACGATGAGGGCTGCAACGCGAAGGGAGCGCAACCCCAGTCCTGGCTTCTCAACCTCCTCCTCTTCCGGGAAGGTCCACCGGAGGAGCAGCCAGCCGAGAACACCGAGAACAACCATTGTGAGCAGGAGTGTCAGGAAGTTAGCGTCGGTGAACCCGCGCAGGGCTGACGCCCATCTCGATGCCTGGATGCCGACGACGAGACCGATCGGGATAGCGATCAGCGACAGTGACAGGTTGATGACGGGAACAGTGACGTCGCGCATCAGGTTCTTGGCCGCCAGGAAGCTGAGTGGCACAGCGAGGGCCGTACCCACGGTGGTTGCCAGAAGAGCGAGCATCACCGTCTCGACGATACGGTCCCACGTGTTGAGGGCATTGTCGGAGAGTCGCGGTGAGAGATCTTTCTTGTCTGCGACCTGGATGATCTTGTATTGAGCGCCGTCGGTGCCGTCGAAGAAGATCATCGAGACTTCAGCCACGCTGGCCTCAGGCGCCCCTGCAATCTCGAGCCGGCGTTCTTCGTCGAACGCTATCTCGTTGAAGAACAGCGCACTCGGAGCGCCGCTATCCACTGCGGTCTGGCCGGAATTGACTGCACCGAAACTGTTTGCCGCGGGTCCGGTCCAGGTGAAGTCCTCGGCGACGGTGCCGTTCCCGGTGAGCTGAACCGAATCGTCTAGGCCGACGGCGAAGGGGTCGAAACCGATGTCACGGCTCACGAGGCCGGTCCCCGAGCCGGTGCTCGCCTCGAATGAGCCGCCCCAGCTGATGAAGTCGATGACGTTGTTGTTGTCATCGACGAGCGTCACGCCGCCGGGACTTCTGATGTCGAAGTCCGGCAAGAGGACGTTGTGTGCAGCAATGGGCTCTTCGGACGAGGGGAGGTTTCCGGCGTCCTGAACGCCGTTGAGATTGGTGTCGGTCCACACTTCAACGCGATTCATCCAACCGCCAACGTTCGTCCGGCTGATCACCTCGACTTGCTGGGGCTCATCGGACTTCCGACTCGGGGCCTCGAAAGAGAGGGAGAATGAGCCATCCTCGGCAACGTCGGCTCTTCCCTGCGGGAGCACGATGGCGTATTCCGATATGGGAACAAAGTTGACGGTGACCCGCTTGCCCTCCTCGTACCCGGTCCCGGTGACGGTGAGCACTTCTCCCGGCTCTGCACAGGTCGGCGTGACGGCGATCGTGATACCGGACGCGTCTGCGGTGGCGGGAGCCGGTTCGGCTCCGTTGCACGGGACGTACACGTCGGCCGTGACGATCAAATCCTCCGTGTCGTAGGTGACGAGATCGGGCCGGGCGAGGGCGCGCAGGATGCGGAAGAGTTGTTCCTGACGCGTTTCCGATTGGATCTCTTCGAGCGATACATCGGTCTTTGCAAAAGCGAAGGCGTACACGACGAAGGCGACGAGGATGGCGATGATGATGTAGAGGGATCGGCGCCATCCTCGCGACTTGCGGCCGTTGGGCTTTGGCTCGTCCGGCTTTTGGTCGCCGGCGGCCGGATCTGCGCTCGTAGGGGTCGAGCTAGCCAACGCGCTCCGCCTCCTTCCCGTATATCTCCTTGAACTTGTCGTCGTCGATCTCCTTCGGGGATCCCTCGAAGACGAGCTTTCCATCGTTCAATGCGATGACCCGGTCGGCGTACTGGTGGACGAGGTCGAGGAAGTGAAGAGAGCAGAGCACCATGACGCCGTCTTCTTGGTTGATGAGTTCCAGGTACTGCATGATGCTGTGGGCAAGAACCGGATCAAGGCTTGCGACGGGCTCGTCGGCGAGCATGATCTCCGGGTCCTGCATCATGGCCCGAGCGACCCCGACGCGCTGCTGCTGCCCACCGCTGAGTTCGTCTGCCCTCGCGTTCGCCTTCTCTTCGAGTCCGAC
>CAZWDQ010000127.1:0-3635 GCA_964632475.1 uncultured Acidimicrobiaceae bacterium
TGGCTCAACAAGATTGGGTTCTGGATGATGGTCGTCGGATTGGTGACTGCCGCCATACCAATCCTGTCCGACAAGGCGACCGTTCTCTATACGTTCTACCCACCGATGGAAGCAAGCAGCCTCTTCTACATCGGGTTGGTTCTTGTCGTCGTCGGCAGTTGGATCGAAGGCTACGGCATGTACTTCACGTTCTACGAGTGGAGGAAGGAGAACCCGGGCACTCGGGCACCGTTCGTGACATTCGCAGCGCTCGTGACCATGGTCATGTGGCAGATCGGCACGCTCGGGATCGCAGGCGAGATCCTCGCGATCATCCTCCCATCGGTGTTCGGCTGGACGTCGGGTACCGATCCCCAACTCTCACGGACGCTGTTCTGGTACACGGGTCACCCTCTCGTCTACTTCTGGGTCTTGCCTGCGTACCTCTCGTGGTATGCGATGCTGCCAAAGCAGGTCGGCGGGAAGATGTTCAGCGATTCGCTGGCACGCCTCTCGTTCTGGCTCTTCCTCATCCTGTCCGTGCCACTCGGCTTCCACCACCAGTTCGCCGATCCAGGCGTCCCTGCAGGCTGGAAGTTCATCCATGCCCTGTTGACGTTCAGCGTGGCGTTCCCATCGATGATGACGCTGTTCACTGTGGTGGCATCGCTCGAGTACGGTGCTCGCAAGCGCGGCGGAAAAGGGCTCTTCGGCTGGATGAAGGCGCTTCCCTGGGGCGATCCATCCGTTGTGTGGCAACTCCTCGCCGGGCTTCTCTTCATCTTCGGCGGCATCGGCGGCATCGTCAACGCCTCATACAGTGTCAACCTTGCGTTGCACAACACCTCGTGGGTCCCAGGTCACTTCCACCTGACCGTGGCCTCGGCGGCGACGATGACCTTCGTCGCGATCAGCTTCTGGCTCGTGCCGTATCTCACCGGGAAGCCGTTGTGGAGACCGAAACTCGCCGTGATCGCAGGGTGGACCTACTTCGGCGGCATGTTGATGTTCTCGAATGCCATGCACGTCATCGGCCTGCTCGGCGCTCCCCGGCGGACGCCGCTCGGTACCGCTCCGTACATTCCGGGGGAATGGGCCGGCCACCTCTGGCGTATCGGTATCGGCGGAACGATCATGTGGATCGGGCTGATGCTGTTCATCGTCATCGTCGCAGTGACCGCTCTGCAGCGCAAACGACTGCCCGACGGCGAAACGATCGAGGTACCGATAGCGGAGTCGCTCCATGATGTTCAGGACACGCCCACATGGCTCGATCGTTGGCGTCCGTGGCTGATCGCGAGCATCGTGCTCATCATCCTGTCCTACGGTCCACAGTTGTACGAACAGATCAGCCAGGCGCAGCTGACGTCGCCAGGATTCACGCCCTGATCTCCCCGGAAGTAGCCTGACGGGGTGAGCACCGAGGGGTCTTCCGAGCCAGAAGGACCAGCAGTCGACTGGTCGCTCCGTACCCGGAATTGGTTCCGGAGTGTCTTGCGTCGGCTCGAACGGATGACGATCCGAGCCGAACAACCGGTCAACAAGGTGGTCGGGTCGGCACGACTCAATCCGCTCTATCACACCGGCACGATCGCGGTCTTCCTGTTCGTGGTTGTGTTCATCACCGGCATCTACCTGACGATGTTCTTCCAGTTCGGATTCGATGCGTCCTACGACGCCGTGGGGCGCCTCGAGAGCAGCGCAGTAGGCCGTGTCATGCGTGCGGTTCACCGCTACGCCTCTGTGGCGCTTGTAGTGACATCGCTGCTTCACGGGTGGCGGACCCTGGTGCAGGACCGCTTCCGTGGCGCGCGCTGGCTCGCCTGGGTCTCGGGCATCTGGATGATGGCGATGGTGTGGTTCATCGGTGTGACCGGCTACTGGCTCATCTGGGACGAGCGGGCACAGGTGCTCAACGAGATCCTGATCAAGGCCCTCGACGGCACCACGCTCGGTCTTGACTTCCTCCTGGACAACCTCTTGACCCCGGCGGCCGGCTCAGGGTGGCCGTTCCTGCTGCTGCTCCTCCTCGTACACGTCATCCTCTCGCTCGTGATCGGCCTCCTCCTGTGGTACCACGTCAAGCGGCTGAACAGGCCGAAGCTCCTCCCGCCTCGAATCTGGATGACGATCATCGGTGGAACCATCGTGACTCTGTCGATCCTCTGGCCAGCGGGGATGCTGCCTCCTCTCGACAACTCCGTCATGCCGTCAACGTTCCCGATCGATCCGTTCTACCTGTTCCTCTTCCCTGCAGGACTGAACCTCTCTCCCGTCCTCGTCTGGGGCGGTTTCCTGGGGATCGGGCTGCTCCTAACCGCGATTCCGTGGCTTGGACGGCGCACGCCACTCCAGCCGATCAGCATCGACGCTGATCGCTGCACCGGATGTACGCTTTGCGTCGTCGACTGTCCGTACGACGCTCTCGAGATGGTTCCGAGGGAAGACGGCAAGTACCGCCAAATCGCTGTCCTGATCCCGGACCGGTGCGTGTCCTGTGGGATCTGCATTGGGAGCTGTTCGGATGACGCCATGTCCCTTGATGGCGAGCCGGTGGACGATCTTGCTTCGGAGGTACGACGACTTGCCGCGACGGGGGACTCGCCGAGGATCGTCTTCACCTGTGAGCGACAAGCGCTCCACGGCGCCGCCGACAGTCTGAGATCGTCGGAGACGACCGACGACGGTGAAACGATCCATGTGATCCCTCTCCCATGCATCGGGATGGCCCACACTGGCCTGGCGGTCGAGGCTCTCGAGACCGGCGCAGGGAGCGTTCAGTACATTGGGTGTCCGCCGGCAGACTGTGCGAATCGTGACGGCAACACCTGGGTTCAGGAACGACTCGACCGTGTCCGGGTCCCGCGACTCGAGAAGGCATTCGTCAATGCTCCCATACAGTCAGATTGGGTACCTCCGACGGACTTCACATCCGCTCTCGAGCATCCGGGGGTGCGATCCGACGCCGACCCCAACGTGGTGCCACCGTGGACCAAGCTGATCCCGGTCGGTCTGGTGGTTCTCTTCGTGTCACTGCTCTCCATCGCCGCGACCAATCTCCCGTTCACACTCGCCGGCACCGATGACGCTGTGCTGTCGATCGCGCTCCACCACCAGGGTGGCGCGGTGTTCGTCGGATTCGAGGGCGAACCGGCGCTCGACGAGGGAGGTCCAAGCCGACTCGTCGTGGACCTCGACGACGAGACGATCCACGACGAGACCTACCCGCTCGTGGGCGTCGACGGTACGGAGGCATCGATCGCTCTCGAACGCATCGTTGTTGACCCAGGTCCTCATGAACTGTTCATACGGGTATTCGACCGGATCGACGCCACTGTGTTCACAGTCCTCCACGACGACACGGTCTCCATCAGGGAGGGCGAGATCCTCGACCTCGCCTACATCGACCTGCGGATCGTTTCGAGCGCGGATGCGGGTGAGTCGTTGTATTTCGAGACGACGCTCGGTGTCAACACCGGCTGCCGCGTGTGCCACTCGCTCGACCCGGGCGCCGTGATCATCGGCCCGTCGTTCGATGGTGTCGCCACGGCTGCGGCCACAAGAGTTCCCGGACTCACGGCCGAGGAGTATCTCAGGCAATCGATCGTCGACCCCGATGCCTTCGTGGTCGACGGATTCGACCCGGGCGTGATGCT
>CAZWDQ010000127.1:3735-5405 GCA_964632475.1 uncultured Acidimicrobiaceae bacterium
CTGGTTGACGAGGCCATCGACGGTCGACCACTCCGCCTCGATGACATCGCCATCTCGAGCACCGGTGCCGATCTGGACGCTTCCCGTGATGATCCACTGCATCGCATAGCGATCCGCCCCATCCCCTGGGGTGATCTCGAGTCGACCGCCGTATTCAATGCCGCGGCCGTCGATGCCGTTGACGTAGTAGGTGCCTTCGATCTGATCCGGGGAGTCGGCACCCTGTTCCGGGAACGCGCAGCCTGCGGTCAGAATTAGCAGGGCGACCGTGACGAGGGCAAGGCGAATTGGTGCAATCAAAGTGGTCAAGTGAACTCCGGTTGGCAGGTACGATGTCGGAGTATATCGACCGGCGACGATGTCGTTTTGGGTCGGAGGGGCCTCCGTTGGACTCGCGTAAACTCGTGTGGTGGATTGGGATCCCGGGGGCGCTCCTCGTGCTCGCGGTGATGGCGTTCGCCATCTTTGAACCGATTCAGGTCCTGCCGCGCATCCGTCTCTCTCCCGGGTATCTGCTCGCCGATCAGGAGGGAGCGTCGTTCACGTCAGAGGACGTTCGCGGCGACATCGTGCTCTACACGTTCCGGTACAGCGGCTGTGGCGAGGAGTGCGACGGACTCGACGAGACCATGATCGACGTGCGCGATCGCATCGGCGAGGTGGATCTGGGAGATACCGAATTCCGTCTGGTCACGATCTCGTTCGACCCCGCAACCGATACGACCGAGGTGCTCACGGCCGAAGCCGACGAATTCGGCGCCGACGGGCTGCAATGGCGATTCGCGACCGGTGACGAGGCACACCTCGCCAACGTCGTGAAGGCCGGGTTCAAGGTGTGGTACGAGGAGAACGACGATGGCAGCTTCTCCTTCGACCCCACGCTCATCTTGGTCGACGGCTGGGGAGTCATACGCGGCGAGTATGAGTATCGCACGCTGAAGTCTGATGCGGACAAGATCATCCATCACCTCGATATCCTGACCGAGGAGATTCGGAACGCCTCCGGCGCTGCGGGCCTCGCCTACGAAGCCGCACACCTATTCCTCTGCTACCCATGACTCGCACACTCAAGATCATTCTCGGCGTAATCGTTGGTGTCGTCGTTTTCGGCGCCGCCGCGTATTTCGTTGTTCTCCCACGATTCCAGCCCTATGTGTTCCACGGTCAGATCATCCAGTCGAACCAGTCCGCTCCATCCATCGAACTCGATGGTCCGAACGGGAGCACCGTTCGTTTGAGCGACTACGAGGGCAAGGTCGTGGTGCTGTACTTCGGATACACCTACTGCCCGGATGTCTGCCCGATCACGCTGTCCAAACTCGATCGGGCGATGGATATCCTCGGTGACAAGGCCGATGACGTGCAGGTGATCATGATCTCCGTCGATCCTGAGCGCGACACTCCCGAGATTCTCGAGGAGTATATGGCTCACTTCAATCCCACCTTCCTCGGTGTCACAGGAGATGCCAACACCGTCGACCGGATCGCCACGGTGTACGGGGTCTACTACGAGGCAGCAGAGGGTTCGGACGCGACGGGTTATCTGGTCAACCACACCGCAACGGTCATGATCGTGGACAAAGACGGCTATCTGAAGCTGGTCCTGCCGTTCGAGGGGACGGCTGAAGAGATAGCTTCCGACCTCGACAACTTCCTACGCTGAGATCTCC
>CAZWDQ010000128.1:0-5398 GCA_964632475.1 uncultured Acidimicrobiaceae bacterium
CGTGTTCCTCGCTGCTACGCCCGTACCAATCGTCAAGGAGTTCGAGCCGACGTACGCTTCCGAGGCTGATGCTTCGGCGGCCGTGGACGATTGGCTCGCGACCGTTGCCCGGGAGAACGTCGCCAAACGGGAGTTCCAGGACTTCAAAGCAACGGCGCGCCGAATAGACGATGAGGCGCATCCGACCCGCCAGGCGGACCAGTGGTGGTGGCCGCTCGACTGAGCATCTGACGGACGGGGCTGCTGCCACGCTCGGAGATAGTGCGCACACGAAGACGACGTCCTGCATAATGGCGAGCAATCATGGACGCACCTCTTCTCGCCGCCGCATTCCTTCTCGGCTTCGCCGCCAAACGAGTCGGTCTGCCACCACTCGTCGGATACCTCGTTGCGGGATTCGTCCTCCACGCCTTCGGCTACGAAGTCACCGAAGCAATCGAGGTCGTCTCCGAGCTCGGAATCCTGCTGCTTCTCTTCGGGATCGGACTGAAGCTGCGCCCAAAGACGCTTGCCCGTCCGTCGGTCTGGGCGTCGGCGACGGTGTTCGCTGCCATAGCGACGGGAATCGTGGGGGCGCTGCTCCTCGCAATCGGGGCCCTGGGGATTCCCCTTGCACGCGACCTCGACCCGGCGACGGCGGTCCTCGTCGGTTTCGCCCTCTCATTCTCGAGCACGGTATTCGCCGTCCAGGCGCTCGAGCGCACCAACGAGGCCGACTCGCTCGCAGGGCGCACGGCCGTTGGTGTCCTCATTTTGCAGGACGTCTTCGCGGTCGCGTTCCTTGTTCTGGTCGAAGGAAAGTGGCCATCACCCTGGGCGATCCTCGTCATCCCCGCATTCGTGCTGCTCCGCCCGGTCGCCGGCTGGTTCCTCGACCGCAGCGGACACGGCGAGGTCCTGGTGCTCTTCGGTTTCACCCTTGCCGTAGGGATCGGTGCCGGCATGTTCGAGCTCCTCGGATTGAAGCCCGATCTTGGTGCGCTCATGGCGGGCCTGCTGCTGTCCGGTCACGCGCGTTCGGGCGAGATGGCCGACCGCCTCCTTGGCTTCAAGGACCTCTTCCTCGTCGGCTTCTTCCTGTCGATCGGACTCGCCGGTATCCCGACCGCGGCCGCGTGGGGAATCGGCCTGGTGATCGTCCTCCTGCTTCCGGCGAAGACGTTTGGCTTCCTGTGGCTCTTCACCCGATTCCGCCTGCGGGCCCGCACGTCGCTCCACGCGTCCCTGACGCTCTCAACGTTCAGTGAGTTCGGTTTGATTGTCGGAGCAGCAGCACTGACCGAGGGGTTGATCGACCAAGCGTGGGTTTCGACGGTGGCTGTTGCAGTCGCAGGGTCGTTCGTCGTAGCGTCGCTCGCCGACTCCCATCGATACGAATTCTACGATCGCTGGTCCACCCGCCTCAAGGGGCTTGAGCGCCGGCCCACAGTGGCGGAGGACTCGATCGTCGACTGCGGCGACGCCAGGGTGATCGTGTTCGGGATGGGCAGGGTTGGCACCGGTAGCTACGACGAGCTCGTTGCGCGGCGGGGACCAATCGCCGTCGGTGTGGACCGCAGCAGCGACCGGGTGGCGATACATCAGGCGGAGGGGAGGAACGTGGTGCGAGGCGACGCCCTCGATCGGGACTACTGGGAGCGAGTGCGGTTCCACCCCGAGGTAGATCTGGTCATCGCTGCCATGGGCAATCACGCCGCGAATCTCGAGTGCGTTCATCGTGTCCAGGAGTTCCTGCCTGATGCCCGGATCGCCGCCATTGCGAGATACCCGGATCAGATCGCCGAGTTGTGCGCCGCGGGTGTCGATGTTGCCCGCAACCTGTACGAAGAAGCCGGGCAGGCGCTTGCCGACGACGCGACGGCTGACGCCCTCGGTCAGGACGAGTGAGGTTCCGATGACCCGGGACTTCGAGTAGACGTTGTAGCGATCTGGGAGAGACAACTGATGAGGGACCACCGACAGAAAAAGGGGGACGCCGGATGACCGATGCGGTCGCAGATCAGCCGATGCGGCGTCTCCGGCGAGAGCCTCCGCCCTTCCGGCATGTGGCCGTGGTCGGCGTCGAGCGCCTGTCCGAATACCTCGCACGCCTGACACTCGATGGGCCCGCGCTCAACCAGTTGATCGTCGATGAACCGGCAGCCAGCGTTCGTTTGCTACTGCCAACGTCCCCGGAATCCGGATTGGTGATCCCAACGTGGAACGGCAACGAATTCCTGTTCGAGAACGGATCCCGTCCGACCCTCCGAACGTTCACACCGATCCGGAACCCCGGTGAGACGAACGCGTTGACCCTCGATGTCGTCACCCACGAGGGAGGTGCGGCGTCTGGCTGGGCCGTCAATGCAACGGCGGGTCATCAGGCAGCGATCTCCGGACCCGGCAGGGGCTACACGCCGGACCCCGAAGCATCTGCGTTCGTGCTGACGGGGGACGAGTCGGCCGTACCGGCGATCGGCCAACTTGTTGCCGCCTTGTCCCCCCAGTGGCCCGTCCATGTTGGGATCGAGGTCAGATCACCCAAGGCGATTCGCGATCTCGGAGGCGACGGCGCGGCCTCCGTGGAGTGGGGTGTGCTGGCCGAAGGCGCTCTCCCCGGCTCGGTGCAGATGGCCTTCGTCGAAGCGATTCGCCTTGAGCCGGGGACGAAGATCTGGGCAGCGGGCGAAGCAGCAGCGATGCAGCGGATCCGTCGACACCTCTTCGATGAGCGTGGGATCGATCGGTCCGACACCATGATCCGGGGCTACTGGAAGCGCACCATACGACGCGCCTGATGTGCGCCGGCGCGTGCCGGGTTCATGGGGGTAGATTGTGAAGGCCAACGAACGGAGAGGGAGAGACCCCATGATCGAGGCGATAGACCAAAGCGCGGGGAACGTCATCGGCTTCAGACTGAGCGGCACCATCACCAAGGCTGACTACGCGGTGCTTGACCCCGCGGTGGATGCCGTCGTCAAAGAGTACGGGTCCGTGGACCTGCTCCTCGACCTCTCGGACTTCCATTGGGAGAAGGCGAGCGCCTGGGCATCAGACCTCGACTTCGGCCGCACATACAAGGACAAGATCGACAAGATGGCGATGGTGTCGGAAGCCAGGTGGGCGAAGCATCTCGCCAAGCTTGCCGAGCCGTTCTACGCCAAAGAGATCAAGACGTTCGTCGCCGTCGCCGACGCTTGGGACTGGCTCAAGGACTGACGAGCGGTAGTCGAGACTGCTCGGTCTCGATCATGGCCGTGTCGCTTCCGGAACGGGCAGGGGCTGGCGGAAGCGCCCAGACGGGACCGGCGCTCCACAGCGGATGAGGCTGAGTTCCCACGTCGGGGATGACCCGAGTGACCAGCGAAGGAACCTCGACATTGCTTGTCCGGCCGTGAATGCACCCGGAACGGTTCGCAACCCCAGCAGGTTGGCGGTGTCTGCGGGGATGATCGCAGCGGCCGCTTGGGCGATGAGTTGATACCCGGGCTTCACCGAGAGCGGGAGGGGTGGTGAACGGACGAAGTCGACGGTCTCGCGCATGCCGGGCGACGCTTCGAGTGCGGTGTGGTCTGAGATCCAGCGGTGGAGGTCGTCCGCGGTCTCAGGGATTGGCGCCGCACCGAGCAGGCGCCCGATCTCGGCTTGCTCGGCAACGAATCGGTCTTGCTCCTCAGCGCTCAGCGCCTCCGGTCCGAAACTCAGATACGCCTGCAGGAATGAGTCGGTCAGGGCGTTGTGAACCCACGCGGCAAGGTCTGGGGCGTCGGCCGTGTACTCGATCGATCGGTGGGACATCCCCTTGACCGGGCGATGGGCGCGTCGGACAATCCGGATTGCCTGTTCGACTTCCGGCATGGCTCCGAAGGTCGTTGCCGTTACGTACGCGGAAGTGCGTGAGAGGCGGCCGAGTGGATCCTCGCGATACCGTGAGTGGTCGGCAACTCCGGCTGCGACCTCCGGGTGGGCGGCCTGGACCAGGAGGGCGCGAACGCCGCCGAAGAACGCGGCCGGATCACCGATGACTCTCCAGCTCACCGAGTCCGGACCGCAGATACCCGGGTCCCCGGGATAGTCGAGCGTGTTGGCGAGCGGGTAGCTGGCATGCTTGAAGAGTCCCGATGCGGTACGGGCGACCCGACCTCTGAATGCGTCGGTTGGTCGTTGCAGCATCGAAGTGGCTCGTCCTGTGTGTGGTGTCTGCATGCCTGCACCTAGCCGAGGCGGCCGGCAACGCGGTGGACGGCGATTCCGATGAGGGCTGCTGCCACGGTCGCGGCAATAGCGATGACACCGGTTGCACCGGCGAGAGCTAATCCGGCGAGGATCGCAAGGGCGGCGACGAGTCTCGCAGCGGTCACTCGATTCCTGTTGACGGTACCGGTGTGGCGATCCGTCTCTGACGTTGGCGTCGCGGCCGGGATCACCAGCAGGGTCGCGATGATCGCTAGGCCCACCGTGATCCACTCGGTCCCTGTTGGCCCGATCCACGCAGATTCCACGCTAGACAGCATCGCCACTGCGACGAACGCGACGGCCGAAGCTGCTGCGATCGCTATGCCACGTTGACGGCGTTCTTCCGCCACGAGGACGCCGACAATCATTGCTGCAGCGCCAACCGCACCGACCATGCTCGTTCCCAGGGCGGCCGAAAGGCCGACGATGGTGACGAAATCCAGCGGGCGCAGACGCGTTCCCACGGTTCCTGCGGTAATCCGGAGGCCGAGTAGCACGCCGAAGGTGACGAGCAGCGCTGGCGGGCCGACCGTCAGGACCAACACGAGTGAGATCGGCATGGCGATGGCGGCCGATGTCGGATGGTCCGGATCGAGTTCCCGGGCCATCGCCCACGCGAGGAAGATTCCGACCGCGGCTGCGAAAGGTCCGGCCTTCAGATCGGCGCCGAGCAGCACGGCAAGGCCCACGGCGAGACCGCTGAGGCCAGCACCAACCAGCATGAGCCGATTCGACGGATACCGTGGGTCGACCATGCGCGGGAGCGATGTCAGCTGTTCAACGTTCACGCGGACCACTTCCTCACGACTATTCGGTGACTCAGCATATTCGGTACCAGGGCGAGCGTTGGATGCCGTGGTAGCGCTCGTGGCGTCGGACGCTTCTGACTGCGGCGCATGCCGACGGCCCACCTGGCGGCTTCAGGAGCGCGAGATAAGCGCCGTGATGATCTCAACCGCCTCGCTGACGGCTTCCTTGGTGGCCGGCGACATCTCGAAACCGAGTGCCAGATCGCTCGCCGGTATCGACACCACATGGGCCGCACGAGGGACCGCTCCGACGTCGCGTGCCAGCAGCAGCATGGTCTCGGGGTCGGTGTGATGGCTCAAGGCCTGAGCCCCGCGCTCTCGCGCTTCGACGGGTCGGACGGTGAGTTCAGCGCAGTCGATGTCCGCATCGACGA
>CAZWDQ010000129.1:0-5296 GCA_964632475.1 uncultured Acidimicrobiaceae bacterium
TGATCGGATGCGCCGTTGTCGACGAAACCGGTGAATCTCTCGGGACGGTCGATTCTGTCGAATTCGGAGCTGCCCAGGACCGCCTCGCGGTGCGCACCGCTGACGGGATCGTTGAGGTTCCGTTTGTCGATGCCATCGTCCCCACTATCGATCTGGACAACCGCCGGATCGTGATGACGCCGCCGATGGGACTCTTCTCCGAGGAGCAGATCTAGCGAACAGCGAACAGCCGGGTCCTCGATCTGTGGTCCGTTGTCTGTCGTCTGTAGTCTGTGATCCGTGCCGTACGACCCGCAACACCACGTTCGTATCGTGACCGCAACGTCGCTGTTCGACGGCCACGACGCCGCCATCAACATCATGAGGCGGCTCCTCCAGTCGACGGGGGCAGAGGTCATACATCTCGGCCACGACCGCTCCGCCGCCGACATCGCCAGCGCTGCTGTTGAGGAGGATGCTCAGGCAGTTGCTATCACCTCATACCAGGGCGGGCACATGGAGTTCTTCCGATATGTGCGTAGCCTGCTCGACGAAGCCGGTGCCGGACATGTGAAGATCTTCGGGGGCGGCGGCGGAACGATCCTGCCTGAAGAGGCGGCGCAATTGGTGCGGTCCGGGGTCGAGAGGATCTACTCCCCGGACGACGGTCGTGATCTCGGACTGCAGGGCATGATCGACGACCTGCTTGAACGGGCCGACTTCCCGGTGGTGGGTGAAACACCGCTCGATCCTGCCGATCTGACGGTCAACACGCCTGGTCTGCTTGGTCGGATGATCTCGACGGTGGAGCAAGACTCCGACAGTGAGCTTGCGGTGGCAGCGCGGCAAGCAGCCGCCACCAGCGTCGCTCCGGTGATCGGTATCACCGGGACCGGAGGGGCCGGCAAGTCGTCACTCATCGATGAGATCGTGGTCCGGTATCTGACCGACTTCCCGGATCGAACGCTGGCGATCGTCTCTGTTGATCCCTCGCGTCGACGCTCAGGAGGCGCCCTACTCGGTGACCGAATCCGCATGAACTCGGTGACCGATCCCCGCGTCTTCATGCGATCGCTCGCGACCCGCCAGGCGAACCTGGCCCTTTCCCCACACGTTGCCTCGACCGTTGATCTCGCCAAGGCAGCCGGGTATGACCTCGTCATCCTCGAGACCTCCGGAATCGGGCAGGCCGACACCGAGATCGTTGACCATGCTGATCTTCCGCTCTATGTGATGACACCCGAATACGGTGCGGCGAGCCAGCTCGAGAAAGTCGACATGCTCGACTTCGCCGATCTGATCGTCGTGAACAAGGCCGACCGACGCGGTGCCGAAGATGCCGTGCGCGACGTTCGGAAACAGTACCGACGGAATCATGGCGTGTTCGAGATCGCCGACGACGAGCTCCCGATATACGCGACGGTGGCTTCGCACTTCAACGACGCCGGCACCAATCGCTTCTACCGCGCGCTCATGGCGGCTGTCGACGCACGCACGGATGGAAGCTTCCGCTCCACGATCGATCTTCCGACCGATCATGGAGGAGAGCGCCCCATCATCCCCAAGGATCGCGTGCGGTATCTGTCCGAAATCTCAGACACGATCCGCACCTACAACAGGAGGGTTGAGGGACAGGGAGTCTTGGCGATCGAAGCGCAGGCGCTGGCCGTTGTCGCCCGCCGGAACGACGATGACGCGATGGCCGAGGCAGGTCGTGATGCTCTGGCATCGCTCGATCCTCGGGCGGCGGCGATCCTCGCCGACTGGGACGACACCGCCGCTTCCTATGCCGCTGATGCCACGACCTACGAGATTCGTGGCAACGAGATCGAAGTGGAGACGTCGGCGACGACACTGTCCGGCACCCGGATCCCGAAAGTGGTCTTCCCCGGCTTGACCGGTTGGGGCGACAGAGTGCGGTGGGGTCTCCAGGAGAACCTCCCCGGGCGATTCCCGTTCGCCGCGGGCGTGTTCCCCTTCAAGCGAGACGCCGAAGACCCGACCCGGATGTTCGCAGGAGGGGGAGGGCCGGAGCAGACGAACCGGCGCTTCCACTATGTGTCGAGGGGGATGCCCGCCATACGGCTCTCGACGGCGTTCGACTCGGTGACGCTCTACGGCGGCGATCCCGACACACGGCCAGACATCTACGGCAAGGTTGGGAACTCCGGAGTTTCGGTTGCCACGCTCGACGACGCCAAGAAGCTCTACTCGGGTTTCGACCTCCTCGATGCAGCAACCTCCGTATCGATGACGATCAACGGCCCGGCGCCGATGATGCTCTCCTTCTTCTTGAACACAGCGATTGATCAGCAGTGCGAGCGCTACATCGTTGAACACGACCTGCAGGAGGATCTCGAGGCAGTCCTCGTTGAGAGATTCGAGAACCGGGGATTCCCACGGCCCAAGTATCACGATGAGCTTCCTCCAGGAAACGACGGTCTCGGTCTGATGCTCCTCGGGATCACCGGTGACCACGTGCTTCCGAACGATGTCTACGAAGCGATCAAGACGGATGTTCTCTCCCGGGTGCGGGGAACGATCCAGGCTGACATCCTCAAAGAGGACCAGGCCCAGAACACCTGCATCTTCTCCACGGAATTCGCTCTCCGCATGCAGGGCGACATTCAGGAGCTCTTCATCGATCGCTTGGTCCGGAACTTCTACTCGGTGTCGATCTCCGGATACCACATGGCTGAGGCCGGCGCGAACCCGATCACCCAACTCGCTTTCACGCTTGCGAACGGGTTCACCTTCGTGGAGTACTTCCTCTCTCGAGGCATGCCGATCGACACGTTCGCCCCGAGCCTCTCGTTCTTCTTCTCCAACGGAGTCGACGCTGAGTACGCCGTCATTGGGCGAGTCGCCCGAAAGATCTGGGCGAAGGCGATGCGTGATCGCTACGGCGCCTCGGAGCGTTCCCAGAAATTGAAGTACCACATCCAGACGTCTGGCCGTTCCCTGCACGCCCAGGAGATCGGGTTCAACGACATTCGCACCACCCTGCAGGCCCTGTATGCGATCTACGACAACTGCAATTCGCTGCACACGAACGCATATGACGAGGCGATCACCACCCCCACCGAGGAGTCGGTCCGCCGTGCGCTGGCGATCCAGCTGATCATCAACCGCGAACTGGGGTTGGCGAAGAACGAGAACCCGATGCAGGGATCGTTCATCATCGAAGAGCTCACCGATCTCGTCGAGGAGGCCGTTCTGGTCGAGTTCGATCGGCTCACGGACAGGGGCGGGGTACTCGGTGCGATGGAACTGATGTACCAACGCTCGAAGATCCAGGAGGAGTCGCTGCGCTACGAGCGAATGAAGTCGACGGGAGAACTCCCGATCGTCGGCGTCAACACGTTCCTCTCCGAGGAAGGATCACCCTTCGTGGTCCCCGACACGATCACCCGCTCTACCGACGAGGACAAGCACCGGCAGATCGATGCGGCTGATTCGGTGAAAGAACTCAACACGGATGATGCTGTTGCCGCACTTGAGCAACTCCAGCGGACCGCTATCGATGGTGGGAACACGTTCGAGGCGCTCATGGAAGCAGCGAAGTACTGCACGATCGGCCAGCTCTCGAACGCCCTCTACGACGTGGGCGGCCGCTACCGGCGGAGTATGTAGCCTTGCCGTAGTCCGTAGTCGGTACCATCGGAACGACTGCTCAGGAAGGATTCCATGGGATTGGATGCTGGACATATCGATCTGATTGTTCGTGAGCAGCATGCACGGCAGCCATTCTCCGGAGTGCTCCGGGTGCGTGTCGGCGGGTCTGTCGCGTTTTCGGAAGGCTTCGGCTTCTCGAACCGCGCCGAGGCGATCGCGAACGGCGTCTCGACGCGTTTCGGCACCGCGTCCGGGACCAAGACGTTTACTGCGATCGCCGTGTGTCAGTTGATCGAATCGGGCCAGCTCTCTCCGAGCACCCGGTTGACGGATGTGATCGATCACGAATTCCCCCGGTTCGATCCTTCGATCACGATCCACCATCTCCTGACGCATACCTCTGGTGTCCCTGACTACTTCGATGAAGAGGAGCTCGACGCGCAAGCCGATTTCGGCGACGCCTTTGGGGATCTTCCGATCTACCGCCTGCGCGTTCCGTCAGACCTGCTGCCGCTGTTCCAGAATGAGGCGATGAAGTTCAACCCGGGCGAACGATTCAGCTACAGCAACGCTGGGTACGTGCTGCTCGGTCTCGCTGTCGAAGCCGCAAGCGGGATGGACTACGCCGACTACATCGAGCGATTCGTGTTTGCCCGGGCAGGAATGACTGACTCGGGATTCTTCGAGACCAACAATCTTCCGCCGAACACCGCACTCGGCTATCTCGATGACGGGCGTACGAACACATTCGAGGTGCCGATTAGGGGGATGCCCGATGGCGGTGCGTTCGTTACCGCGCCGGACATGTCATTGTTCTGGGATTCCCTCTTTGAGCATTGCCTTCTCGGTTCGGAGATGACGACCACGCTTCTGTCCCCACTCGTGGCTGCAGACCCCGGCGGTGACGATGAGCGCCACTACGGATACGGTCTCTGGATGGCAGCAAAGGACGGTGCGGTCTCCCGCTACACAAGCACGGGGGCGGATCCCGGGGTCGCCTACGTGTCGGCTCGTTTCGTTCCAGAAGACGTCGAGTTGACCATTCTCGGCAATACCGAGTCAGACGCGTGGCCGCTCTTCGCAGTACTCAAGCAGGCGATTCTGGACGGCTAGCGCCGAGCGACTCGAGTCACAGATTCTTAGCAACGCGGCGTGCCGTGGCCTCGAGGTCTTCGCGTGCCGGAGGTTCGCCGCGATGCACTCTTAGACCGAAACCGTCGTTTGCGTACCTGGGGATCACATGGACGTGGGCATGGGCGACCTCCTGCCCGGCGTCTGGTCCGTCGGCCAGGTAGAGGTTGATGCCCTTGACGTTCTCGTCGCTTGCTCTGAGACCGGCGGCCGTGCGCCTCGCAACATTCATCATCTGGGCTGCGATCTCATCGCTGAGGTCGACTAGGTCGGGACGGTGCTCGCGAGGAAGCACAAGAAGGTGACCGGGAGTCACCGGATTGATGTCCATGATCGACACTACGACGTCGTCTTGGTAGACGTAGTTCGCGGGGAGATCACCCTTCAGGATCGCGCAGAAGACACAGAACTCGGACTGAGGTGAATCGCTCATGGGGCGGAGCGTAATCCGTAGTCCGTAGAAGATCAGTGAATAGGACTCTTCCTCCCCCTGAGCCTGAGTCCACGGTTTGTGAGGCGACAGAGGACCCATTTCCTGTCCCCCCGACGCAACGGCGGGGGGACGCGAGGA
>CAZWDQ010000130.1:0-5249 GCA_964632475.1 uncultured Acidimicrobiaceae bacterium
TGCGAGCCAGTAGAGCGGTGCGGCGAGCCAGAGGCCGTCCAGCGGTGTCAATTGCCCCGGCAGTCGAACCGTGTGCACGATGGAGCCGGAACGGATCATCGATCCGAAGACCCGTCCTGCGATCATTCCGGCTGCGACGGCAACCGCCGCGAACAGGCCGGTAGCGAGATCGATCTCTGTGGTCGCGACCCCGGTGAGGAGACCGGCGATGAGAGCCCCAACGAGGGTCCCAACATTCGGGTCGATTGCTTGGCCTCCGTATATGGCAGTGACCAGCGCTGCGACGATCGCCACAGACACGATGAGGACGAACGAGAGAGCCACGGTGGTCGACATCATCCGCAACATCACTAGCGCTCCGGCCCCCGCCGCTGCAACGACGGCGACTGAGGCTGTCATAGCGATTGACTCGACTGCCCGCCACCGTGTCTCGAAGATCGGCCAGAACACGACGATCGCGACCGCTGCGGCGAGTCCTCCTGCGAATCCTTCGTAGCCCCATGCGTATGTTGCGGCCGCTGCGATCGGCGGAGCAAAGAGCGTGGCGTAGAGGTTGATGGACCCGTCCCGGGTGGAGTTGGTGTCCGCGAGGTCCCAGAGCCAGGCGAGTGCGGCACCGACCGAGATCACAACGAACCACTCGAGTGGAAGCCACGCTGAAACGAGCAGTGCCGCAAGGACGATGACAGAGAGGATGTTCTCCGCCGGGTCAATGGCGAGCGTCGGCCGTGTTTGGGGGGCGGCGTACGAACCTCCGGAGACCGGCGGAATGATGGCCATCTCGTCGTCGGCACCGACCGGTGCTGTTCGATCGACGGGATCGCCGTTCACCCACACTCCGGCACTGGCGAGACTGTTCTCGAAAGCGGACCCATACTCGGCGGCGGCGCGATCGAGGATCTCACCCACCGTGCCCTCGTCGACGACGACAGTGTCGGTTCCGGCGATCTCTCTGAATCGAGCGAACAAGCGAAGTGTTGGCATCGGCGGAAAGGGTAGTCGCGTCGTGGACCACGCCGAGGACCGTTGGCCTGGCGGTCCCATCGGCGTGTGCTCGATCCAACCGGTCTGGCGTCTCCCGCTGCATGACCAGAGGATCTGGGCCACAATCCACCCGGCTCATCGCAACGCCCGGAGCAGCACCAATGAACGGCACCGAGTACGTAGGCGCAGGGATCGATGAGCTACCAGGTGTTGACCTCGTCGAGGTCGGTGCCAGAGACGGACTCCAGAACGAGTCGACGACGATATCCACTGCCGGCAAGGGCGAACTCATCGAGCGACTCGTCGCCGCTGGTGCTCGTCGGCTTGAAGTTGCCTCATTTGTGCACCCCGGTCGAGTGCCGCAGATGGCTGATGCCGAGGCTGTGGTCGGTGCCGTGGGGCCGAGTCCGAACGGCGTCTCATACATCGGTCTGGTTCTGAATCGGCGCGGTCTTGAGCGGGCCCTCGCGACCAGCGTTGACGAGGTCACCTTCGTGGTCGGTGCCTCTGATGGTTTCAATCAAGCGAATGCCGGGGTTTCGCCGGAGATTGCGATGAATGATATCGAGATGATGCTCGGGGAGATTGGGGATCGTCGAACCACGGTCACGATCTCGGTCGCGCTTGGCTGTCCCTACGAGGGTGTCGTTCCCATCGATGCGGTTGTGGGTCTTGCAGCCCGTGGGTCGAGTGCGGGAGCCGACGAGATTGCCCTGGGTGACACGATCGGTGTGGCCGTCCCCTCGCAAGTCTCCGCCGCGATCGAAGCAGTTCGTGCAGCCATCGACGTGCCGCTGCGTGGTCACTTCCACGACACGAGAAACACCGCTGTCGCGAACGCGGCAGCTGCATATGCGGCGGGCGTGGCCGCGCTCGATGCGTCGGTAGGGGGTGCAGGCGGCTGTCCATTCGCTCCGAATGCGACCGGCAACGTCGCGACCGAGGATCTCATCTACTTCTTCGAACGCATGGGCGTCGAGACGGGCATCGATCATGGTCAGGTCATCGAGACAACCCGTTGGCTGGAGACGCAACTCGGGAAAGACTTGCCGTCGGCAGTTGTACGGGCTGGGTGGTGGAATCCAGACATGAGACATGAGACGAGAGAACACAAGCTGTCTCGTGTCTCCTATCTCCCGTCTAACGTCTCGACAACTCATGCTTCCCATCTCCTTCCTGTCCGACTTTGGCCGTGTCGACGAGTTCGTCGGTGTCGTCCATGGCGTGATTGCTCGGATCGCTCCGAGCAGTCGCATCATCGACGTAGGACACGATTTCCCGAGGGGTGACATCCAATCGGCGGCGCTCGCGCTGATGAGATCCATCCAGTACCTGCCGGAGGGTGTCGCCCTTGCGGTCGTCGATCCCGGTGTCGGTACCGAGCGGCGCGCCATCGCTGCACACACACCGTGGGGCTTCTTCGTCGGGCCGGACAACGGACTCCTCGCACCGGCGGTTGCGATGGTCGGTGGCGCCGATGAGATCGTGTCAATCGAGGATCCCCGGTTCCGCCTTCCGGCCGAGGGTGAGACGTTCCACGGTCGGGACGTCTTTGGACCGGCCGCAGCCGTGCTTGCTTCGGGAGAAGCGTCGCTCGGTGATCTCGGACCCGCTGCAGATCCGGGTTCGGTGACTCCGTTGATGATCCCCCTCGCTGAGCCCGACGGCTCCGGAGGCGTGCTCGGAGAAGTGTTGTGGATCGATCACTTTGGAAATGCCCAGACCAACATCTCACCTACTGATCTGGAACCTCTGGGACTGGAGCGTGGCGACGACGTCTCGATGGTGATCTCGGGTCTCGAACGTCCGATGTCTTGGGTCGAGGCATACGGGGATGTTGCCCACGGCACCGGGATGGTCCACGTCGACTCGTACGGTCAGATCACGATTGCGGTCCGTGACGGACGCGCCGATGAGGTATACCCGATCGCTGTTCGCACAGCAGTGACGTTCCGATCACCAGGTGGTAAGAGGATCCCGATCAGTCCGGCTTCGCCGGAGTAGTCGGTACTCGGTATCGGCACAGGGCCCTGCTCAGAGATCATGGCTCCATGACTGGTGACTGAAGATCTCACCTTCCAGATTCAGGTCCACTCCGCCCCTGTATCCTGCTCTCGATGAGGAAGCACATCCCCGATGCCACCGTTGCACGGCTGCCCGTCTATCTCAGGTGTTTGGCAATACGAACCGGAACCGGAACCGGGACGTGTTCATCACAGGATCTCGCTCGAACTGCCGGTGTCAATGCTGCCCAGGTCCGCAAGGACCTCTCGTTTGTCGACGCGCGGGGTGTTCGCGGCGTTGGCTATGACGTCGACGATCTTCGGCTGCAGATCCGCAAGGCGCTTGGCCTCACCCACGAGTTCCCGATCGTGATCGTGGGGGCAGGCAACCTTGGTCGAGCCCTCGCAAACTACGGGGGCTTCGATGAGTGGGGATTCTCGGTTGCCGCGATCGTCGATGTCGACGCCCGCAAGGTCGGGAGTCGGATCGGCGGTACGATCATCGAATCGATGGACGATCTGGAGTCGATCGTCACTGATCACGGCATCGAGATCGGGATCATCGCGACACCGTCGACCCAGGCCCAGATCGTGGGTGAACGTCTCGCCGGGGCTGGCGTCCGTTCCGTCTTGAACTTCGCCCCGACCGTGATCTCCGTCGATGGCGTGGAGGTTCGCCGCGTCGATCTGTCGACGGAACTCCAGATCCTCGCCTACCACTTGCAGGAGCGGGAGACGTAGCAGGAGCGGGCTCTGATCTTTGAGCTATGAGCACGGCCCCGCACGGAGTACGGACTACAGAATGCGGACCAGAGACAGCAGCCTTGGCAGGCGGTCCGGAATCTCCGGGACGGGAATCCAGGCCGAGATCGTCGATTCGGTGACGATCGCTCCCGGGTTGCCGTCAAGGAGTTCCCTGATCCGGGGAAGCGCCGGCGCCAGAGCATCACGTAGCGCCTGTGGTCCGTCGGCACAACCCCACGCCCAGGAACCGGCCTCTTGATCGAACCAGGGATCTCCGGTCGCGAACTTCGGGCGGTTGAGGGCCCAGCCGCGCCGCTTCCGGAACCACTTCGACGGCGCTTCGATCACCCAGGAACCCAAACGTGGGGGCGTGAGACGCAGTTCGATCACGACCATGATCTCGTCGTCAACCAGCGTGCCATCACGGTGCTCGAGCAACCTTGGGATTCTGAAGCCCACGGCTTTGTCGGCATATGTGCCACTCACTCCCCAGAAATGAGCCTCATCGGTGTCGGAGGGATGCCACTCCAGTTCGCTGAGGCCGAGAGTGACCGCGGGATCGAGTTGGGCGTCCCACCACGAACAGTCGTTTCCCGGCACCTCATAGCCTTGATCGTCTCTGGGTCGAGTCGGAGCAGTCGTAGCAACCGGTTGCCAGTACCCCATTGACCATGAGGCACCGGTGAATGGATCACCCACGGTCTGCCCCGAGTCGGTTTGGGGTTGCTTCTGTCACGACTTCCTTTCGTGACGGGCAGCCGGATCGATGTCAGCCCGACTAGCTCTGTCGTTCAATCAGGCTACCCGACGGTCCTCCCGAGGTGTCTGCGACGTGCCTGCGAGTGCACCGATCAGCGGCGTTTGGTCTCCTCACATTGCTACCGGCCGGCCGATGGACCTCTTCGGAGGGCCACGGCGAGGATCCCGGCGACCGTCAACAGGCCGCTGCCGATGATGCCAATGACGAATGTGGCAGTTGTGGTCATGGGCCGTACGTCATGTCTGGACTGCACCGACGATCGTGAGGGCAGCGATAGCCAGCACGAGCAACACCAGCGCCATGAGGGCGATTCTGCGAATCGACGGATGAACGGCGGGGTTCCAGGCGACGATCGGAAGGATCACGATCCACGCGAGGACAACCCCAGGGATGATGACGAGGGAGATGAACGGCTTGAGGTGGCTGAGGAACGGCTCGAGGCCAAGGAGATACCACGGCGCCTCTGAGAGTTCGGACGGCACGTCAGCGAAGATCGCGAAGACAATGAGAATCAGCAACGGCACCAGCGCCGCGATCGCCCCAACCGCAACAGCATGACGCCACGATTTCACGGGTCGAGGCACGGCCTCGACGGCCGCGTCAGGCTCCTGAACGTCGGTGTCTGGAGTCTCGGATCCGTCTTGAGCCTCTTCGGCAGAAGCGGCTTCGGCTGTCGGGCTGGCAGCTTCGGCCGGGCTGGCAGCTGGCGGCTGGGGACTGGCGGCTCCAAGTCCTGCTTCTTGTGCCCATTCGTTGAG
>CAZWDQ010000131.1:0-1475 GCA_964632475.1 uncultured Acidimicrobiaceae bacterium
TCGCCTCTTCGAGCACGCCTTGGAGGATCTCGCCACCGGCGATGATCTCTTCCGCGCTCACGGACGGAACGAACAGGACTTTGATCGGATTGTCGGCCGTGCCGATCGTGGAAGCGGCTTCGGTCGTTGTCGTGGTCTCTGCAGCCGTCGTTGTCGTCGCGGCTTCGGTCGTTGTCGTCGTTTCGGCTGGTGCCGCCGTGGTCGTCGTCTCTTCGCTGTCAGAACTGCACGCAGCAGCCACCAGCGCAAAGACGAGGGCCAGGACGATCAAGGAAGTCTTCCTCATTGTCTCTCCTGTGTCGATGGGGCGCGTTTTGCACCCTTGTCGTCAGTGGTCAGGGTACTCGCATGCGTAGCGGGATGCCGAAACGGCTCAGCCCTGAAGGCTGTTGATCAGCGTTTCGAACTCTTCCCAGTCGTGGGTCTCCCGCGTGCCGGGAACGGGTTGATTCCAGGGTCGAACGAACCGGCACACGATCGCCTCGGGGCGATTGGTGTGGAGCTCGACCACTTGTCTGGGCGAGTCGTCGAGGTACACGTCGCAGGGAACCCGCCATTTGGCCTCGGTGATATGGAGCTCACGAGTCGGGATACGCCGATCCGAGATCCAGGCAAACGTGTCGTGCACGGCCCAGTCAGGTTTGGCGGTGATGATCACGATCTCGTGATGCTTGCCCAGCCGGCCGAGCGTCTCGAGTGCGCCTGGGTAGGCCTCGAGGTGTCGAAACACCGATCCATGGGTGCCCCTCGACGCCCATCTCCAGAATGCGCCCATGGATTCGAAGTGGGTGAGGTCGCCCATGGCATCCCACGAGTCGACTTGATCGCTGCTCACGTTCGATCCGAATTCATCGTTGTACCGGTTCACCCAGCCGGTGTTGAAATCGGCGACGACGCCGTCGAGGTCGATCCCGAGTCGCATGGCTACTCCTCGACGATCTTACCGCCGAGCATGTCGGCGATCATATCGGCGGGGTCCTCGCGATTCTTGCCCGCTTCGAGGTCGTCCTTCTCGGGGGCCCGAAGCGGCGGCTCGTCGACGAGCTTCTTCTCCTTCGGCGCCGCAGCGCTGTCATCGGATCGGAACTGGAGAGTGATACTGCTTCCGAGGATCTCGGCGGCGATCGCCTCCAGAGCGTTGCGCAGTTGTTCATCGGCGTTCAGCTGTTCGAGGTGGAAATGCTGGTGTGAGGGCATCGTGAGCACGGCGACAGAACCCTCGACCGATCTCGGCTCGGCAACCTTCACGAAGGCGTGCCGGCGAGCACCGAAGTCCGTCCTGATCCGCGAGACGATGACCGGCCAAGCAACCGAGAACTCAGCGATGGTGACGACGGCGACGCCGTCATCACCATCGGTACTCGGTACTCCGTAGTCGGTAGTCGGTACCGCGGGCTCAGTTGATTCTTCGTCCGTCGCCTCTTGACCCCCTCCGCCTCCTTCGTCGGCACCTCCCCCTGAGGGGGAGGAAGAAG
>CAZWDQ010000131.1:1575-5142 GCA_964632475.1 uncultured Acidimicrobiaceae bacterium
TCCTCACGGCCTTGACGGAGGTGGAGGAGCGCTTCGGACAACAGATCGATGGCCCGCAGCACGTCGGATGACGCGATGGACTTCGCCATCCGGCGCCACTCGTCGAGGATTTCAGGGGGCTCGTCGGTGATCTCCTCGAGGTTTGGTGCGTACTGGGCGAGGAAGATCCCGCGGAAGAATCCGAGCGAGTCGGCGACGAATCGGCGGAGATCGGCGCCACGGGAGGCGAGTTGGGCGACGAGGCCGAGAGCCGCAGGCGCGTCTTGGTTGGAGATCGCTGCTACGAGTCCGGTGAAGGCTTCAGCGTCTGCCAGACCTAGGGCCCGCGTGACGCCCTCCGACGAAACGGTGCCGTCGCCAAGAGCGGCGACCTGTTCGAGGAGGCTCATCGAGTCTCGGACGGATCCGCGGGCGTGGGTGGCGATCATCGAGAGACCGGCATGGTCTGCGGTGAACTCTTCGCGCCTCGAGATCTCTCCGAGGTACTCGATGAGGGTCTCCGATGACACCGGATGGAAGTCGAATCGCTGGGAGCGGCTCCTGATCGTGTCGAGCAGCTTGTATGGCTCGGTTGTCGCGAGGACGAACACGACGTGTTCCGGCGGTTCTTCGAGTGTCTTGAGAAGCGCATTCCCAGCGGCACGGGACAGCATGTGGGCCTCATCCAGGATGTAGATGCGGCGGGCGCCCTCTGCGGCGGCGACCGTCCCGACGTTGATTCGGATCTCCCGGACGTCTTCGACCTTGTTGTGCGACGCCGCATCGAGTTCGATGACGTCGAGTGAGGTTCCTTCGGTGATTCCAACACAGGAGGGACACTCGTTGCACGGCTCGGCGTCGTCCGTGCGGTTGGTGCAGTTGAGGGACTTGGCGAGAAGGCGTGCAGTGGTCGTCTTCCCTGTTCCGCGTGGGCCCGCGAAGAGGTAGGCATGGGCGACCTTCTCGTCGATGACCTCGCGGGACAGCGTTCCAATCACGTGGTCCTGCCCGACCACTTCGTCGAACCGCTGCGGTCGGTACTTGCGATAAAGGGCTTGGTAACGAGTCATTGACAGAGACGTTAGACATGAGACATGAGACATGAGACGGGAGCAGCCAGCTGCCAGCAAGAGGAGCACCACTTCTCCCACAGTCAGATACGGAGTACGGACCACGGAGTACGGGGTACTCTTCGGGCCATGTCACAACGAATGCCCAACGATATGCGCCAGTTGATGCAGCAGGCGCAGCAGATGCAGGCGCAGATCGAGGCCGCTCAGGCTGAGCTTTCCGTCAAGACCTATGAGGCCACCGCCGGTGGCGGTGTCGTCAAAGCAGTCGTGCGCGGCTCAGGGGAGCTCGTCTCGGTCGATTTCGATCCGGCAGTTCTCGATCCCGAAGATCCCGAGATGGCCGGCGATCTCGTGGTCGCCGCCGTCAATCAGGCGCTTGCCACCGCTTCAGACGATGCAGCCGACTCGATGGGTGGCGTTGCCGGCGGGATGGATCTCGGCGGCCTGCTGGGCTGATGTTCGAACCGCCGGTCCAGCGCCTCGTCGACGAACTAGCCCGACTCCCGGGTATCGGCCGGAAGAGCGCGCAGCGACTCGCCTTCTATCTCCTCAATGCAGAGGAAGCGGATGCGGTTCGGCTCGCCGACGCGATCACCTCGATGCGTCGCGAGGTCAGGCTCTGTTCGCGTTGCTACAACGTGACCGCGGAAGAGGAATGCTCGATCTGTCGCGATTTTCGGCGTGACACCGCAGTCGTATGCGTGGTTGAACGCGCCCAGGACATTCCGGTGATCGAGAGGACCGGTGAGTTCAGCGGCCGCTATCACGTGCTCGGCGGCGCCATATCTCCCATCGAGGGGATCGGTCCCGACCAACTCCGGGCACGGGAGCTCCTCGACCGCGTTGACGCAGAGAACGTCACGGAGGTCATCGTTGCGGCGAATCCGACACTTGAGGGAGACGCGACTGCGATGTTCCTTGCCCGGCTGCTGAAACCGCTCGGCGTCACCGTGACGAGGCTCGCCTCGGGCCTACCCGTCGGCGGTGACTTGGACTACGCCGACGAGATCACGCTGGGCCGGGCGCTGTCCGGACGCAGGGAGTTGTAGGAGCGGCTTCGCCGGCCGTTACTCACCCCAAGTACTGAGTACTGAGTACTGAGTACCGAGTATCGAGTAGGAAGTCTGATGGCCGTCTGCTGTGTGCTGTCCGTTGTGGATGACGGTGTAGTACCAGTCGGCTTGGGTGTGGTCGTTGAGGACCTGGTGAGTGATGTCGTCAACCATCGTGCTGAACATGATTCCAATATGACAGGAGGGAGTGACGGAAACGCCCAAATTGGGGGAAGAGATCAAGAATTGTCCGTGAAAGTCGGAGAATTCTCCAGAGATCCACTCACGGCGAATATCCACCATTCTTCTGGCGGCTCGGTGGCCGGAGCAGTTGGTCGACATCTGTGGCGATTGCCGCCGTGCTAGCGATGAGTCCGGGGACGAGCGGGTCGGGTTGGTTCCATGTTGGCTGGTTGCCGTCGGGGAGGGTGATCCATCCATCGGAGGCTGTGATGAGGGCGGCTCCGGCTGCGATGTCCCATTCGTGCTTGGGGACGAGGGTCCAGGTGGCGTCGGCGCGTCCGGCGGCAACAAGGGCGAGTTTGTAGGCGACGGATCCCGTGGGGATGATCGTGAAGGGTTGATCGGCGAAGCGTTCCCACTCGCCTCGCCGGACTTCGGATCGGGAGGCGAGGACGACGGCGTCTGATAGCGAAGCGGCGGTCGTGAGGGGCCGGGTCCCGGTGTATTCGACTCCGGTGTCGATCGATCCGATGATGCGTTCTCCGGTGGCGGGGTTGCAGACACCACCGGCGACGGGTCGGCCGTGTTCGACGAGGCCGATGGAGACAGACCATTCGGGGATGCCCTGGACGAACTCCCGGGTGCCGTCGATGGGGTCGACGACCCAGATCCGGTCCCGGTCGAGTCGCTCGGCGCTGTCTGCGGTCTCTTCGAAGAGCCAGCCTTCGCCCGGTTGCGGGAGCAGGTCGAGCAGCACGTCGTTGATCGCGAGATCCGCTGCAGTTACGGGATCGTCGCCTTGTTTCATGGTCGCTTCGATGGCGCCCGCCGTGAATGGTGCGAGGGCTGTGATCGCTGCGTCGAGGGCCTGGTCGATGCGTTCGAGATCGTGCCGGCGGTTCATAGGGTTCTGTTCAGAGGGACAGCGATGCCGTTGCGTGTCACGGTCGGTGTGCTTCTCTGCGTTCCTTTGCGGTGCGGGCGACGAAGTACTTTGCCTGGGGGTGGTGTGCGATCAGGGCCGAGGTGGTCTGTTCGGGTTGGTACTGGTAGGCGGTGTCTGCGCCGACGGAGACGCCGATCCGTTCTGCTCCGAGCAGTTCGGCGACGCGCTGGTTGTCTTCGAGGTCGGGGCATGCCGGGTATCCCCACGAGTATCGGCCGCCGCGGTATTGCTGGCGGAACAGGCCGGAGAGCGCCGGCCCGTCCTCGTCGACGTATCCCCACTCGTCGCGTACGCGATGGTGCCAGTACTCGGCGAGGGCTTCTGTCATCTCGAC
>CAZWDQ010000132.1:0-5137 GCA_964632475.1 uncultured Acidimicrobiaceae bacterium
GGGATGCTCCAGCGTCTCGGGCTGGCCGCTGCTGTCGTGGGGGAGCCGGATCTGCTCCTCCTCGATGAACCAGCGGCCGCTCTTGATCCTGCCGGTCGGAGGGAAGTGCTCGACATGGTGAATGATCTTCGCGGCGATTCGACCGTGGTCTTCTCGAGTCACATCCTCGACGACGTGGAGCAAGTGTGCGATGCGATCGGGATTCTCAATGAGGGTCGAATCGTGTACGAAGGAACGCTCGACGAACTCATTCAGGGCAGTTCTCACGTTCCCTCATATCGGATTCAGGTTCGGGGGAGTGGAGATCGGCTGGTCGAGGCTCTCAAAGCGTGCGATTGGGTCACCGATGTCTCCGGTGAGGCGAACGTCGTCGTCGTGTCGGCGGCCAGCGCGGCTGTCATCGAACGGGAACTGGTGCGTTGCCTGGCCCGGGTCGAGGCAGCGGTCATCTCGATCGCCCCTGTGGAGCGGAGCCTGGAAGACGTCTTCCTCGAGGTGACGCGATGAATCTCTGGCGGCTTGAGTTCCTCCGCCTCTTCCGGACACATCGGATCTGGATCTTGCTTGCCGTGTTCGCCTCCTTCGGGGCTCTGGGCCCGCTGACGGCTCGCTTTCTCCCTGAGATTGTCGCCGCCGTCGGAGCTGGCGTCGAAATAGCGGTTCCTCCGCCGACTCCAGAGTTGGCGATGTCGGGCTATCTCAGCAATGCGCTGCAGATCGGGATTCTCGCCATAGCGTTCGTCGCCGCCGCAGCTTTTGCCTTCGACGCGAAGCCGGAGATGGCCGTGTATCTGCGCACGAGGGCCCCGATCCGACAGATCTTGGCGCCGCGATATGTGGTGAATGTTGTGGCATCGGTTGGTTCCTTCGTCGTTGGAACGGTGATTGCATACGTCGGCTCGGCCGTGTTGATCGGTGCTCCTCGACTCGGCGGTACAGTTGTGGCCACGATCCTTCTCGCGGTCTACCTGGCATTCGTCGTCGCCCTGACGGGATTGGCTGCTTCGCTCGTTCGGAGTGTCCCCGGCGCGGCGCTGATGACCGTCGTGGCCGTGGTCGTGCTCGGGGTCATCGGCCTAGTTCCCCACGTGAGCCCGTGGCTCCCGTCGAGTCTGGTCGGGAGCTTCGATAGTTTGATCTCCGGTGGAGCGTTCGAGTACTGGAGATCGCTCGCGACAACGATCGTCCTGTCGCTTGGTTGTGTTGCAGGGAGCGTCGTATTGATGGAGCGTCGGGAAGTGTGATCCTCGCCCGACGTCGACGTATGGGATAGGATTGCATCACTGTGACAGAACGGTTGAGGCATTGCGCTTGGTGTGGGGGAGGGTTCAAGGTCGCACCGGGCCCGGGACGACCGCAGCGCTACTGCCGCACATCTCACCGCCAACGAGCATACGAAGCCCGTCGTGAAGCGAAGCGCCGAGAACTTGGACCGGACGAGGTACTGATCACCCGGCGTACCTGGGAGCATCTGAGGGACGCCCTCTATCGTCTCGAAGCCGCAGCCGAAGACGTGGCGATCGACATCGGCACGGGACGTCCGACGAAGACCGACTACGTTGAAGCGCTCGGACACCTGGCTGCAGCGGTTCGCGACCTTCAGGACGTCGCTGTGGAGCCAACGGCGATAGGGGACTGACGTCAGGCCGTCTCGGTGCCCGCAACCGATTCGAGGCCCAGTTCAGCGATCGCCTTTTCCCGGAGCTTGAACTTCTGGATCTTGCCCGTCACCGTCATCGGGAACTCGTCGGTGAACCGCACGTACTTCGGCACCTTGAAATGGGCGATCGTTCCTTCACAGAAGTCGATGAGATCGAGTTCGGACAGATCCGACCCCTCTCTCTTCTGTACCCATGCCATGATCTGCTCGCCGAATCGTTCGTCGGGGACCCCGATCACCTGCGCGTCGACGACGTCGGGATGAGTGAAGAGATACTCCTCGATCTCACGCGGATAGACGTTCTCGCCTCCCCGGATGATCATGTCCTTCAGGCGACCGACGATCTTCACGTAGCCCGCATCGTCCATGACTGCGAGATCTCCCGAATGGAGCCATCCATCGGCGTCGATCGATTCAGCCGTCCGCTCGGGATCGTTCCAGTATCCCTGCATGACCGAGTAGCCACGTGTGCAGAACTCGCCGGATGTGCCGGGAAAGACAACCTCGCCCGTATCCGGATCCACGATCTGGATCTCGACATGCGGGTGTGCGACCCCGACGGTGGAGACCCGCCGTTCGATCGTGTCATCGCGAAGGGTTTGTGTGGCGACCGGAGAGACCTCGGTCATGCCATAGGCGATAGTGACTTCAGCCATGTTCAGGTCTGTGATCACCCGCTTCATCACCTCGATCGGGCATGGAGCTCCGGCCATCACGCCGGTACGAAGCGTCGATACGTCCCTCTTGGCGAGATCTTCGTCTTCGAGCACAGCGATGAACATGGTCGGAACGCCGTACAGGCTCGTGCATGCCTCGGCCTCGACGGCCTCGAGAACGGCGCCACTTTCGAAACCGGGTGACGGAATCACCATTGCAGCTCCGTGCGTCGTGCAGGCGAGGTTCCCGATAACCATTCCGAAACAGTGGTAGAACGGAACGGGGATGCACACCCGGTCGTTTTCGGTATATCCGAGGGTCTCACCACAGAAGTACCCGTTGTTCAAGATGTTCCGATGGGTGAGCGTTGCTCCTTTCGGGAAGCCGGTGGTCCCCGACGTGTACTGAATATTGATGGGTTGATCGGCCTCGAGCTGGGATTCCCGCTGCCAGAGCTCCTCGTCGGGAATCTCGTCGCCGGCATCGAAGAGCTCATTCCACTCTGGTGAATCGAGGAAGATCGCTCGTTCGAGTCCGGGAGTGGAGTCGGCGACCGCATCGACCATCGCCCGGTAGTCCGATGTCAGGTACGACGGAGCCGAGATGAGGAAGCGGCAGCCGGATTGATTCAGCACGTATTCGAGTTCCGAGGTGCGATAGGCCGGATTCACGTTGACGAGGATCGCTCCGATCTTCGCGGTGGCGTATTGGACGGCGACCCACTCGGCGCAGTTCGGGCTCCATATTCCGACGCGATCGCCGAGCTCAACCCCGAGTCGCAGGAACGCCTTGGCCAGCCGATCCGTCGCCTCGTCAAATTCCCGATAGGTGCAGCGGATCCCCTCGTGCCGAACGATCAACGCATCACGGTCCGGGAACCGTGCTGTGGTGTGTTCGAGGTTCTCACCGATCGTCTCGGCGAGGAGAGGAACGTCCGTTGAACCTTGTGCGTACGAGAGCTGCATCTACCGTCCTTTCCGATACCGATACCGTACGCAAAGGGGAACTCGCCGACCAGGGACAAGGGTCACATCACATGTGTGCGGTGCAGAGACACCCAAGACCCCTCTGAGGCTGGTTGAATGTCTAGATGCACGATTGGACGACGATGCCGAAGGCGGAGCTGCACTTCCATCTGGAGGGTGCGATTCCCGTACCGACGCTGTGGAAGTTGATCCAGCACCACGGCGGCGATCCGGTCATCAGGAGCCAGGAGCAGCTCGCGGACTGGTTCAGCTACAGGGACTTTGCCCATTTCATGAAGACATGGGAGTGGATGAGCGGGTTTCTCCGTAGCTACGACGATTTCGAATTCGCGGCGGAGGCCGTCGCGCGCCATCTCGTCGATCAGAACATCGTCTACGTCGAGGCGTTCTTCTCGCCTAGCGACTTCGGCCAGCACGGCCTCGATCCACAAGGCATCGCGAAAGCGATTCGAACCGGTCTCGATCGCGTTTCCGGAGTAGACATCGCTCTGATCGTGGATCTTGTTCGTGACCGAGGCCCGCTGGGAACGGCGAGGACCCTCGCAGCCATCAAAGAGGTTGCGTCCGAAGCCGGTGTCATCGGTGTCGGAATCGGGGGGTTCGAGCTTGCACACCCCCCGCAGCAGTTTGCTGCCGTCTACGACGACGCCCGCGAGTTCGGGTTTCGACTGACCGCCCATGCCGGAGAGGAGGCAGGCCCTGAGAGCGTGTGGGGAGCAATCAGAGACCTCGGTGCGGAGCGCATCGGACACGGGGTGCGATCGATCGAGGATCCCCAACTCATGGAGTACCTGGTCGAGCATCAGATACCCCTCGAAGTCTGCCCGACGTCGAATCTACGAACCGGTGTGATCGCACACTGGGACCAGCATCCGGTCGGCAGATTGATCGACGCGGGGGCCATGGTGACCATCAATACGGATGATCCGGCCATGTTCGACGCCACCATGGCCGGTGAATTTGAGAATCTGGTCACTCACTTCGGACTCGGCGATGCCGAGTTGAAACGGCTCTCCCTCGCCGTGATCGAAGCATCGTGGGCAGATGACGCAACCCGGACCCGGCTGACGCGTGATATCGAGGACTGGTGGGCAACCAGTAGCATTGCCAAATGACCAACATCACCCTCACCACCGACTTCGGCACGCGGCAGGGGAGTGACGCCGTTCTTCACGGCGCGATCTACGGCATCGCTCCCGACGCGGTGATCACGGATCTGTCGCACCACATCACGCCCCAGGACATTCGCGAAGCGAACTTCGTGGTCAACAACAGCGCGTTCTTCTTCCCGTCCGGGACCGTGCACGTCATCGTGGTTGACCCGGGTGTCGGTACGGATCGCCGACCGATCGCCGCTCGGATCGGGGAGCACTACTTCGTTGCTCCCGACAACGGGGTCCTGACGGCATGCCTTGACCGGGCCGAGAGGGAAGGGTGGTCGACCGAGTTCGTCGACCTGGACAAGCCCGAGTACTGGCTTGAGAACGTGACGATGACGTTCCACGGTCGGGATCTGTTCTCTCCGGTGGGCGCCCACCTCGTGGCCGGCGTACCGCTCTCCGACCTTGGTACGCCGTTCGATGATCCGATCAGGATCCCGCTCTGGGGCGCGGAACGCCACGACGACGGCAGTGTCACGGGCGAAGTCATCTACATCGACGACTTCGGAAATGCGATCTGCTCGATCCTCCCAGAAGAGATCGCTCACCTTCCCGTGCCCGAGGGCGTCGGGGTCGATATCTGCGGAGCGCACATCAGGGGCATGGTGTCGACGTTCGGCGACTCGGAGTACGACTCTGACACACTGATCGCCCTGTGGGACTCGAGCGGATAC
>CAZWDQ010000133.1:0-5132 GCA_964632475.1 uncultured Acidimicrobiaceae bacterium
ATATGGTTCTGCGGCGTCTGGCCCGCGGCTGGCGGCTGGCGGCTGGCAGCTCTGATGACTTCCTTCGTCACCGGGGGGTCGGGGTTCGTTGGGGGTGCGGTCGTTCGACACCTGGTCGGCTCGGGGATCGAGGTGCGTGGCCTGGCCCGCTCAGATGAGGCCGTCGCAGCGGTAGCCGGCAATGGCGGTACACCAGTCTCGGGCGACTTGTCCGACCGGGAAGTGCTCCGTACCGGCATGTCCGGGTGCGATGTGGTCTATCACGTGGCTGGCGTCAACACGATGTGTCCCCGCGATCCCGGGATGATGTATCGGGTCAACGTGGATCTCGTCCGGTCCGTGGTGCAGGCGGCAGCCGACACCGGTGTCTGCAGGATTGTGTTGACATCGTCCGCAGCGGCGATCGGCGAACCGGCGGGCAGAGTCGCCAACGAGGAGACTCCGCATGCAGGTCGATTCCTCTCGCACTACGCACGCTCGAAGTACCTCGGCGAACAAGCATTCTTCGACGAGGCGGCCCGACGACACATCCAAGCGGTCGCGGTCAATCCCTCCTCCGTCCAGGGACCGGGTCGGGCCGACGGGTCTGCTCGGCTACTCCGGTACGCGCTCGGCATGCGAAGGCCGGTCGTGGCCGACACCATGCTCTCGATTGTCGACATTGGTGACACTGCCCGGGCTCACCTCGCAGCTGCCATTCGAGGGAAGCCGGGGAAGCGATATCTCATCAGCGGAGCGTCGGTGGGGATCCGTACCGCACTGGCCACGCTCGCGAAGGCGGCAGATCGAACGATCGACCCGATCGTTCTTCCGCCGTGGGCGGCATCGGCCTCATATCCGCTCGCCGCAACAGCCGGGCTGATCACGAGAGACGCTCCGGTCTGCCTCGAGATGCTGAGAACCCTTCTCCACGGCCATCGATTCGATACGACGGCCTCGATCAGCGAACTCGGGATGGTTTACACATCGCTTGATGACACGCTCGGACGCGCCGTCGAATGGCTCGCCGACGAGGGCCTTATCCAGCACCAGCGCTGACGTGTTGGGCTGACGAGTCGGTACGATGCATTCCCGTGGCCGCACCGCTCACCTCCGTGCTCGAACGCTTCGGCCGTGACCTCGTCCCGTCGATTCCTGGACGCTTCGTGGTGCCTCCGGGGCTGAGATCGATCGTCCTGGCCGGGATCGCATACCGCACCGGCCGTAGTGTCATCGGTGTCGTACCGGGGGAGCGTGAAGCGGAGGACCTAGCCGAAGACGTCGGACTGTTCGCGACGGATGTTCATCACCTTCCTGCGTGGGAGACACTCCCGTTCGAGCATGTGTCGCCGAGCGTCTCGACGATGGCAGACCGCATCGTCGCCAGACACGCCCTCGCAAGCGACCGACAAACCATCATCGCCGCATCGGTTCGGGCCGTTACACAACGGCTCAGCCCCACGTCCGTCGAGCCGATCTGTTTGAAAGCAGGCTCGGATACACCGTTCGACGGTCTTGTCCACAGTCTGTCCGACCTTGGCTACCGGCGGACGGATCGGGTTGAGAGCCGCGGGGAGTTCGCTGTGCGAGGAGGGATCGTGGACGTCTTCTCTCCTCAATCTCCACAGCCGGTACGTATCGACTTCTGGGGAGACACCGTCGAAGAGATCCGACCGTTCGCGGTATCGACACAGCGGTCTGCGGGCTCGAGCGAAGAGGTCAGTGTGTTCCCGGCGGGGGAGGTGCTGATCTCAGACGAGATGCGAAATCGTGCCGCCGAGCTTCTCGTGGACGCTCCGTGGGGGTCGTCGACCTGGGAGCGCATCTCAGAGGGGATCCGATTTCAGGGAATCGAATCGTGGCTGCCGTGGCTTGCACCACCCAGAACGATCGTCGACGAGACGGATGCGATCGTCGTGCTGTTCGATCCCGTTCGGGCGAGAGATCGATGTCGTGATCTGATCGGTGAGGAAGCCGACCTTGCTGTTGCTCTCTCCGGAACCTGGGGCAAGGACGGACCGGCGTCGGCCGAGCACCCGCCCCTCTATCTCTCACTCGATCCAGGACCCGAGGTCGACGTGCTCGACGCGCCTCCCATACCGGCATCACCAGGTGACGACGGATACGCAATGCGCGGCTTCGGGGCGGCGGCAGGAGATCCCGAATCGGTTGCATCATCGATCACAGAGTGGTCCGCCCGCGGGATCGACGTTGTCATCGCCATGGATGGGCGCCCGGCCGCCGAACGCGTTTCTGGACTCCTGGCGGAGGCCGGAGCGGGGCTTGGCGTCGTTGGTGAATTGACGACCATCGAGTCGTCCGTATTGCCGATCGGCATTCACAACGGATTCGTCTTCCCGTCGATGGGAATCGCCGTCGTCGGCGAACGCGAAGTAGCAGGGCGCCGCCGCGCACATCGGACCTCTCGCAGGGGAAGGGGCGAGCGCCACGACGAGGCCTACCGGGACCTGAACCCCGGCGACTTCGTTGTCCACCACCACCACGGTGTCGGCCGATTCGAGGGTCTCGTGCACCGCGACATGGCAGGAGCGGCGCGTGACTACCTCCTGGTTGAGTACGCCGCTGGAGATCGCTTGTACGTTCCCACGGACCAGTTGGCGGCGGTTCGTCGTTACACCGGAGGTGAGACTCCTCGACTGTCGCGAATGGGAGGGACCGACTGGACCCAGACGCGCAGCAAGGTCCGCAAGGAGATCGCCGTCGTTGCTGAGGCTGTCGTTGAGTTGCACCGGACGAGGGCGGCCGCCACCGGTTACGCCTTCGAGCCCGACACGCCGTGGCAGGGAGAGTTTGAAGCGGCATTCCCATACGAGGAGACACCGGACCAGCTGACCGCGATCGCCGACGTGAAACGCGACATGGAACTCGACGCTCCGATGGATCGCCTCGTCTTCGGCGATGTTGGCTTCGGGAAGACCGAGGTTGCGCTTCGAGCCGTGTTCAAGGCCATTCAGGACGGGAAACAGGCTGCCATTCTCGTTCCGACAACCCTTCTGGCTCAGCAGCATTTCGCAACGTTCGAAGAGCGCTTCGCGGCGTTCCCGATTCGGATCGAGGCGTTGAGTCGGTTCCTCACTCCGGCCCAGCAACGCAAGGTCATCGCAGGTGTTGTCGACGGCTCGGTGGATGCAGTCGTCGGCACCCACCGGTTGCTCTCCGACGACGTCGAGTTCAAGGATCTGGGTCTGCTCGTTGTCGACGAAGAACACCGGTTCGGTGTTTCAGCGAAGGACAAGCTGAAGGCGCTGCGGGCATCGGTCGACGTACTCACGCTCACGGCGACACCGATCCCGCGGACGCTGGAGATGGCACTCACCGGGATCCGGGAAGTGAGTCAAATCAGAACCGCACCCGAGGACCGTCATCCGATCCTGACCTACGTCGGCCCCAACGATGAGCAGGCGGTGTCTGCAGCGATTAGGAGAGAGATGCTCCGCGAGGGGCAGGTGTTCTACGTTCACAACCGGATCCAGTCGATCGACCATGCGGTCGCGCGGCTCCGCGATCTCGTCCCGGATGCCCGATACGCCGTCGCCCATGGACAGATGAGCGAAGGGCAACTCGAGCAGGTCATGTATGACTTCTGGAACGGCGACTACGACGTTCTGGTCGCGACAACGATCATCGAGTCAGGTCTCGACTTGCCTGCGGTGAACACACTGATCGTTGAGCGAGCCGACAGGCTCGGTCTGGCGCAGCTCTATCAGCTGCGCGGCAGGGTCGGGCGATCGAACCAGCGGGCATACGCATATCTGTTCCATCCACCAGAGGAGCGGATCGGCGAGAACGCATACCGTCGCCTCGAAGCCATCGGCGAATTCTCCGATCTCGGGTCTGGATTCGAGCTGGCGATGAGGGATCTCGAGATCCGCGGCGCAGGAAGCATCCTCTCGGAGACCCAGTCCGGCCAGATCGCGGCCGTGGGATTCGATCTGTACACGGAGCTTGTCGCCGAGGCCGTTCAGGAGCTGAAGGGCCAGCCGATAGAACGCAAGGAGGAGCATGAGATCAGAATCGATCTCCCGCTGGACGCCCGCCTCACCGATGCCTACGTTCCCGATGCCGACGGACGTCTCGAGGCTTATCGTCGTCTCGCCGCCTCAACGGTTGAGGATGAAGTTGATGATGTTGTCGCCGAGTGGGAAGACCGTTTCGGCTCACTGCCGGTTGAGGCCGAAGAGCTCATCTCGGTTGCTCGCCTCCGAGTCGAGGCACTGCGAGTGGGACTCGACGAGATCGTTCAAGTACGCAATGAGGTTCGGCTGTCCAAGGTTGATCTGCGGCCGTCGCAGGAGGTTCGTCTGGAGCGCATTCAGCGCCGAGGTGTGATCCGCGGTTCGACACTGTTCATCCCTGCGCCGAAACGCGACGTGGCGAAGACCCTCCTCGAATTCCTCCGCACGATGTGGCCGGAGCCAACCGAGCAGTAGATCAGCGGCAGGAAACATGGGCTAGACGTTGCCGGCCGATGCCGCGCTGCACGCTGTCTGGCCATCCGGATGCCTCAGGTAGCGGGAGGACAGGTCATAGAGAACCGCCCCGGTATCCGTAGCGTTCCAGGTGCGCAGGCCCTCCGTAGCCGCGACGTTTCGATCCGTCATCACGGGCTGACTGTCCGGGCCAACGCCGTCGCCCTGCGTCTCGTAGCAGGCGTCTATGAAACCGAGCAGACCCAGATCGGTCGCTGCAGCCTCCGCTCTGCCTGCGCTCCTCAAGCACCATGCCTGCCCGTCGAGCGTTAGGGACGCGTCCGCTCCGCACGCGGCCGTGAGCAGCACCAACACCGCTGAGAGAAGGGCGTATCTCCGAACGAGACCGTTCCGATCCGACTCTCGCCGATCACCTGGTCCAAGCCGAGACACCGCCATCTCGATTCGGGCCGTCAAGGGGCGGGTTGTGTGCCCTCTGTCGACCAGGGTTCGCCTGACCCCGTTCTCAAGAACCTGGCGACGGCTGTGGAGAAGCGATCGAAGGATCCGATTCGTCCGCGCCGTTTCGGGTTGGCGATTCGTGCGTCCTTCATCTCTTCCGAAATGGCGCCGATGTAGGCGTTGATGTAGTCGGTTCGCTCGATTGGGTACATGATGCCCTCCCCGTGTCGGTCTCCCGTGGACAAGGCCGCCGTGTTCGCC
>CAZWDQ010000134.1:0-5075 GCA_964632475.1 uncultured Acidimicrobiaceae bacterium
TCACCCCGCGTGACACGCGGCCTCCTACTCCTCCTCATCGTCGCACTTCTTGCGATCGTGCCCATCGGCGCGTCCGCTCAGACTGAGGGCGATGTGGACCGAGCCGAGGGCCAGCTCGACCGAGCCGAGGGCAACACGTCACAGGCGTATGCGCGGTGGCAGCAGGCACAAGATGATCTCGAGGCTGCGATCCTCGAACTGGACGTCGTCACGAGCCAGCTGGAGAATCTCGTCTACACGATCGGCCTCACCGAGAGCAGGATCTCGACCTACGAAGATGAGGTCTCCTCTCTCAAGGAGAATGCCCAGCAACTCTTCCTCGAGGCATACACCTCGGGCGGCCGCGGGATGGTCTCCGCCGCGTTCGAGGCCGGCACTATCCAGGATCTGCTCACGTCGCAGCAACTCATGAACAACGCCGCGACGCGCGACCTCGCCGATCTCGATCGATACCAGGCGGTGTCGAGAGAGACGGGTCGCCTCAAGGTCGACCTGGCCGCACAACAAGTAGAGGTCGAAGCGGTCGAGGCAGAAACTGCCGCCGCCGCCGATCGGGCCAACAACCTGAGCGAACAAGCACGAGCGGTCTACAGCCAGGCGAGCGCCGCCGAACAGGCTGCGATCGATAACCTCTCGAAAGAGCGACGGGAACTCCAGGCTGCGATAGCACTCAAGAAGGCCCGCGACGTCGCTGCTGCCAACGCCAAGTCCGGGACCGCAGCAGGATTGCCTCCCGCCGCAACTCCCGGCTTCTACTGTCCCGTCCAGGGAGGCGCCTCGTTCATCGACTCGTGGGGCTTCCCACGGTCCGGCGGCCGGCGCCACAAGGGTGTCGATATGTTCAACAGTCGCAACACGCCTCTCATCGCAGTCGTCGACGGCCGCGTCAAGTTCTCATCGAACAGCCTCGGGGGACGCTCCACCCACTTGTACGCCGCCGATGGAACGGTCTACTACTACACGCACCTCGAGCGACACCCGACGAATATCTCCTCGGGCCAGTATGTGAACGCCGGCACGGTTGTCGGATTCCTCGGGAACAGCGGCAACGCCCGCTATACGTCGCCGCACCTGCACTTCGAGATTCGCCCGGGCGGAGTCGCGGTCAATCCGTATCCGACCGTGCGCCACTACTGTTGACGAACAGCAGACACGGAGAGCCGCACTAGTGGAACCGCGCAGGAGACGCATCGATCACGTGACCGATCCGGCCTATGTGCAGGATCTCGGTTCGTTGTCGATGGACGAACTCAGGAACCGGAGACGGGTTCTCGACGATCTCGACACGGAGTTCTCGTTCTATCGCCGGATGCTCCACGGCCGCATGGACCTCCTTGCGTTCGAGATGAAGCGCCGATCCGGTGAGGAGACCCGCTCACTGATCGAGGCGCTGCCTCAGATCCTTGCCGATGGAATCGACGGGCCGAGCCGCAACGCGATTCCAAAGGACCTCCCCCTGACGCTCCCGGAGCTCAGCGGTGCAGGAAACCGGTCCATCGACCGTGTACTCGGTGACGGGTTCCTCGCCCATCTCCCGAGCCTCGAAGATGACGAACTCGGGGAGATCCAAGCCGTACTCACCGAGGCGGAGAAGCAAGTCTCAACACAACGACAAAGCGTCTACAGCGTTCACGACCGCATCAACGAGGAGATCGCCCGCCGCTATCGCGACGGACTCGTTGACACAACCGACCTCTTCAAAAAGCAGTAGCCGCTTTGCGGTTCCTCAACGTCCGAACAGGTCTCGCTGAGTCAAGCCATGACGTTGCCGTTGTTGCCGTTCATGCCAACGGATCCGAGCTGTACCGATCGGGTGATCCCGACCGTCCTTTGTTCTATCGCTCGGCTGTGAAGCCATTTCAGGCGACGGTTGCGCTCGAAGCAGGACTCGTGCTGCCGGTGGAGCACCTTGCAGTCGCCAGCGCCAGTCACAGTGGTTGGCCGATCCACGTCGCGATCGTTCGATCGATGTTGAACGACGTCGGTCTTGACGAGTCGGCGCTTCAGTGTCCTCCTTCGTGGCCGCTCTCCTTGGGGGCGAGGGACCTTCAGGTGCGTCGCGGCATCCGTGCTCCGAAGCCTGTCTTCCACAATTGCTCCGGGAAACACGCCGCCATGCTGGGTGCGTGCATGGTTCAGGGCTGGCCGATCGAGACCTATCTCGATCCGGGCCATCCGCTCCAGCGGCGCATCGTCGAACTCGTAACCGACGCGACGGGGATCCGACCCGAGCCGGTCGGAGTTGACGGGTGCGGGGCTCCGACCCTGCGCGGTTCAGTTCGCGGGTTGGCCCGAGCGTTCGCGAACCTCAGTTCCTCTGAGCGATACCGACCCGCCGCCGATGCTGTCTCCCGGTTTCCGTCCCTCGTCGCAGACAACTCCCGACCCGACGGCAAGTTGGCCCGGTGGTGGGGCGGGCCGATCAAGGTCGGAGCAGAGGGGCAGATCGGGATAGGACGCCACGGGATCGGCATTGCGGCGAAGTGTGCTGACGGAGGGTTTGAAGTCGCCGTCGCAGCTGTGATCGCCGCAGCCGACGAACTGGGCCTGATATCTGACGTGATGAGGAATGCTCTCAAGAGTGAAGCCGCACCGCCGCTGCTCGGCGGAGGCAAGCCAGTCGGCGCCCTCGTCCGTGAGTAGCCGATGACAGCCAGGCTCGTCGATTCGTGGGATGACGTCCCGGCGGGCTTAAAACCCGTCGCACCTCTGACTGGCCCCTTTCCGACGGAGGCCTTCCTGGCAGCTTGGAGATCGCACCGCACATCTTCGAAAGCGCACACGACCATCGCTATTTCGGCAGCCGGCGCTGTACCCCTCTGGATCGATCAGGGAGTGGTTTTCCTATCTGGTGAGGCCGATCTCACCGACTACCACTCGCCACTCGGTGCATCTCTCGACGAGTGCATGGTCGAGATAGCGAGGGAGTACTCCGGGATGGACTTCTCGTTCGACAGCCTCCCGATCGAAGCCCTCGAACCTCTTGCATCGGGCCTTGCCGCAACCGATGTCACCGCCACTTCCCGCCCTCACGGCGCAACGTTGGTGGTCGATCTCCCTGCCGACCACGGGGCCTGGCTCGGGGCTCTCCCCAAGAAGCGGCGACACGAGCTCAGGAGGAAGCGCCGGCGGTTCGTCGAAGCCCTCGGAGAACCGCTGCTTGAACGTCGCACCGACCCGGAGGCCTTCGAAGCCTTCGTCACGATGCACCGATCGTCGGAGAAGGACAAGGGTCGATTCATGACGGACGCGATGGAGCGCTTCTTCTGGACGCTCATCACGGATGCCGGCGCAGCAGTCGATCTGGTCACCGTCGGCGGGTCGCCCGTGGCAGCCGCATTCGACTTCATCGACACCGACGCCCTCTACCTCTACAACTCGGCATTCGTCGAGAACGTCTCCGACGCCTCTCCAGGGATCATGCTGCTCTTGTTGATGATCGAGCGATCGATCGGCGATGGGCTACAGCGTTTTGATTTCCTCAAAGGTGACGAGCAGTACAAGTATCGAATGGGAGCGGTCGATCGCCCGCTGCTCATCCTCGAAGGGAGGTTCCCGTGATCGAACGGGTCGCCTACCTGACCCTGCATACGTCTCCCCTCCTGCAGCCCGGCGTTGGCAACGCAGGAGGGATGAACGTCTACGTCGACGAGCTCGCCTGCACGATGGCCGGGCGCGGTATCGAAGCCGTCGTGTTCACCCGCCGGACCGATCCCGGTCAACCGGCGACGATCAACGTCCGCGACGGCTACCGGGTCGTTCATGTCGATGCGGGACCGCCAGCCCCGCTGCCGATATCCGAACTCATGCCTCATATCGCCGAATTCGGTGAGGGTGTGGTCGCAGAGACCAGAAACGCCGGGTTCGACGTGGTCCACTCGCACTACTGGCTGTCGGGCTGGGCCGGAGTCCTGGTCAAGGAAGCCCACGGCATGCCGCTCGCGAACTCGTTCCACACCCTCGGTCGCGTCAAAGACGTCGCCAGGCGCGGTGACGAGGCCCCATCGAGTGTCGCCAGGCTTCGGGCCGAGGATGGAGTCATCGCCGGTTCCGACTGCGTCATCGCATCTACCCCGTACGAGTTCGATGACCTGATCGAGCACTACGCGGCGAGCCCGGAACGGCTCTGCATCTCTCAGCCCGGGATCGACCATGCGCTGTTCACCCCCGGCGATCGCTCCGAGGCTCGTGCCCGAATAGGCATCGGCGGCGAACCGCTCATTCTGTGTGTCGGCCGCGTGCAAGCGCACAAGGGATTCGATGTAGCGGTCGAAATGCTCTCACACCTCCCCGACACCCTGGCCGTGGGATCGGGTCCTCCGTCGCTCATGATCGTCGGCGGTCCGAGCGGGCCGGACGGCCAGAAGGAGGTTGAGCACCTTCAAACTCGCGCCGTCGCCCTGGGTGTCGCAGATCGGGTCCGATTCGTCCCGCCCCAGCCGCACGGCAGTCTCGCCGACTACTACCGGGCCGCCGACCTCCTCGTCATGCCGTCGTACTCCGAGTCGTTCGGACTCGTCGCGGCGGAGGCTCAGGCGTCGGGTTTGCCGGTGGTGGCTGCCCGTGTCGGTGGGCTTCCGTACGTCGTCGGCGCTTCGACGTCCGGCCTGCTGGTCGATGACCACGATCCTCGGTCGTTCGCCGCTGCGGCGACGGCGATCCTCGATCATCCAAGCTTTCGATCGAATCTCTCGGCCGGAGCCATCGAGTTCGCTGCACGGTTCTCGTGGGATCGCACTGCTGATCGTCTCCTTGATCTCTACGACGGCATCGCTGCGCTCTGACAGGGCGCGAAATGTCTCGTAGAAGAAGTTGCTGACACGACGTTGTGCACAAGCACCTGTGGATAGCTGTGGATATGTGGATAACCGATCGCGGCGGTAGGTAGATAGTCTCAATAGGCCCCACATAGGCAGCCGCAGAGCGCGAGAACCACCCTTCCGACGACGATCAGGGGGGTTGAAGGCGGCTTGCAGTATCCGTAGGGTCGACTATGGATGGCCCAAGGTGCCGGAGCAGTCAAACCTCGTTCGGGGAAGTGCGGGGAACACCTGCAAAGGTTCCTCGGGCCATCC
>CAZWDQ010000135.1:0-4908 GCA_964632475.1 uncultured Acidimicrobiaceae bacterium
TACGTTCGGCGTCCGATGTCGCCGTGGCCTATGCACGAACGTGATAGATCATCGTTTCGACGCGGCGCCCGAGGGCGGCGATGCGGAGCTCCGGCAGGCGATGAACGAGGCGCAGGCGGATGCGAAGCTCGAGGAGCTGACGGCGGAGCTCGGTCTGTCGGACTCCGGCGAAGCCGCGCCGACGGCAGCGCCCGAAGCCGAGGGCCAAAGCACCGGAACGGCCAACTAGGGTCGAAAGGCTCAACCTCCTTCCAAACGGAGAGGGTCCGCCGCGCATCTCCTAGCATGTGTGCTTCGCGATGCTGGAGGATTTCTCCTTATGACCATGATCGAAGCGCCGACGCGAACCGTCGTCACCGTCGATGGCAATGAAGCTGCAGCTTCGGTTGCATATCGCACCAACGAGGTTCTTGCGATCTATCCGATCACGCCGTCTTCACCGATGGGCGAGCTGTCGGACGCCTGGTCGAACCAGAAGCGCCCGAACATCTGGGGCAACATCCCAGAAGTGATCGAGATGCAGAGCGAGGCCGGCGCTGCCGGAACGGCGCACGGCGCGCTCCAGGGAGGTGCGCTCACGTCGACGTTCACCGCGTCGCAGGGTCTCCTCTTGATGATCCCGAACATGTTCAAGATCGCCGGAGAACTCACGCCCGCAGTGTTCCATGTCGCAGCGCGTACGGTCGCCACCCACGCGCTTTCGATCTTCGGCGATCACAGCGACGTCATGGCGACGCGGGGGACCGGCTGGGCAATGCTCGCTTCGAACTCGGTTCAAGAAGCGCACGACATGGCCGCGATCGCTCAGATGGCGACCCTCGAGAGCCGGATTCCGTTCCTCCACTTCTTCGACGGCTTTCGCACCTCACACGAGGTGAACATGATCGAACAGCTCTCGGACGACGACCTGCGGGCACTCGTTCCGATCGACGGAGTCCTCGCGCATCGCCAGCGCCGGATGAATCCCGATCGCCCCGTTCTTCGCGGCACGGCCCAGAACCCCGACGTGTTCTTCCAGGCTCGTGAAGCGTGCAACATTTTCTACGACGCTGTTCCGGACATCGTGCAGGGCGCCATGGACCGCTTCTTCGAGCAGATCGGGCGCCCCTACCACCTGTTCGACTACGTCGGGGCGCCGGACGCCACCGAGGTCGTCGTCATGATGGGTTCCGGTGTCGGGGCCGCGGAAGAAGCTGTGAATGCCATGGTCGAGCGCGGCGAGAAGGTCGGCCTCGTCAAGGTGCGCCTCTTCCGGCCGTTCTCGACCCAGGCACTGGTCGCTGCCCTCCCGGCAACGGTCCACACCATTGCCGTGCTCGATCGCACCAAGGAACCGGGCGCCGTCGGCGAGCCGCTCTTCCAGGACGTCATGACCTCCGTCGTCGAAGAGACCCAGGCCGCACGGACGTCGTGGACCGTCATGCCGAGGATCATCGGAGGCCGCTACGGCCTGTCCTCGAAGGAGTTCACGCCGGCGATGGTCGCAGGCGTCTTCGACGAGGCCGGAAGGGACGATCCGAAGCGTCGATTCACCGTTGGGATCGTCGACGACGTGACCGGCCTCTCGATCGACGCTCGCGAAGGCTTCGTGACGGGTCGCCAGTCGCAGGTCCGCGCCGTGTTCTACGGCCTCGGCGCAGATGGGACCGTCGGCGCCAACAAGAACACGGTCAAGATCATCGGTGACGACACCGACCTCTTCGCTCAGGGCTACTTCGTCTACGACTCGAAGAAATCGGGGGCGATGACGACCTCGCATGTTCGGTTCGATCCCGCGCCGATCGAGGCGACCTATCTGATCGCCGATGCGAACTTCGTCGCCTGCCACCAGTTTGACTTCATGAGCAAGATCGACGTGCTGGCCAAGGCATCGACGAACGCGACGTTCTTGCTCAACAGCCCATACGGCCCGGACGACGTGTGGGATCACTTGCCGGCCCAAGTCCAGCAGCAGATCATCGACAAGGACCTTGAGTTCTACGTGATCGACGCGACGGCCGTCGCCATGGCCGCGGGGCTTGGGCAGCGGACGAATACGGTGCTGCAGACGTGCTTCTTCGCCTTGTCAAAGCTCATGCCGCAGGATCAGGCGATCGAGGCCATCAAGTACGCGATCGAGAAGTCGTACTCGAAGTTCGGCGAGGTGGTCGTCGAGAAGAACAACGCGGCGGTCGACGGAGCCGTCGCGGACCTACACAAGGTCACCGTGCCGTCGGATGTGACCTCGACCAAGGAGATGAAGCTGTCGGTTCCTGCCGACGCGCCGGACTTCGTGCAGCGGGTCACCGCGATGATGCTCGAGGACCGGGGGGACCTGCTCCCTGTGTCCGCCATGCCGGTCGACGGCACGTTCCAGACCGGGACGACCCAGTTCGAGAAGCGAAGCATCGCGATCGAGATCCCCATCTTCGACCCGGAGATCTGCATCGAATGCGCCAAGTGTGCGCTGGTGTGCCCGCATGCTGCGATTCGCATGAAGGTCTTCGAGGAATCCGCGCTCGATGGGGCGCCGGAGACCTTCAAGAGCCGCGGCTTCCGCAGTCGCGAGGTGCCCGACCACCTCATGACGATCCAGGTGGCACCAGACGACTGCACGGGTTGCGGTGTATGCGTCGATGTGTGCCCTGCCAAGTCGAAGGAAGAGGTCAAGCACAAGGCGATCAACATGGAGCCGAAGCTGGAGCACCTCGACGCCGAGCGCGCCAACTGGGACTTCTTCGGGACGATCGCAGAACCGACGCGAGGGCTCTTCAAGGAGGAGAACGTCAAAGGTTCGCAGATGCTCGAGCCGTTGTTCGAGTTCTCGGGTGCCTGCTCCGGTTGCGGTGAGACCCCGTATGTGAAGCTCGTCAGTCAGTTGGTCGGTGACCGCCTCATGGTCGCAAACGCCACCGGGTGCTCGTCGATCTACGGTGGGAACCTCCCGACGACGCCGTGGAAGACGAACGCCGAGGGTCGCGGACCGACCTGGTCGAACTCGCTCTTCGAGGACAACGCCGAGTTCGGCCTCGGCATGCGGATCGCCCTCGACATGGAGGAATCCGAAGCCAGGCGCCTCGTCGGAGAGCTCTCATCGACGATCGGCAGCGATCTCGCAACCGCGCTGCTTGAGACGGATCAGTCAACTCCGACGGGCATCGAGGCCCAGCGGGCACAGGTCGCTGAATTGATGACCGTGCTCGCCGGTATCGACGACGAGGTGGCGAGACGGCTCGAGACGGTCTCCGGCGCCCTCGTGCGCAAATCGGTGTGGATCATGGGTGGCGACGGCTGGGCATACGACATCGGGTTCGGTGGCCTCGACCACGCCATGGCATCCGGAAGAAACGTGAACATTCTCGTGATGGACACCGAGGTCTACTCGAACACGGGTGGCCAGGCTTCGAAGGCCACACCGCGCGGCGCCGTCGCGAAGTTCGCTTCCACCGGCAAGACGACAGGGAAGAAGGACCTCGGACAGATCGCCATGTCCTACGGCAACGTCTACGTCGCCCAGGTGGCGATGGGAGCGAACAACCTGCAGACTGTCAAGGCGATCGCCGAGGCGGAGGCCTTCCCCGGACCTTCGCTGGTCATCGCCTATTCGACGTGCATCGCACACGGGATCGACATGGCGACCTCGATGAGCCACCAGAAGGACCTCGTCGATGCCGGCTACTGGCCGCTGTATCGCTACGACCCGAGGCTCGTCGAGGAGGGCAAGCAGGCGTTCCGTCTCGACGGGCGGCCGCCGTCGACGCCACTCATCGACGTGATCTCCCAGGAGGCCCGCTACGCGGTGCTGAAGAGGGTCAACCCGGACCACTACGGCGAACTGATGAAAGAGGCACAGCAGGACGTGGACGATCGGTGGGCGCTCTACGAGAGCTTCACCAAGATGGATAGATTCAGCAGCGACGAAGAAGAGGAGTTGGAAGCATGAGCGTCGACCTCTCGACTACCTACCTGGGATTCGATCTGAAGAACCCAATGGTCGCTTCGGCCTCGCCGATGACGGCTACGGTCGGCTCACTGAGCGAACTCGAGGAAGCCGGCATCGCTGCGGTCGTGCTGCCGTCGATCTTCGAGGAGCAGATCGAGCACGAGGCCCTCGAGATGCAGCGTGTCTCGGAGCAGGGCGCCGACTCTTTTGCCGAAGCGCTCTCCGGGTACTTCCCCGAGTTCGACGACTACGCGACCCGGACCGAGTCTTATCTCCGCCACGTGACGCAGGCGAAGGAGGCATTGTCCGTTCCGGTGATCGGGTCGCTCAACGGAACGACCAACGGTGGGTGGGTCAACTACGCCAAGCGGATCCAGGAGGCCGGCGCCGACGCGCTCGAACTCAACATCTATCTCATCCCGACCGATCCGGGAACCACCGGGCCCGAGATCGAGGACCAGTACCTCGATCTGGTTTGGGAGGTGCGCCAGCAGGTCTCGATTCCGCTTGCGGTGAAGGTTGGGCCGTACTTCTCATCGACGCCGAACATGGCGGTTCGGCTGGCCGAGGCTGGCGCCGATGCTCTCGTCCTGTTCAATCGGTTCTACCAGCCGGACATCGACCTCGAGAGCCTCGAGATCGTCCCGAAGGTGAATCTGTCCACCTCGGCGGCGCTCACGCTCCCGCTACGTTGGATCGGGATGCTGAGCGGTCGCGTCGAGGCCGATCTCGCAATCACGTCGGGGGTCCATACGGCTGAGGATGCCCTCAAGTCCCTTCTGGTGGGTTCGAAGGCCGTGATGATGGCCTCGGCTCTGCTCAAGAACGGCCCGGAGCTCGTCACCCAGATCGTCGACGAAATGCGGAGCTGGCTCGAGGAGAACGAGTACACGTCGGTCCGCCAGATGCAGGGATCGATGAGCATCGGCGCCGCGCCGAACCCGGAGGCGTTCGTTCGCGCCAACTACATGAAGATGCTCGTCACC
>CAZWDQ010000136.1:0-4885 GCA_964632475.1 uncultured Acidimicrobiaceae bacterium
CTTGTAAAGAGAAGGTCATCGGTTCGAATCCGATACCCGGCTCCGTTCTGGCTGTCGTTTGTGTCTACGACCACACTATTTGTGGTTCCAAGCACAAACGTTGGGGACGGATCGGCGGATGATGACCTCGATCTGACCCTTTGGCAACATCTACCGACCATGGGCCCTATCGCCGAACGTCGAATCGGTGGAGCATCTGGAGTGGACCGATCACCCGAGGAGGATCAGTGGACTACGTTGTGAATCTGCACGTGGACATCGAGGATGAAGCAGCCGTCGCCGTTGCCACCATGGAGTGCCCATCTGGCTCGTTCAGGGGCGAGGGGTACGCGAAGGCAGGAGGGAGCAATGGGAAGGGTCACCTGGCCGGCGACCTCGCGAGCGCACGTGCCCTTCGAGCTGTCGAAGCCGATCTGATGGAGCACATCCACGAACAGATCGATCGCTGTACCGACGTCGGGTAGCAATCCGACGCCGAGCGACCCAGGAGCGCCGCCTCCCCGGCAAGGGTTACGGCCGGGGGAAGCTCGAAATCCACGGTTCTGTCACACCCCCTGGATACCCTTTGCTCATGGTGTCCGAACGGGACCGGAAGGTCCTTGACTTTGAGGGCTCGTGGTGGCTGTTCCCTGGTCCGAAGGATCGGGACGTCCGCGAATACCTCGGCATGAGCGCGACCCGCTACTACAAGGCGGTTCGACGCCTCATCGATGACGCCGACGCGCTCGCATATGCGCCTCTGACGGTGCGGCGGTTGCGTCAGATGCGCAGCGAACGGCTGGAGCAGATCGCCCGCCGGACCGGGACCACCCTTTGAGCGACGGAACGAACGCTCCCCGATTCCGCGAGGAGTTCGACGATCTGGCTCGCCGAGTGGGCGTCTACTCCTGGTCGACGATCGGTGCCGTGATCCTGATCCTGTTCGGTGGGTACCTGCTCATCGAAGGACGGGTGATCTTCGCTCCGCTGTTCATCGCCTTGATCGTGGTGTTCGTCCTGAACCCGTTCGTCACAGCCCTTCAGAATCGCGGGATCCACCGGCTGATCGGTGCGGCGATTGCGTTCCTCGGGGTTCTAGCCGGGCTCGTAGCGATCGGACTCGTGGTGATACCGAGCATTGTCGATCAGACACGTGGGTTCGTGACCGAGTTTCCCCTCATCTACGACCGACTGGTCGAAGACGCCGTGACGTTCGGTGATCGTTTCGGTCTCGACCCCTCGCTCTGGTCCTACGACCAGATACTCGAGTACCTGAACGATCCTGAGAACCAGGACACGATCGTCTCGATCGTGTTCGATCGTCTTGGCACGCTGACAACCGGGGTATTCGAATTCATCCTGGTGTTCCTCCTCGGGCCGGTTGTCGCCTTCTACGTGCTGATCGATCTTCCGAACGTGCAGCAGCGATTGCTCGAAATGGTCCCGCAGAACAATCGAGCCGAAGTGGCCTACGTGGGTCGGCGGCTCAACAGCGCAGTTGGCGGCTTCCTTCGAGGGCAGTTGGTCGTCGCAGTCATCGTCGGGACGATGCTCAGTGTCGGCTACTGGCTCATCGACCTGCCCTTCTGGTTGCTGATCGGGATGATCGGCGGTGTTCTCAACATCGTCCCGTTCCTCGGCCCGTGGGTGGGAGGCATTCTCGGTGTCGCCATCGCCGTGACCACGACCGACTTCTCCACGGCAGTATGGGCTGTCGTTGTCGCCGTGGTCGTCCAGCAGATCGACAACAACTTCGTGAGTCCAAGTGTGCTTCGTGCCACCGTTCGCCTCCACCCGGCGGTGACGCTGGTCGTACTCGTCCTGGCCGGGGCGATCGCCGGATTCTGGGGGATCGTGATCGCGGTCCCCCTCACCGCATCCCTCAAGATCATCTCCGGCTACTGGTGGAGAACCAGGATTCTCGAACAGACGCCGAGCGACGCCGCCGAGTCGATGTTCATCGAACCGCCGCAGCGGAAGTTCTGGACCCGTGAGATCGAAGCCGTGATTATCCCGACGCCGGAGTCGGACGAAGATCACGATGACTCGTAGCGCGTGCCTGAGATCCCCCGTCTGATCGTCGTGTCATGATCGACTTTGTCGTCATCGTTCTCATGGTGTTGCTCGTAATCCGGGGCTGGGTTCGAGGATTGGTCCGGGAGGCCATCGACGTCGGCACGCTCGTGCTCGGCGCCCTCCTTGCGTTCCGTCTCGCGCCAACGGTGGGACGGTTGCTCTCGGGTGTCACCAGCATCGCTCCAGAGCCGGCGCGTGTGATTGGTGGCGTCATCCTGTTCATTGGCATCACTATTGGCGCAACAATCCTCGGAGCCGTGATCCACCGATCGATCAAGCACCTGCCGGGACTCACCACACTCAATCGAATCGGTGGCGCCGCCCTCGGTGTGGTCTACGCCGCCGTGCTCATCGTCATCGCCGCCACGCTCGTGTCGGCGGCACCAATGCCGACGGCCGTGGCCGATGAAGTGGAACAGTCCACCGTTGTAGCTTTCATCGTGGAACCTGACAGCGTTGCGCAGGAGGCCATAGGTCTCTTGTCCGGTGACCGGGCGCTGCAGTCGATGATCTGGATACGGGGGGCTGCGGGCGGTTGGACGATCGACCCCAAGATCACTGATGTGACCCTCCCCGGCATGGACGACGGAAGCGGTATCCATGCCTCGACCGCCAACGCACTCCTCCTTCACGAGAAGATCAATCAGGACCGGGTCGAGATCGGCTTGGACCCTCTCACCTGGTCGGAATCCATGAGTCTGGTAGCGGCAACGCGTGCTTTCAACGTGTACCGCTCCGGGTCGTTCGACGAAGACTCGTCGATCTCGGACCGTCTCTCGGACATCGGCATGATCGGTACGACTTCGGAGGAGTACCTCTTGCTCGCCCCGACGTCCGAAGGCCTTGCGGACGCAGCGAGCATTGGAGAGGGATTCGCGACCATCGGCATCGGCGTCGTCGACGGTCCCCTCGGGCTCATTGCCGTTGTCGTGTTGGCCGACTGAGGTCGGGACGCCGTCAAACCATCGGTACGCAGGAGTCCCCGAAGAGACCGGTCCGCAAATCGTTCAACGGCGTCCTCTGCGGCCCTAGACCTCGTGATCTTCTTCGTCTGGCGACGACTCGGCGCCATCGACCTCACCCGACTCGTCCGATTCGGCAGAGGCGGCGTCTTCGTCTGCTTCCGGCGTATCTTCGGGGGAGTCCGAGTCGGATGCCACGGGGGTTTCGGTTTCATCAGCTGCGTCGACCGCGGGTTGCGGATATTGCGCTGCGGCGTCGGACACTGCCTGCTTCGACTGCCGCTTGCCGAGAACGATCGCAGCGATGATGGCAGCAGCACCAACAACGAGCACGACCCCGAGCACGATCCACAGCCACCAGAGGCTGCTGCCACCGAACTCAGACTTCGCGTAGATCTCCTTCTCGCCGCCCAGGAGTGGCAAATCCCATCGGAGGCTGCCGTCGGCAAGAACCTCGTCGGCGTTGTGCTCAACGACTGTTCCCGGCATGCCGAGAATGAAGTTGGCGCTGAATATGTCGCCGGTGAGAGCGGTCGGGTCGAGGCCGAAATCTCCCAGGTCCTCCTCGGGTGCGGACACCTTCGCCGTCAGTTCCGCCATATCTTTGTCCATGGCGAAGGAGAAGTCCTGGAAGAGCGGGTCATCAGATCCGGTGACTCCGGTCAGTTCGTTCATCGCTTCGTCGATGTCTGTGAACTCCATCGTTACCCCGGTGTACGTCATGTCGCCTTCGGTCCGGACCGTGGCCTCGCCCTCTTCCGAACCAAGGTCCAGTTCGCCGAACAGATCGTCAACGCTCCCGCCGGTCGACTCGATGACGCCGAGGAATTCCTCGTCGAGACCGAACTCGAACGCTGCGGTTCCCGAGCGATCCTCGTTGACGTCGACGAGGACGTTGACCTCGGCTCGGCACGCGACCGTCAAGATGGCGATGCCGACGATGAGCAGGAGGAGTTTCTTCATCTATTGCTCCAGGGGGATCGTGGTTGGTGCGGTCGATGGTAGACCCGCGATGACCGGAAGAGTGCATATCCTCACCGGCATGGTTCCCGAAGCACAGCGGCTGCACTCGACCCTCGTTTCCGCGTTCCCCGCCTACGTGACAGCGGTGTTCACCGAACGTGGCTACCCGCTCAATAGGGCGACGGCATCGGCGATCGAGGAGGCGACCGCGCTTATCGATGTCGAGCTGGCGTTCGTGCTCGAACAGGACTATCGAGAGCAACGGCAGAGCCCGCTCGAACTATTTCGAGCGGCACTCGCGGTGTTGGCGGTGACGCTGGCCGACACCGGAGTGTCTCCCGCTGCGACGCAACCCTCGACGGCGGAAGGCGACACCTACGGCCTTGCCCCCGGTTCGTCGAGCGTTCTCGGAACAGAGGCACATGAAGCCCACCTTGTGTGGGGTGCGGCCAAGGCATCCGCCTTCATGGCCGAGCGGTCGACAGTACCGACTGCTCCCGCAATTCTCCTGGTCGCGGCCGATCGGGGAGACCAGGCCATTCTCGTTCCGCGTTTGAACTCGCCGGGTGTGGATTGTCTCGTCGCACGGAATCCTGGTGCGGTTGCGGCCGCCATCGAACGAAGGCAAATCCTGGTCGCGTGCATAGATCTGGGCCACCGATCAGCCCGTGACGTGGTGATCCAACTGCTTGAGGTCGCTATTCCAACCATCGTCTATGGCGACGATATCGACGATCTCGTCGAGACCGGCCTGCTCGCTCAGGGTGTGCGAACGGTCGTTCGTCGCGGTGATTTCGTGGGCGATCCCTCGCGCTTCCTGCCTCGTCTTGCCTAGATAGCCTCGGTCACCACCGGCGAAGCAGAGTCAGGGAGTCTTGCCCCAGTTTCCAGCACCTGGGTTGGTT
>CAZWDQ010000137.1:0-4787 GCA_964632475.1 uncultured Acidimicrobiaceae bacterium
GAGTCGTCGAGGGTCCAGTCGTCGAGCCAACCCACAGCGATGAGGGTTCCGGTGCTGGTGGCGATCACGTCTGTCATGCCGGTGGTCTCACTGGCCAGATCGCCGAAGATGGCCGGATCGTGGGACGTCCGGGTCCACGAGGCGCCGTCAACTGACGTCCAAGCGGTGGCATAGGGGGAACACGCCTTTGCGTCGTCCTCGCATCCGTAGCCGACAGCAACCAGGCCTGGACCACCCTCGGTGATGGCGTGTATGAGTACGAAGCCTTGTGTGAGTGCTGGATCATTCTCAGCGAGGCGCTCCCAGTTGACACCATCGTCGCTGGCGAAGATCACCCCGTTCTGGCGGTAGTCGTCTTCTCCCGGATCGAAGCCGACGACAACGAGTCGTGATCCTGCCTGCGTCATGTCGAACGTTCCAACCACAGGGCCCATCAATGCTCCGCCGACCCGCTGCCACGCTTCCACCATCGGCGGAACCGGTGGTGGGGGCAGGGTCGTGATGGTTGTCGGCACTGCCGAGGTTGTTGTGGTGGGTTCGATGACGTCTTCGTCGCCTTGCCCCGCTAAGAACACCATGGCCGCGCCGGCGATCAACACGACGGCGAATGCAGCTGCGGCAGCCAGCCAGCCTTGCCGGATCCTGCGCTGTGGCGCTTGCGGAGTCGATCTCTTGTTGGTCAGCATGTCCGTGCTCCATTCGATCTCAGCGATGGCGGCATCACGAGTTCGGGCAGATGAGGGGAGCGGTGCGCGTGGCGCATATGCGTCGGTCGCGGCCAATTGCTCCAGCAACTGTGAATCAGTCATCCGTCACCTCCTTCCGGGATCGCACGGGACCGGATCGGCGATCCTCGCCGACCGGATCGGTCAACTGCGGTGCGCAGTCGAGTCATCGCACGGGAACATCGCTTCTTGGCTGATTCGGGAGAGCAGCCGAGAACGATGGAGATCTGTCTGATGGAGAGGTTCTCGTAAGCGCGGAGGCGGAGGATCTCCTGGTCGTTCGATCCAAGTGTGGCGAGAGCGCGGACCAGATCCGCCTGCTCGGCATTGCGGACAACGACGGCGTCGGGACCGGGTTCCGGGTAGCGGGGCTGTCCGTTGATCTTCGCCCTCAGAGCTGTCGATCGTCGGATCGACCGCCGAGATGTACGAACCTCGTTACGAGCGACTCCGTAGAGCCACGGCAGTGTCTGGTCGCCATCCGGCATCTGATCGATCTTCCTCCATGCAACCACGAACACACTCGAGGCAGCATCGTCGGCCTTGTCGGGATGGAGTCTGCGGTAGCAATAGCGAGTGATGGCGTCGAAGTACTGATCGAACGCTTCTCGGAATCTCATCTCGTCCGTTGGTGACTCAACCACTTTGTGTCGCTCCCACAGGCACCTTCCGACTCTCTACGTCCGGAACCCCCTCGATGGGGACACCCGAATTGGTCTGTCCCCAACGCTGAGTCGTGGACGTAGACCACAGTGAACCCGGGTTCTCGCACGGGAAACGGGTGAGGAGACGGCATGAACCGTCTCCTCACCCGCGTGGTAGACCCAGATCTCTGAGGATCTTTGCCAGATCATGCACTAAACCTGCCCCACAACAGTGCGTCCGTCAAGGGCATCCTGGCGATCTTCTCTTGCCGATCTCTCACAGCCGATCGGGTCAAGCATCATCTCACGTGGTCGCATCCGCGGGTCCCCTTGCGCGAGGAAGACGAGGATCGCGCTGATCATCCGCCCGAACGGCATCTGCGACCGCGACGGTCGGTTGGGTACGTCACGGCGCCCGCTCGCGATCAATCCCGTGGTGCATGCTCCGATACGGGGACGCGGGCGATCGATTGCTCGGGGTGGCGCATCGTCATCGGAGGTACACCGATGCCGTAGGTCACGAATGTGCCGAGGGGCTCGATTCTGATCACACACATTCCACCCGTGTCGTGTGTCCCGTGCGTCAGTTCCTTGGCCAGATCGGGCGCCACGTCGTCGAGTCCGACGACCGCGGCGTGCCCGGAGAAGGTGATCACCGCAGGCGGAATCGCACGGACCCTGATGGGGAGTCGCTGAACGGTGACTGTCACCGATACGTGTGGGTTGCTGTGGATGTGGCGCGCCTTCCAGGTGGTGGGTCCGGTGATGACGTGCAGCACCCGGTCCCGCACCTTGTACATCACGCCGGCGGCGCGAGCCTCGCCGTCCGGGTTGACGAATCCGAGAACGGCGAATGGCCACTTCTCGATCGTGGGCCAAACATCGTCGGCGGTTATCGGTAGCGGCATGGCACCTCCTCTCTCTTCAGACCTTCTTCGGTACGACGCCGGTGATGGTGAGGATCGTCTTCATGACCCGGTGGCCGAAGTCGGACGCCTCCCCGTACATGAGCGGGCATCCGCCATCAATGACGGTGACGCCGTGCTCGCGGCCGAGGGCGGCAGCGGTCGCCGAGACGCTCCCGCTGCCGATCGAACGGTGCATCCAAACCCGGGTGACGTTCTCGTCAATGCAGTCCTGCATCACCTGGTCTGCGACCTCGGGCGTCGTGGCGATAACCACGGCGTCGACGCCACCGGGAATGGCGGCGAGGTTCTCATAGGCCGGGTCACCCTCGATCTCTTCGGCGCTCGGATTGATGCCAAACACCTCGTAGCCGCGTTCGCGAAGGCGTTTGTAGACGATGTTGCCGCCGTGAGCGCCACCGGGTGTGCGCGACACGCCGGCGATGGCGATGCGGCGTTGCGCCAGGAAGTCCATGGCCGCAGTCTTCGTGGGGATCATGTGCTCGCTCCAGAGTGGGACCTTCACATCGTGTCAACGATCCGACGGTCCGCCTAGGGCGTTTCGTCACTCCGCTGGCGAAGCCGATGCCCCATCGTCGGATCGATTCCAGCCCTCGGCGTGGCGTTGATGCTTCGGGGCATCGAAGTCGGTCTGTCGGAGAAGGGCGTCGACGGCGGGGATATCCATCGGGCCCCAGCAGTAGACGCACTCCTGGCTGCATTCCGAGGCGACGTGGCAGTCGAATGTCGCGACCTCTGCCGCTCGCGAGTCCATCGCTTATCGACTATCAGAACCGTGTCGCGACATCGAGAGGCGGGTCCGCGACTTCGCACCGAACGCCGCTCCATGCAGCTTCGAGCGTGTGCCGGGTACTACTCCGGTTCTGGCGGCGTCTCCGAACTGTCGTCCTCGGAGGAGGGGACGGGTTCCTCGGACCCAACCTCGGCTGGCTCGTCGACATCGGGTTCCGGTGAGTCGTTCTCGTCTCCCTGATAGGCCCGCTTTGCCTTCTCGACGCCTTCATCGAGGGCATCCGATGCGCTACTTGCTGCCGTCTTCGTCTTCTCCCACGCTTCCTTCCGGACATCGGCCGTGCCATCCCACGCTTCGCTTGCGGCCTTGGCGGCCTTGTCGATGGTCTCGGAGACTGTGTCCATCCAGTTCTTCTTCTCGCCCATGTGTGGCCCTCCTCGAATTCGTCGGATGCTTCGGCGTCACGGTACTCGTCGTGTCGGCCGATCGAGACCTCGATCACTTGGCCTCTGGACGGGCGGCGTAGTGGGGATTCTCGAACGGCCAAGCTTCGGCGATCCAGACCGAGAGAGATCGATACACGACGGGGTCCATGTCCGCTCTCGTCACCCGAACCCACGAAAGGACAGATGCGTCGTGATCTGCGACCTGCGATGGGTAGATATAGACACAGCCGATCACGTCGTCACCGTCGAGGATCGAGTAGGTGAAGCCCGTGCGTTCGTCGAAGTCACGAGCGTGCATCTCGAGATCGGCCAGGTTGGCCTCGAGGCTCATCAGGCTCGGCCACGTGGGGGGCGGCTCGAAACCCGGCGTCGAGTGGATGTGGTCAATGCTCGACATCCACGCTTCGTGGTCGCGTTCGTTGTGTTCCGGTCCCAGCGGCTCCATTTGGAAACCAGGGCCGTTGAACCGGATCGGGACATCGAAGCCGCTTGGTACGAATTCTTGTGACATGCCGCGAATCTACCCTCTGTGAGCGCTCTCGGGTAGTCAGCCCTCGTAGTCGACCTTGATCTCTGCGAGCGACTTCCGCTCCAGCTTCGGGACCACCGATCCCGGCGCGGGATATCCAATCGGGAACAGGATGAACGGTCGTTCGTTCGCTGGCCGATCGAGCAGCTTGGTGAGGAATGCCATCGGACTCGGGGTATGGGTCAGTGTGGCGAGACCCATGTTGTGGAGCGCGGCGATGAACACGCCGGCCGCGATCCCGGCGGACTCCTTGACGTAGTAGTGCTTGCGGCGAGACCCGTCCTCATCGACCCCATATCGCTGCTCGAACAGCACGACGATCCACGGGGCGTCTTCGAGATAGGGCTTCTGCCACGACGTGCCGAGTCGGGAGATCTCTTCCTGCCAATCCTCCGGCATGCGGCCGTCGAGGTAGTTGGTGCGCTCTTCCTCCTCCGCCGCGAGACGGATCCGGCGCTTGGTGTCGGGATCACCGACGACCACGAACGTCCAGGGCTGCTGATGGGCTCCCGACGGTGCCGTTCCTGCGGTGAGGATTGCCGTCTCTATCAGGTCCCTCGGCACCGGGGTGGTATCGAAGGTCCGGATCGATCGTCGTTGAGACATGAGCTCGTAGAAGGATGCCGCTCGTTCCCGCATCTCGTCTTCTGGCAAGTGCGCCGAGTCGTGGGGGACGAACTCCCCATCGCCGGTGTACGGGTACTGGTCTTTGGTCACGGTTCCTCCTCGCTGTGTGGTCATTCAAATGCCGGGGCGTCTGTTGATGATGCCACCGTCGAAGTGT
>CAZWDQ010000138.1:0-4783 GCA_964632475.1 uncultured Acidimicrobiaceae bacterium
CGGACGAGGACCGGCGCCGACGCCGGATCGCACCCAACAAGGAGAGACTCTGATGAAGATTTCCGACCTGACGGGGAAGACTCGAGTAGCGGTGGCGGCCTTGCTGGCTGCCACTTTGTTATTGGGGGCGTGTAGCAGCGTCTTTGAGGAGGCATCTGATTCCGTCGGATACGACGAGATGGAGTTCACCGAGACGACGGTGGTGATGGCAAGCGAGGACAAGGCGGAGGCTGGCGTCGGAGTGAGCGAGGTCCAGACGATTGCCGTGTCGGCTCCCATCGGTACGGACGTACCGGATGGTCTCAAGGTCATCCGCGACGGTCGGGTGGAACTCAGGGTCGAGCCGGGCACGTTCGGACAGATCTCGTCGCAACTCAGGAGCATCGCCCAGGATCTCGGCGGCTACATCACAGCGGGAGAGACCTATCTCCAGGAGATCGACGATGTCGCCTACACGGTCGGATGGCTGACCCTACGGATTCCCGAGGATCGCTTCGATGATGCCCTCGACAGGGTGGATGGTCTGGGGGAGAGGCTCAGTCTCAACGTGTCAAGCCAGGACGTGACCGAGGAGTACATCGACCTCGAGGGACGTCTGCGGTACTGGCAGACCCAGGAGGAGTTCTATACACGCCTCATGGCCGAGGCCACTGAGATCGAAGATCTCGTGACGATCCAGACCCGGATGCAGGACGTTCTGTTGAACATCGAGCAGATCGAGGGACGCCTTCGCTACCTCGACAGCCGCACCAGTTTCTCGACGCTCACCGTTGGCCTGACCGAGGTGCCGGGGAGTACACCGATCGAGGAACCGGACGACCCGGGAGTGCTCGAAGAGGCGATCGATCAGGCGGGTACCGTGCTACTTGCCACCATCGGCGGACTCATCGTGGGGGCCGCGTTCGCTCTCCCGTTCATCCTTCTGGCGTTGGTCGGCCTCGGACTCTGGATGGCAGTGAGGTCCATCCGACGCCGCAAGCCGGCGGAGACGGAACCAGAAGACGACTGAGTAGCAGAACCGTGAGACAGGAGACAGGAGACACGAGGAGCAGACTTCCCGTCTCTTGTCTCTTGTCTCTTGTCTGTTCTATCCCAACGTGAACGGTGGGTACTCGTCGGTGAGGGCGGCCGTCCATCCCCATGCTCGAGCCCACCAGCGCTGGTAGTTGAGAACGAACTCGTGGATCCCGAGCGGTAGGCGACCGGTGAAGACGACCACGACGTAGCCAACCCAAGCGACGAGGAGGACCCCGAAGCTCATCAGGAACAGGATGAGGAAGTGCGGGAGTGCGGCGATTGAACGGAGAAGCACGATGCCGAGAATGGCGAGGAGGCGGCTCTGCGGCTCAGGCGCAGGCTCGACGGAGACCGTCACCGGGTAGTCCCGGTCGACTCCGTACGTCGGGTAGACGTCGGTTGTGCCGGCGAACCAGGCAACGACCCGTGTTGTCCAGCGAAGGAAGACGAGTTCGAGGCGGCGGACGAGGTCGGGCATGGTGCCGTTGAATGCGATACCCCAATAGCCGACCCAGGCGACGATCTGGATCATCAAGCCGAACAGGAACAGCAGCACGATGTGCGGCAACAGCAGAACTGCTTTCAGGAGAACGATGCCGGAAGCTGCGAGCCAGCGATTCCTCTCTTCGTCATCGACTGGGGCTTCAACGACGATTGGGTATGTGGGGGTTCCGCTCATTGGTGGAACGGTACCCGGTCCGTGACCTTCCGTCAGCCCCAGTGTGTTTCGCGGTAGCGCAGCAACTCATCGGCCGGCTACCGACCACCGGTAGCCGGAAATCGGCGACTCGTCCCTTAGGCTGTATCCATGGCGGCACAGAGATCTCGGGCCCTGGCAGTTGTCCTTGGTGTCATCGGTGGCTTGTTGCTGGCGGTCATCGTGCTCCTGCTGCTGCGTTCCCTCGGTGGGAACGATGAGGCGTTGGAGACGACGACACTCCAAACCAGCACCACAGCGACGACCACGAGCTCGCTGGAGGAGACGACCACGAGCGAAGCGTCAACGACAACGGAGCCGTCGACCACGACAACGGCATCGTCGACAACCACCACGTCGACGACAACCACCACGTCGACGACAACGACGATTCCGCCGCTCATCCTGGAACCCGACGGCATCGGTGGGGTCGCATTCGGGGCGACGCCGGACGAGGCCATCGCCTATGCAATAGAAGTTCTCGGTCCTTCCGACCGTGACACGGGGTGGGTGGACTCGTTCAGTGAGTTCGGGACCTGTCCACCGCCGGAGGTGCGCGGTGTCCAATGGGGTGTGAGCCCGACCGGGTTCGGTCACGCCTTCACCCTGCTATTCACCAAGGCCACGACGAGTCACAAGCCTGCTGGCGGGGAGCACCTGTTCGGGTACGACTACTACGGCGGCGACCTCATTCTCGCAACAGAGCCTGGGATGACGGTCGGGACGAATCTGGCAGCGGCCCGGTCGATGTACCCGACCATCGAGATTGACGAGAGCCCATGGGATCCGATCGCTGGGGTTTGGTGGGTCGACGACGATCCATCTCACGACTCCCAGCTGTTCGGCTACACGACGGGTCAGGGGGACGCTGACGTCATCACGAGCATTCTGGGTGGAGTGACGTGTGGGGAGTGAGGAAGTAGACCAGTAGAGCAGCAAGTGAGGACTGCTGCACTCGCAACCGCTCTTCTTGCCAAACGACGACCGGTGGATCAGTCGATGCGAACCTCGCGATCGCCGTCCACGATCCGACCGATCACCCTGGCTTCGAGGGTGTAGGAGCCGAAGCCCTTGATGAGCAGATCGGCGTCGCCCTCGGGGGCGATGGCGACGAAGCCGATACCCATGTTGAAGGTTTGGAACATCTCTTCATCGGAGACGGATCCGAGATCCTGGATGACGCCGAAGACGTCGGGAACCATCCATCGGAAACGCTCGATGTCGGCGGCAGTTCCCTCCGGGAGGACCTTGGCAATGTTGTAGGGAAGTCCGCCCCCGGTGATGTGAGCCAACCCGTGAGCCTCAGACCGTGCAAGGGCATTCATGACGGCCGGTGCATAGACGATCGAGGGGTCGAGGAGAGTCTCGGCGACGGTTTGATCTGAGCCGGGGAACCGGGCGTCGAGGTCGAGTTGGTCGACGATCAGCGCTCGGACGAGAGAGAACCCGTTCGATCGGAGATTCGGACTGTGTACGCCGATGATCACATCATCGACTTCGATTCTGGCGTTGTCGACTTCGTCTCCGAGTTCGACGATCCCGAGGGCTGTGGCCGCCAGGTCGAAGCGCTCTCCTTCGATGGTCCCGGGATGCTCGACCGTCTCGCCACCGAGAAGTGCCACGTCGTTGTCGGCGCATGCGTCGGCGATCGACTCGACGAGAAACTCGACTCTGTCCAAATCCAGATATCCGACGGCGATGTAGTCCTGCATGGCGATGGGGATCGCCCCCGCCGCGGCGAGGTCGTCACCTACCATCGCCAAGAGGTCGTAGCCGAGTCCTTCGACGAGGCCGGTGGCCCGGGCGATCTCGGCCTTCGTGCCGACACTATCCGTCGACATCATCAGAACCGGTCTCTGATAGCCGGGTGGAACGCGAATTCCGGCGGCGAAACCGCCGAAACCGCCGATCACGTCGTCGGTCCACGTCGACGTGACTCTCCAGCCGATCCGGTCTACGAGTTCGCTGTCTGCGCCGAGTTCGGCGCCTGTGTCTCGGGGGTTACTCATGGGATTTGATTCAGAGCGTACCCGGCATCGGTGCCCGGTTCGTTTATCGAGGATTCTTGTCGCCCAACTCGGTGTATTCGGTGGTCTAATTGGATGAGAGTCACGGAGGGACTGTGGAACCCGATGAGCGACAAGCGTTCACCCGATTCGTCAAGGAGACGGAGCCGCGACTCTCGTACGCACTCGCCGCAGCGTACGGGTTAGAAGTCGGGGCGGAGGCAACAGCGGATGCGTTGGCATGGGCCTGGGAACATTGGGAGACCCTCGAGGACAAGCGCAATCCCGCTGGCTATCTGTTTCGGGTCGGCCAATCGAAAGCCCGGCGGTACTGCCGGCCCCAGGTGCTGTTCCCGTCACTGCCTGCAGCGGAGGTCCCCACGGTCGAGCCGGGTCTCACCGCTGCGCTCGCCGGGATGTCGAAGAACCAGAGGGTGGCCGTCGTGCTGATCCACGGGATGCGACACACCGAACGGGAGGTGGCCGATCTGCTCGGCATCTCTCGCTGGTCGGTGAGGACGCACGCCGAGCGGGGGATGAGGCGAATACGGCACGCATTGGGGGTGAGCGCAGATGTCACGTCCTGAGACCCAACTGCGCGAGTACTTCGATGCCGGCGTCGAGAGGATCTCTGTCGACGACGTCATTGCCCAGGCCGCAGTCAGAGAGGGCGGCGTCCGGCCGCTCCACATCAAGCGGAACTTCAAGCCTGCGTGGGCAGCGGTCGGAGCGTTCGCAGCGACGCTCGTTGGCCTCGGAGCTTTGGCATCGGTTCTGAAGCTTGCGCCCCGCATCGCCGGGGATGCAGGAGCAGGAGAAGTAGGCGCGGAGATCGTGGAGGTCGGCGGGAGCGCGGCCACCACCTGGCTGATCGCAGCGATCGTTGCTGCCGTTGTGGCAGGGCTGACCGTGTGGCTGGTCCACCGGTCATCGAAGCGAGCGGAGAATGAAGAACAAATCGAGCCTGATCAAGGAAGGGTGACGGTCATGGAAACCATCGAGAGGACCGAAACAACGCAGAAGACCGAGCAACGGAGCACGTGGCCGATCGTCGTGATCGTCG
>CAZWDQ010000139.1:0-4772 GCA_964632475.1 uncultured Acidimicrobiaceae bacterium
CTCATCGCCTCCATCATCGCTGTGCCCATGTCGGTTGGGGTTGGGGCCATCACGACACCTGCTGCCTCGAGCGCTTCGATCTTCGCCGCAGCGGTTCCCTTGCCTCCGGAGATGATCGCCCCTGCGTGACCCATGCGCTTGCCGGCTGGTGCGGTCGTGCCTGCAATGAACGAGGCAACCGGCTTCGTCATGTTCGCGGTGATCCAGGCAGCGGCGTCTTCCTCGGCCGTGCCGCCGATCTCGCCGATCATCAGGACACCCTCGGTGGCAGGATCGTCGTTGAAGGCCGTCAGCGCATCGACGAAGTTCGTCCCGTTCACCGGGTCTCCTCCGATGCCGATCGCCGTGGTCTGTCCCAGACCGTTGAGAGTCAGCTGATGGACCGCCTCATACGTGAGCGTACCGGAACGGCTCACGACACCAATGCGCCCCGGGGTGTGGATGTAGCCGGGCATGATGCCGATCTTGCATTCCTTCGGTGTGATAACTCCCGGGCAGTTCGGACCGACGAGCCGGACGTCCTTGTCCTCGAGGTAGCGTTTCACCTTCACCATGTCGGCGACCGGGATTCCTTCGGTGATGCACACGATGAGAGGAACACCGGCGTCGGCGGCTTCCATGATGGCGTCCGCTGCGAACGGCGGCGGGACGTAGACGACCGAGGCATTCGCACCGGTCTCGGCCACGGCCTCGGCGACGCTGCGGAAGATCGGAACCTCGACTCGGTACGTGTCGGCGCGATCCGGAACACCTGCGTGGTCCGTCTCTCCTTCGAAGACCTCGGTCTGCCCGGAACGACTTGGGTGCACCGCGGCGACCATGTCCGTTCCGTATGCAATGGCCTTGTCCGTATGGAACCGGCCGGTCTTACCCATTCCCTGTACGAGGACCTTCGTGTCCTTGCCAATCATCACACTCATCGCGTCAACTCCAAGATCTTCTGAGCACCGTCCTTCATGTCGGATGCGCTCACGAGGTCGAGCCCGGACTCGTCGAGCATCTGCTTGCCGAGCTCCACATTGGTTCCCTCGAGTCGGACGACGAGGGGGACGGCGAGTCCGACCTCCTCGACGGCGGCGATGACGCCTTCCGCGATGATGTCGCACCGCATGATGCCGCCGAAGATGTTCACGAAGATGCCCTTCACGTTCGGGTCCTTCGTGATGATCTTGAACGCAGCGGCGATCTGCTCCTTCTCTGCGCCCCCTCCAACATCGAGGAAGTTCGCCGGCTCTCCCCCGACCGTCTGGATGATGTCCATCGTCGCCATGGCGAGGCCTGCGCCGTTGACCATGCAACCGATATCGCCGTCGAGCTTGATGAACGAGAGATCGAATTCCTTGGCCTCGAGCTCCGCCGCATCTTCTTCGCTGACATCCCGCAATTCAGCCACGTCGGGGTGACGGAAGAGAGCGTTGGCCTCGAAGGCCATCTTCCCATCGAGCGCCATGACCATTCCATCGGTGGTAACGACGAGTGGGTTGATCTCGACGAGATCGGTGTCGAGCTCGACTGCAGCCTGCGTGAGCGCGTCGAGGAAGCGAACACCGTTCTTGAATGCGTCTCCTTCGAATCCGAGCGCGTAGGCGATGTGTCTGGCCTGGAACGGTAGGAGACCAAAAGCCGGGTCTATCTCCTCTTTCAGGATCTTCTCGGGTGTCTCCGCGGCGACGACCTCGATCTCGGTTCCACCCTCTGTCGATGCCATCACGATGTTGCGCGAGCTGGCCCGGTCGAGGAGAACGGAGAGATACAGCTCTGTGGCGATGTCGATACCCTGCTCGATGTAGAGCCGGTTGACCTGCTTCCCCTCCTCACCGGTCTGGATCGTGACGAGAGTCGAGCCGAGCATCTGTGATGCGAGTTCCTGCACGCGGGCCTCTGCGGCCTCGATGCCGCCGCTGATCCCTTCGGTGACGACATTCACGCCGCCGACGCCCGGATGCTCCTTGAATCGACCCTTCCCACGGCCGCCGGCATGGATCTGTGATTTCACGACGACAACGGAGTTCCCGCTCTCCTCGATCAGGGGGCGGACGGCGGCGACTGCGTCGTCCACCGTCGTTGCAACGCGGCCCATCGGGACCGCGATACCGCGGTCGGCCATGAGAGCCTTCGCCTGGTACTCATGGATCTTCAAGAGGATCCTCCTCCGTTCATCGTTTCTGGTTCACTCGTCTGACAAGTGCTCTTCGACCCACGCTTCGATGTTCTCGAGGGGCGTGCCCGGTGTGAATACGGCACTGATTCCTGCCTCATGGAGGGCAGGGATGTCTTCATCCGGAATGATGCCGCCGCCGAAGACCACGATGTCTGAGGCGTCGCGTTCGCGTAGTGCCTCGACGACCCGCGGGAACAATGTGAGGTGGGCACCGGAGAGCGTCGAAAGGCCGACTCCATCGACGTCCTCGTCGACGGCTGCCTGGGCGATCTGGTCCGGCGTCTGGTGGAGTCCGGTGTAGATGACTTCGCAACCGGCATCCCGCAGCGCCCGGGCAACGACCTTCGCTCCGCGATCGTGTCCGTCGAGACCCGGTTTGGCGATCAGAATCCGTGGCGGCATGACCCGGAAGGCTAGTGGTCTGTCAGAAGCCCGCTTCCACAATCGACGCAATAGCGGCTAGAGGTTGGATTCGGGGAGGAGGTAACGGATCACGTCGATCGCCCGGTAGGTGTCGTGGCCTTCCGGGATGAAGCGGGCCACATTGGCGACGTCATCCCCAGAGGTGATCAGTTCACCCTCAATAGCTCCGTTTCGTTGGATCTGCGGATGCCCGATGTTGGCGATCAGCGAATTGCAGAGGCACTTTCTACCGACTGTATCGGCTTCCGACCCTCCCTTCCGAAGATAGTCATCGACCGGTTCGGACGGGCATCGCCACCCCACCGTCCCGTCGTCTCGACGGTAGGCGGTGCGCAGATAGCCGAGGTCGCAGATCCGGGAGCGCTGCTCGTAGACGGCTTGGTCGGAAAGACTCCCCTCGAGTTCGACCACCTTGAATGGGAATCCGGTGGGCGAAGCCACGGGATCGGTGAAGATCTTCGCCGTGCCCTCCTCGCTCAAGGCGAGAACCTGGTCCTTCGTCTTCTTCGTGAATCCTGATTCCTCACAGAACGCGAAGGCCGTTCCCACCTGCACGCCGGCAGCGCCGAGCCTCAGCGCTTCCGCTATCTGATTGGGTTCCCCATATCCCCCGGCCAGCCAGAATGGCAGACCGATATCGATGAACACGTCGAGGTCTGGAACGTCACGATCGCCGTAGATCGGTTCACCATTGTCGTCGATCTGGACCTTGCCCCTCGGCGGAGCGTTGTGGCCGCCGGCGGTCGGACCTTCGATGACGAATCCGTCAACCCTTCCGCTGGCCTTGCGAATCATGGCGGTCGCGAGGATGTGGGAGGACACGATCGCGAGAAATCTCGGTCGGGGTGCAGGCGGCAGGGCGCCATCGCCGAAGTCGACCGGGTCGAACGTTGTGACGAACGACTCTCCGCGCTCGGCGCCTTTGACATCCAGGCGATACTCGACGGAGAGGCCTTCGCTCAAACGGTCGAGAACGCCGGGGATCGCCATCGGGATCCCGGCACCCATCAACACGTAGTCAACGTCGGCAAGCATCGCCCCGTAGATGGAGGGCAGGTGAGGTGTCTGGATCTTCTCGAGGTAGTTGATCCCGACCGGACCGTCGTGGCCCTCCTTCGCGAGATACACCTCAACGAAGTTGCCTGCCACTGTCAGTTCCAGCAGGTTGCGGGATGGTTCGACGCGGGGCATCGGTTTCGACTTGTAGCGGTCCCCAGATCCCTTGCCCCCCTCGACAAAGTACTTCTCGAGGATGCGACCGGCGACGCCATCGACCGGAAAGGCGTCAAGGGCCCGCCGTACGTCCCCACCAGGGTCTCCGTCCTGAAGACGGCGCACGATGAGGGTGTCGAGACCGGTGCCTGAGACCACACCGAGATTGCCCGTTGAAGCAACGGCACGAGCCAGACGCCAATCAGAGACGCCGGCACCCATGCCTCCCTGGATCAGAATTGGCACATCGCTGGTCACGCCGACATGGTAGGACAGCGCCCTCTGCTGGGAGACCCCGACCCGGACAACTCTCGACTCACAGCATCTTGATTGCCTCAATCACCTCAACCGGTTCGGCTCGCTTCCGATAGTCAGCGTCGACGAAGGCGAAGACGATCGTTCGATCCTGATCGATCACGTAGGTCGCAGGAAGCGGAATCTCCCACTCGGCACGTCCGTTGGAACTCCCGACATCGATACCCATGTCGCGATACTCGGCAACCAGATCGTCTTGGACCCGGAAGACCAACCCGAACTCATTGGCAACGTGGTTGCCGACGTCCGACAACACGGGATATCCAAGTTCGTGTCGTTCGACCACAGTCATCGACCCATCCGGCAGATTCGGGGAGATGGCAACGAGTGTCGCTCCGACGTCGTGGAATCCGGCAAGGGCCCCCTGGAGTGCCCGGAGTTCGATGTTGCAGTACGGACACCACGCCCCGCGGTAGAAGGACACGACGACCGGACCGGCGTTGAGCATATCGGAGAGGCCCACCTCGCGACCGGTGGCATCCGGAAGCACAAAATCAGGAGCCAATTCTCCGACGCCAAGCGCATGCTCTGCAATTCCGGAGTCCTCCAGAATCCGGAGACTCCGTGCCATGACTGCCTTGACCGTGTCCGGCGTCCTCTCTGCAGATGCCGCCCTGTGTTCGCTGAGTGTTTCTGCGAGTGTGACCATCACGGACCCCGG
>CAZWDQ010000140.1:0-4756 GCA_964632475.1 uncultured Acidimicrobiaceae bacterium
CTCGAACGAGCCGATCGTTGCTCGGGAACCCCTCCGTTGTTGAGAGCGTTGTTCCCTCATGACGCCCGACGCTCGGGAACCAAACGCTGTGGTCAAAGCGTCTAACTAAAGACGCTGGAGCCGATTGGGGCCGAATCTCCAAGACCCACAGCGATCAAACGCGAATCACAAAGTGAAGGATTTCACAAACATGAAGACGGCAGAAAAAATGCGCATGGTCGGTCAACCGCTCGAGATGGGCGACAGCTTGACCCGCTACCTCCAAGAGATCTCATACCACGACCTTCTCACAGCAGATGAGGAAGTCGAACTTGCCCAGGCGATCGAGTCCGGTCGAGTGGCAGAAGAGCAGCTCTCGTCGGTCTCCGTGCGAGGCGCCGAGAAGGTCCGCCTCCAGCGCTCCGTTCGCAAGGGTCGCGAGGCTCGGGAGCGCTTCGCTCAGGCAAACCTCCGCCTCGTCGTCAGTCAGGCGAAGCGGTACCGCAGCCAGTACGGCATCGAATTCATCGACCTCATCCAGGAGGGCAACCTCGGTCTCATTCGTGCCGTCGAGAAGTTCGACTGGCGCAGGGGCTTCAAGTTCTCGACCTACGCGACCTGGTGGATCCGCCAGTCCATGCAGCGTGCAGTGGCCGAGAAGTCCCGCACGGTGCGGCTCCCGAACTCGCTCCACGACACCCTCGTCACACTGAACAGCACCCGCAACCGTCTCCTCTCGGAGCTCGGCAGGGAGCCGACACCCGAGGAGCTGTCCTACGAGTCAGGCCTCTCGCTCGACGCAGTCGTCGAAGCCCAGCTCGTGAACGACTCCGTGTCGCTCGAAGCTCCCGTCGGTGAAGACGGCGCCGTGCTCGGTGACTTCGTCGCACACCACGATGAGGAAGACCCGGTCCGCGAAACCGAGAAGGCCGATGCCATCGAATCCCTCCGGCAAGCGATCAACCGCCTCCCCGAGCGTGAGGCCTACATCCTTTCGATGCGTGTCGGGTTCGAGGACGGCCTCCCCCGCACTCACGAGGAGATCGGTGGCAACCTCGGTCTCGGGCCAACCAGGGTCCGGTCGATCGAGAAGCTCGCACTCTCGAAGCTCCGCCACCCGGCGTTCGGTCTCCGAGAGGACGCGATGGACTTCTAGAAGTCGGCTCCGCCGACGTAGTCCGCAATCCGTCCTCCTTATCTCACAATTCGAAGGTCGCTCCCGTTCCGGGGCGGCCTTCGTCGCGTCCAGCGAGCCAAAGACCACAAGCCTCTGCCCGTGCGCGAGAATACGTGGCGTACCCAAACGAAGGAGTCCACATGGCCGCGAAACATCCCGGCGTCGTCTACGGACGCCGAGTCGCGATCGTCGACGGTCTTCGCACACCGTTCGTCAAGTCGGGAACGGCGTTCAAGGATCTCACCACGCTCGACCTGGCTTCCGCTGTCGTCAAGGAACTGCTCCAACGCGCCGGCATCGAAGGCGGACAGGTCGACCAGGTCGTCTACGGGGCGGTCATCGCTGATGTTGCCGGTCCGAATATCGCCAGAGAAGTCGTTCTCGCCGGCGACTTTCCCCAGACCGTTGATGCATTCTCGGTCAGTCGGGCTTGCGCGACGTCGACGCAGGCTGTCGTCTCGGGTGCTCAGGCAATCCTCCTTGGCGACGCCGATGTCGTGATCGCCGGCGGTGCTGACTCACTCTCGAAACCGCCCATCATGTACTCGGACCGCTTCGTCGACGTTCTGATGGATGCCAACGCCGCACGAGACATCGGCAGCAAGGTGAAAGCCTTCTCGGCGCTCCGGCCCAAGGACCTTTCTCCGCAACCACCTGCAATCGCCGAGCGATCTACCGGGCTGACCATGGGCGGCTCCGGTGAGATCATGGCGAAAGAGAACGGCATCACCCGTGAGGCTCAGGACGAGTTCGCTCTCCGCTCACATCAGAAGGCTGTGGCCGCGTGGGAGAACGGGATCTTCGATGATGAAGTGATGCCGTTCCCCGTCGGACCGATGTTCAAGACGACCATCTCACGGGACAACATCCCGCGTGCCGACTCGAATATGGAGTCGCTTGCGAAGTTGCGACCGGTGTTCGACCGGAAGTACGGAACGATCACCGCAGGCAACTCCTCCCCGTTGACCGACGGCGCATCCGCCGTGCTCCTCATGGAGGAGAAGACGGCCGAGAAGCTTGGCCTCGTGCCCAGGGCGTTCATCCGGTCGTGGGCGTTCACCGCTCTCGACCCGAACTGGCAACTGCTCATGGGTCCGTCGTTCGCTACCCCCAAGGCCCTCGAGAAGGCCCAACTGTCGCTCAGTGACATCGACGTCATCGACATGCACGAGGCGTTCTCCGCCCAGATCTTGTCGAACACTCAGGCATTCGCGTCGGCCGAGTGGGCGAAGCGGTGGCTCGGGAAGGATGAGGCAATCGGCGAGATCCCAGAGGAGAAGTTCAACCTCTACGGAGGATCGATCAGCATCGGCCACCCCTTCGGTGCAACCGGAGCCCGACAGATCCTGACGATGGCCAATGAACTGGCCAGAAGAGACGGGGGCACGGCCCTTGTCACACAATGTGCAGCGGGCGGTCTCGGCGCTGCCATCGTACTCGAGCGGTAGGGAGGAAGCCATGGAACTCACACACTTCAAGTTCAACATCGAAGGCGGCGTCGCCGTCGTCCTTCTCGATCGTGGCGGCGAGCCGATGAACACCATCGGACCGGTGATCTTCGACGAATTCAGCGCCGTTATCGACCGGATCGAGACCGATCCGGCGATCAAAGCGGTCGTGATCGGATCCGCGAAGAAGGGCAACTTCCTCGCCGGTGCCGACATCCGCTTCCTCGAGACGCTCACCGATCCCGACGAAGCAGCAGCTGCCATCCGGGAACTCCATGCTCTGTTCGTCCGGATCGAAGCGCTCCATGCCGTTCACGACAAGCCAGTTGTGATGGCTATTGATGGGGCGTGTCTCGGCGGTGGCCTCGAACTGGCCTTGACCGGGTCCATGCGACTCGCCACGGACAACAAGAAGACGCAACTGGGACAGCCCGAGGTTCAGCTCGGAATTCTCCCCGCCGGTGGGGGAACGCAGCGGCTCCCGAAGATCATTGGCATCGCCGCAGCACTCGACATGATCCTCACCGGGAGGCCCACGCGGCCTCACAAGGCACTCAAGATCGGCCTCGTCGACGAAGTCGTGCCGAGTGAGATGCTCTACGAGATTGCCACGAAGCGGGCAACAGAATCGGTCGGGAACCTCGGGCCGACCAGAGGGGCAGCGGTGAAGGGCTTCCTTGCTCCCTCCCATCTCCAGGCTCTCGCCATCGAACAGAACCCCGTTGGTCGCAGGGTCATGTTCAAGAAGGCTGAAGAGGCGATGCTGGCCAAGACGAAGGGCCTGTACCCGGCACCCAAACGAGCGCTCGAAGCCGTCAAGATCGGAGTCGAGCAGGGCAACGCCGCCGGATACGAGGCGGAGGCCACGTTCTTCGGTGAACTGGTCACATCTCCCGAGTCGAAGGCGCTCCGCGGGATCTTCTTCGCATCACAGATGATGAAGTACTCGACGGGGATCAGCGGCCATGTCGACCCGAGAAGGGTATCCAAGGCCGGGATTCTCGGCGGCGGCCTCATGGGCGCGGGGATCGCAACCGTCTCGGTGCTGAAGGCCGGAGCGACAGCACGCGTGCGCGAGGTGGACGAGGCCGGTGTCGGCCGGGCACTCTCTCACGTCTCGAACGAAGTCTCCAAGCAAATGAAGCGGCGACGGCTCAACCAGTTCGAGGGTGAGCAGGCCATGAACAAGGTCACGGGAACGACCGATTGGAGCGGCTTCCAGAATGTCGACATCATCATCGAAGCCGTGTTCGAGAGCCTCGATCTGAAGCGGACGTTGCTGGCTGAGGCCGAGGAGGTGATCGGGAACGACGTCGTCTTCGCATCCAACACATCATCTCTGCCGATCGCCGATATCGCAGCGCACGCCAAGCGTCCTGAGTTGGTCCTGGGCATGCACTACTTCTCACCCGTCGAGAAGATGCCACTTCTCGAGGTCATCGTCACTGATGACACGTCTGACGCCGCCACCGTGACGGCTGTCGAGTTCGGGAAACGCCAGGGCAAGACCGTGATCGTCGTCAAGGACGGGCCGGGGTTCTACACGACGAGGGTCCTCGTGCCCTATTTGAATGAAGCCTTCTTCCTGCTGTCGGAGGGCGCCTCAGTCGAGGCGATCGACAAGGCGATGTCGAAGTGGGGCTTCCCGATCGGTCCGTTGTTGTTGACCGACGAGGTTGGCATCGACGTCGGTGCACATATCTCGAAGATCATGCTCGAAGCGTTCGGCGAGCGGATGGCGGGGCCCGACATGGCGCAAGGTCTCGTCGACAATGATCGCATGGGTCGCAAGAACGGCCGCGGTTTCTACGAGTACGGAGACAAGGGTGAGCGCGGTGGGGTCGACGAGACCGTCTACAAGGCACTCGGACTCGGGCCGCGTCGTGAGATCCCGGAGGCCGAGATCCAGGAGCGTATCGCCCTGGCGATGGTCAACGAGGCGGCACGATGCCTCGAAGAAGGGATCCTCCAATCTGCTCTTGATGGTGACATGGGTGCCGTCATGGGTCTCGGGTTCCCGCCGTTCCGCGGTGGTCCGTTCTGGTGGATGGACGAGGTCGGTGCGGGAGGCATCGTCTCCAAACTCGAAGCCCTCGCCGAGAAGCACGGCGAACGCTTCGAACCGGCAGCGATCATCCGCACCCACGCAGAA
>CAZWDQ010000141.1:0-4713 GCA_964632475.1 uncultured Acidimicrobiaceae bacterium
GGAGCCGGGTATCGGATTCGAACCGATGACCTTCTCTTTACAAGAGAGATGCTCTACCAGCTGAGCTAACCCGGCGTAGGCGTCAGGATACCCAACCGCGGGCTCTGGAGACTTCGAATACTGCGAGTGCCGTCGCCACGGAGGCATTGAGGCTCTCCGCCGGTCCGGCATGTGGGATCCGTACGATGGCGTCGCAGCGTTCCGCGGTCAAGCGGTGCAAACCCTTCCCCTCAGCACCGATGACGACGGCAACCGGTTCGGCGAGGAGATCAAAACCGAATAGGGACCGCTCCCCTGCCCCGTCGAGGCCGACGCGCCAAACACCGAGTTTCTGCAATCTGCGGAGCGCCTCGGGAATAGACGACACCTCGACGAGAGCGACCTCCTCAAGCGTTCCCGCTGCAGCCTTGAATGCTGCGGCGCCAATCGGCGCCGATCGGCGCTTGGGCACAACAGCGGCCCTGAAACCGGCGGCGACCGCTGATCGGATGGAAGCACCGAGATTCCGCTGATCCTCGAGGTGGTCGAAGACAAGGAGGGCTGCCGGATCGGTCGCCGCAACGGCGTCCTCCATCGACACAACCTCCTTGGGCCGGCACACGGCCACGACGCCTTGGGGTGCGGATGTCAGTGCGTTGTCGCGAACATCATCGACATACTCAACGCGAGCTCCTGCGGATCGAGCGTCGTCGGCGAGATCCGAGTAGGTCGGCCGGTTGAGACGCCGTTGTTCAATTCGCACCGTCTTTGCTCGCCCTGCCTGCACAGCGGCAGCGACAGCGTGGAAGCCTTCGACCCTATCCCCTATGCCAGCGCGAGCCATCAGGCGCATCCTCCACAACGATGCCGATCGATCCGAGGTCGTCCCGAATCCCATCCGATGATGCCCAATCTCGCTCAGAGCGGGTCCGATCCCGAACTGCTAGAACGTCCTCGATCGTCCCAGACGGCACGCCGTATCTACGGGCTATGTCTGCGATCTCGGATCGGAGGTCGTCCAAACCTGTTGTCTCTTCACCGAGTCCGAGCACACCGACGATCTCGTCGTAGGCAGCGATCAAGGACCCTGCATCTTCACTGTCATCAAGGCGGCGGTTTCCCTCACGCACCAGATCGAAGAGGACACCCAACCCCCCGGCGACGTCGAAGTCTTCGTCCATCGCCGCCCGGAATCGGGTGATCATCTCCTCGTCCGGCGTGTCCCCGACTTGCCCCGGTGTGCGACGTCGGAAGCCCCACAGACGGTCGAGTGCCGCTTCGGCGTCGACGAGGCCATCCTCGGAGAAGTCAAGCGGCTTGCGATAGTGCGTTCGCAGATAGACGAGTCGGACGGCTGTCGGTCGGTGGGTGTCGAGTGCTTCAAGCAGGTCGACGACGTGGCCCGTCGATTTCGACATCTTCTCGCCTTCGAGATTCATCATCCCGTTGTGGAGCCAATAGGTCGCGAACGGCTCTCCGGTCGCTGCCTCCGACTGTGCGATCTCGTTCTCATGATGCGGGAAGATCAGATCGTGACCGCCGGCGTGGATGTCGAATCCGACACCGAGGTACTTGCGTGCCATAGCCGAGCACTCGATGTGCCACCCGGGACGTCCGTGACCCCACGGCGCCTCCCAGGAAGGCTCACCCGGTTTCGCCGCCTTCCAAAGTGCGAAGTCGAGCGGATCCCTCTTTCGGTCGTCGGGATCGACACGCGCCCCGGATCGGAGGTCGTTCGGGTCGTGCCTCGAGAGCCTGCCGTACTCCGGATAGGACCGGACCGAGAAGTAGACATCTCCGTCGACGGCATAGGCATGGTCGGTCTCGAGAAGTTGCCCGATCAGTTCCAGCATCTCGTCGATGTGATGGGTGGCCCATGGCTCAACCGTGGGTTCTCTGACGCCGAGCCTCCGATGGGCCTCGTCGAATGCGGCGTAGGCACGCTCCACGATGGTGTCCGTCGAGACACCTTCATCGATCGCCGCAGCAATGATCTTGTCGTCGACGTCCGTGACGTTACGGACGTACGTGACGTCGAATCCGAGCCATTCGAGGTAGCGGCGGATCACGTCGAACACAACCGCTGAGCGACCGTGCCCGAGATGGGGAGCCGACTGGACAGTTGCCCCACAGACGTACATCCCGATCTTGCCTTCATCGCGCGGCCTGAGTTCGGTGACCTCGCGCCGAAGCGTGTTGTAGAGCCTCATTGCTGGGGATGGTACAACCCGACAGGCGCATGGCGGCGTGGTCGTGAGTCGCCGGCTGAGGTACACGACGCAAGCGTCGGGTACTGAGTAGTCGGTACTGAGTACTCAGTACGGTCGGCGGAGCCGGACCCTAGAGTGATTCCATGCTCGTCTATGGACACCGGGGCGCTTGCGTGGATGTGCGTCCGAACACTGTTGAGGCGTACGAACTTGCCGTCTCCCAAGGGGCCGATGGCGTGGAACTCGATGTCCGCCGGACCCGCGACGATGCCATCGTGATCTTCCACGACGATCGTTCCGCACCCGACGCGATACCGTTCGTCGAGTTGGATCTCAGAGACATCAAGGCGGCCACCCCGTGGATCCCAACACTCGACGAGGCCTGGGATGCGCTCGGCCCAAGTGCCCTGCTCAACATCGAGATCAAGAATGTCTACGGCCAGGCCGACTACGACCCACCACAGCGGGTCGCGGTCGGCCTCGTTCGATGGATTGCCGATCACGACACCGGCGATCGGGTCCTCGTGTCCTCGTTCAACACGCAAGCCCTCGATACGGTGAAGCACCTCGACCCGTCCATCCGTACTGGACATCTCGCCATGTCGTGGCTCGACCCGATGGTCGCTCTCCGACAGGCCCGCGACGGAGGGCACGTATCGGCCAATCTCTCGTTGCTACGTGCGTTGAACGAAGCCGAACAGATCGTCGAAGCGGCAGGCGATCTCGACGTCCTCGTCTGGACGGTGAACGATCCCAGCCACACACTCGCTCTTGCGGACGCGGGCATCGCCGGAATCTTCACCGATGATCCCGGGTTGATGGTCGAGACGCTCAGCGGTAGACGGTGACCGCAGCGGTCACCGCTATGCCCTCGTCTCTGCCGATCGAACCCATCTCGTCGGTAGTCGTGGCTTTGACGGATACGGAGGATCGATCGATTCGAACGATCGCAGCCAATCGATCGCGCATCTCCTCGCGGTGCGGTCCTATCCGAACCGACTGAGCGACAACGGTCACATCGACGTTTCCGACGAGACTCCCTCGATCCTCGACGATCCGAACCACCTTGGAGAGCAACTCCATCGAGTCCATGCCCTCCATCTCTGGATCGGATGATGGGAAATGCATCCCGATGTCACCGAGGGCGAGTGCCCCCAGGAGGGCATCTGCCACCGCATGAGCGACAACGTCTCCATCGCTCGTCGCTTCTATGCCTCGTGTCGGGTCCACGACGACGCCGGCAAGAACGATCGGGCCGCTGCCCCCGAACCGATGGGCATCGAAGCCCCAGCCAATCCTCATGCGTGTGTCAACCATGATGTCCCGATCGTAGCGCCTCCGCCAGAGCCAGATCCTCCGGGTACGTCACCTTCAGGTTGGCGGGATCACCGTCAACAATCGCGATGGTTCCCCCGGCGGCCTCGACCATCGAGGCATCGTCGGTGGCATCCCCGTCGGCTAGGGCGTGCGCCGCTCGCAACGCCTCCAGGTCGAACCCCTGGGGAGTTTGGACGGCGACAAGATCGACACGATCTACAGTCTCCACGACGAACTCCCCCGCTACCCGCTTGAGCGTATCGCGAACGGGGACCACGGGAACGACACCGGCCACGTCGCCGATCAACAGACGGTCGATCACCGCTCGCACGAGACCTGCGGTGACCAATGGCCTCGCGGCATCGTGGATGAGGACGAAGCCGTTGTGGTCGGAGATCGCAGCCAACCCGGAGGCAACAGAGTCACGGCGACGATCACCGCCCGGTACGGCTCCGGCGAGGTCTCCAACGACGACAAGTCGGTCGACGCCGCCGTCGAGCAAAGCGCGCTCGCTCTGCTGCCACAGCGGGATTCCGCCAAGCTCAATATCGTGCTTCTGACGACCGAAACGAGTCCCGCGACCAGCAGCCAGCAGGAGTCCCCAGATCGGAATCTTGGCGTCCATGACCCGGATAGTATCCGGTCGCCGCCCGACGTCAGGCTTCTTCGGGGATCTCTACCTTCGGAAGTGCCCGCTCGAGACGTTTCGTCGCCTCCTCTTCGGAGATGTCGAGAGAGAACTGCAGTTCGCTGACGATGATCAATCGTGCTTTCGCCAACATCCGCTTGAGGGCCGGCGAGATCCCCTTGATCTTCTGGGCATAGTCAAGGTCACGAATGACCTCAGCCACCTGGAAGATGTCACCGCTATTGATCTTCTCGGTCAGTACTTTGTACCAGCGACTCCAGTTGGATCCTGCTTCCTGTGGTTCGCTACGAAGCGTTTGGAAGACCTGCCTCGACTTTGACTTGGAGATAACGGGGCGGACCCCCCGCTCCATGGCTGATGCAGCAGGGACTCTGACGATGAGCTGATCGGTCGCGATTTCGAGCACGTAGAAGTCCTGTTTCTCGTCCTTGAACTCGTGCTTCTCCCTGCCAACGATGGTCGCAGCACCATGATGCGGGTAGACAACCTTGTCTCCGACGGCGAACGGATCGACCTTCAACTTCGGCTTCCGGACAACGGATGGTGCAGCCGCAGAGC
>CAZWDQ010000142.1:0-4614 GCA_964632475.1 uncultured Acidimicrobiaceae bacterium
GACGATTGGAAGCCTCGCGTTGAGCGGTGACCCAGGTTGCGGGATTACGTCGGACCGGTCGGTAGGTTGCAATCGACATGGAACCCGCCGAAACAACCGTACCCGTCTGCTATCGGCATCCGGACCGCATCACCGGTTTGTCGTGCAGTCGCTGTGGAAAACCGATCTGCGTCGAGTGCAGCCACGACAACGCGGTCGGCCAGCTCTGCCCCGAGTGCGCTGCACCGAGTGGCCGTCATCAGGTCGTGCAGGGTCGACAGATCTACGGCCGTTCCAGCTTCCAGACGGCTCCGGTCACCTTCTCGATCATGGCCGTCACGGTGGCGATCTATGTCTTCGGGATGCTCTCGTCCAGCCTCGACGAGCTGCTGTTCCAGAACCTCGCTCAGGCGAACTGGCTTGTCGCCGCCGGTGATTGGTGGCGGATCTTCACCGCCGCGCTCCTTCACGGGTCACTGATGCACATCGGGTTCAACATGTATGCGCTCTATCTCTTCGGTCCCCGGATGGAGCAGCAGGTCGGATCCCCCTCGTTTGCTGCGTTGTACGTCGCCGCCGCCGGTGCCGGCGGGTTGACGTCGTACCTACTCGGTTCGATCGAGCAGGTCAGCATCGGGGCATCCGGAGCGATCTTCGGTCTCTTCGGAGCGTGGATCTTCGTCGCATGGAAGATGCGCCACACGCCGGGCGGCCGCTCGATGTTCACTCAATTGTTCGTGCTGCTTGCCATCAACGTCGTCATCAGCTTCGCCCCCGGGATCGACGGTTTCGCCCATCTCGGAGGTTTCGTCGCCGGTATCGCCATCGCCGCCCTCTGGTCGGTCTTCGCCGTCGGCAGACCGAACGCGGTAGGGATCAGGACGGCGATCGCAGTCGGAGCGATCGCGGTAGAACTGGTCGCAGTCCTGCTTGTGTGACGAGTCGATCTTGTTGATGACCACGACATCCGCCATGCACAAGCTCACCTCGCCGGGGTAGTAGGTCAGTTCATGGCCGGGTCGGTGCGGATCGACGACCGTGAAGACGAGATCGGAATCAGGCTGCCGACGGGACTGAACGAACTACGGGATGAAGGCCTGCTGGCCGATGTGCGCGGTGAAGGCGCCGTGTGGGGATTGGCGTGCCCGAAGGAGTCGGCGTGGTCGCCACCCGCGACGCATTGCTGGCCACGGGCGTCATCATCCGCCCCATTCCTCCGCACCACCTCACGCTCTGTCCGCCCCTCGTCACTGCCGATGATCAGTTGACCAGATTGTCGAGGCGATTGGGGCGGTCTTGCGGTCTTGAAATACACCAACGAAACTGCCGGAAGAACCGAATCAACTGATAGCTGACCCGCTTCCAGGAGGATGACGATGATCGTCGGAGCACCGAAGGAGACCAAGAACGCGGAGCGACGGGTTGGCCTCACACCCGAGAGTGTGCGGGAACTCGTGGCCCACGGCCATGAGGTCGTCGTCGAGACCTCCGCCGGCATAGGGATCGGCGCTGTGGATGATGACTACGTCACCGCCGGGGCCCGCATCGGATCCGTCAACGACGTATGGAACCAGGCGGAACTGATCGTCAAGGTCAAGGAACCCCAGGCCGTGGAGCGCGCCCGTCTCCGTCCCGATCAGACGCTGTTCACCTACCTGCACCTGGCCCCGGACCCCGACCAGACCCGTGAACTCATCGACTCGGGTGCCACCTGCATTGCCTACGAGACAGTCACGGATGAAGCAGGCGGTCTACCCCTGCTCGCACCGATGTCGCAGGTTGCCGGTCGGATGTCGGTGCAGGCCGGCGCCCATTGCCTGGAGGCACCCAATGGTGGAGCGGGCCTCCTGCTTGGCGGTGTCCCCGGTGTTCACTCGGCAAAGGTCGTGGTGATCGGTGGAGGGGTGGTTGGCGAGCATGCCATCGAGATGGCCGTCGGACTGGGTGCGTCCGTCACGGTGCTCGATCGGAATATCAACGTGCTCGATCGTCTCGCCCGCCATTTCGGCACGCTGCTCGAAACGGTGTACTCAACGAAGACGTCCCTCGAGGAATGCGTGCTCGACGCCGACCTTGTAATCGGCGCAGTGCTGATCAAGGGCGATCGTGCCCCCAGGCTCATCACCGCCGACATGGTCAAGAGGATGCGGCCAGGGTCAGTGCTGGTCGATGTCGCCATCGACCAGGGGGGTTGCTTCGAAACTTCACGACCGACCACCCACGAGAACCCCACGTATGTCGTCGACGATGTCGTCCACTATTGCGTGGCCAACATGCCCGGCGCGGTCCCTAAGACATCCACGTATGCACTGAACAACGCGACGCTGCCGTTCACCCTGGCCCTAGCCGACAAGGGTGTGAAGAAGGCACTCCTCGATGATCCGCACTTCCTCGGCGGTCTCAATGTGTGTTGCGGATCCGTTACGGAGGAACACGTCGCTACCGAACTTGGCTACAACTACATCGACCCGGCCACGGCTCTCAGGATGCCGTAGGCCAGCCATTCCGCGGGACGTCTACTCAACGTCCCGATAGGTGGGAAGCCCTTCGATGGCGGAGGCTTCGACAGCGATTCCCTTGATCCGCCTCGGGTCGATCAGAAGGGCTCGCAGCATGAAGTCTGCTGTTCGCTTCGGCCGCTGCATCGGCAGTTCCTCGCCCAGCAACCGCGCCCGAATCGTCTCCAGCATCAGGCCGGAGATCATCTGGCGGGCGAAGCTGACTTCGATCTCGATGAACTCGCCGACCTCGATGCCCTGCCTGATGATGTCTGCAACTGCAACGTGCAATCTGAGGGCAGTCTGGCCCCACGGCTCGAACTCCTCGTCGAGCAGCATGTCGCTGCTGAATATGCTGGGCAGGTCGTGCGGGGAGTTCATGAGATACCGGAAGCCCTCGACGAGGAACTGGTAGAGCCGCGCCGCAGGACTCCCCGTTGAGGCGACCTTGAACTCGGCCACGGCGGCGGAGTCGTCGAGGGAGTAGCTGAGAGCGCCGGTCTCGTCGACTCTGATGGAAGCACGGCCGGTGGTAGGTTGCCCGCGTGACTGTTGCCATCACCCGTCCAACGGGCAGAGAACTTCGCGATTGCGAGCTGACACACATCGACCGAACACCGATTGACGTCGAACGCGCCATTGCGCAGCACAGCGACTACCTCGACGTACTGCAATCCCTCGGCGTCAAGATTGTGGAGCTCCCTCGATTGTCGGATCATCCCGATGCGGTCTTCGTGGAGGACACGGCGCTGGTCCTGCCACAGGTAGCTGTGCTGTTGCGGCCGGGAGCAATGGCCCGGCAAGGCGAAGTGCCATCCATGGCGGCGGCACTCGCCACCTATCGCTCCTGTCTCTCAATGGAGGAGCCAGCAACACTCGACGGTGGCGATGTCGTCGTCTTCGGCAGGAGGGTGCTCGTGGGGCAGACGACCCGGTCGAATCTCTCGGGGATCGCGACGCTCACCGAGCTGTTGTCACCGTTTGGCTACGCCGTCGAGGCAGTACCCGTTCGCGGTGTGCTGCACCTGAAGTCTGCTGCCACCGTCGTCAACGATGAGACACTGATCGTCCTCTCACCATGCGTCGATCTCACTGGTCTCGGTGCCAAGCTGCTGGAGGCTCATCCCGACGAACCGCAGGGAGCAAACGTCGTTCGCGTTGGAGGCACGCTGTTGGCAGATGCTTCAGCACCGCGAACCGTTGCCATGCTTCGTCGTCATGTGGACAACGTCGTGGAAGTGCATGTTGACGAATTTGCCAAGGCCGAAGGCGCAATTAGCTGCAAGTCCGTGATCTTCGAGGTGTGAGCACCGGCCCGACAGCCTGTCGGTCAACTGGTATGGGCCCGACTGTCGTCGGCTGACCTCATCGTCATGATCCCACTCCCAGAGCCCCCCTGCTCGTCGCAAGCTCCTCGCGTCCCCCCGGCAACCCGGGGGGACGGCCGGCGCCGCGGGGCAGACGATCGCGAATGGACCTGCTCGACCCCCTCCGCCTCCTTCGTCGGCACCTCCCCCTGAGGGGGAGGAAGTGAAGGGAGAACCGGCTCCGTCACAGGTCAGCCATACAACGGCACGTCCCCCCGCTCGAAGGCGAGGGGACGTGCTCGGGTGCCGAGAACTCAGTTCTGGGTCGTGTAGGCGTGCTCGGCGATCTTCCACTCGTCTCCCACCTTGACGATTCGGAAGACATCCACGAAGTCCGCGTCGCCATCCGGGTACACAACAACCTTGGGAGAGGTCATGAAACCAACCTCCATGGTGACCAACATGCTGAAGTCGCTGCCGACCGCGTAGAACGGCCCGTCATAATTGTTGTGCCATTCCCAGCCTTCGAGATTCGGGAGAAATGTCGAACGCACGTACTCCATGTCGTGGTCGAATCCTGTGTCGCCCTCCATGATCCCGTGCAAACTGTACGCCCCGGTCACCAAACCCTCGATCGCGTCAGCGTCGTAGGCGTTCCACGCCGCGGTGTAGTCCTCCATCAGTTGCTGGACCTCGGCCGGGGCGGCTGTTGAGCTGTTGGGCCGCATTGCGAGGGTCATCCAGGCGATGAGACCGATCAAAGCGATCGCCATGACGACGATCACGACGATCGGCCACGTGCTCCGTTGCTCGGTCTTCTGCGTTGTTTC
>CAZWDQ010000143.1:0-4522 GCA_964632475.1 uncultured Acidimicrobiaceae bacterium
ACGACGTAGGGAGCGAAGGCCGTTGGGTCTGGATCGAATCCGATGCCGGGGGCGTTTGTGGGGGCGGAATCGCTTGTCGGGGAGTCCATGCCGGCGCCCGAGATGCCGCCGTCCAGGAACCATGACGCCTCAGCCACGTCCGAGAACACAGCTGCCGGCAGTGCTGCAACGGCGAAGGTGAAGGCCCGGCCGATCTCGGTCTCGAGCAGACCCGAGGCTTTGATGCGGAGGTCCGCAGCAAGAGCCAGATCATGGATCGTCCTCGCTGCGGTGATCCCGACCCTCGCCGGTTTGACGACGAGCAGATCGCATGCACCGGCCTCGATCACCCGGATCGCGGCGGCCTCCGAGTCGATGGGTTCGTCGAGCGCTACCGAAGCCACGACTTCATCACGGAGACGAGCGTGCGAGCTGAGATCGTCAGCCGGGAACGGCTGCTCGATGTACTCGACACCGAAACCATCCATCGCGAGGAGGCCGTCCCTGTCCTCCCAGTGGTACGACCCGTTGGCATCGACGCCGATCGGAATGTCAGGAAGCGCCATACGGACCTCATCGACGCGGGAGACATCGGCGCCAGGGCGGATCTTCAGTTTGACTCCCCCGGCCCCGGTCGAAGTAATCCGCTCAACAGGATCTTCATCCAATCCGACGGCAACCGACGTTCGAATCGGCCTCGCTGATCCTCCGATAGATTCCCAGAGCGACTCGTCATTCTGACGAGCCCGGAGATCCGCAGTCGCCTCGTCCAGAGCCGCTGCGGCCGTCGGCGACAACACGCTCCCCCGTTCAAGCGTCCGCCATGCATCTTCGATCGAATCAGGCGTAACTCCGGGATACGGGGCAGCCTCTCCCCAGCCCGTGAACGTTCCGTCGCTGATCGACACCAGCACGACGCGGCGCTCTGCAATCCGCCCCGCTGCCGTGACGAACGGCGAACGCAGAGGAATCGAGAGCTCCCACATCCGGCCTTTCATCTCGCCAGCGTAGGCGCACCGGTATCGTGCGGCCGACCACTTCACCCCTTGAGGAGCGCATGGCACTGCCGGCTGGACCACCGACGACCGACCCGAATCTCGCAACTCTCGAGGAGATCGAACGCCGTGTGCTCTGGCTTTCGGTGCGCATGATCGACTACGCCAACCGTCGCGGAGAGACCGAGATCAAGGTCGGCGGACACCAGGCCTCATCGGCCTCGATGGTCTCGATCATGACCGCCCTGTGGTTCGGACACATCGGGGGCGAAGACAAGGTGGCCATCAAGCCACACGCGTCCCCGCTCTACCACTCGATCAAGTACCTCACCGGCGAACTCGACCGCTCATATCTCACACGCCTGAGAGACTTCGGCGGTCTCCAGTCCTACCCGTCGAGAACGAAAGATCCCGACGTCGCCGATTTCTCGACCGGTTCGGTCGGGCTCGGCGCCGTGGCACCCCTGTTCTCCGCGGCCACTCGCCGATTCGTCGATGCACACCACGGTCCCCGCCCGCCTGCCCGCTTCATCGCGACCGTCGGTGACGCGGAACTCGACGAAGGCAACGTCTGGGAGGCGATCGCCGACCCGGCACTCCAAGGCCTCGGCAATGTGACCCTGATCGTCGACCTGAATCGACAGAGCTTGGATCGTGTCGTACCGGGTATTCAATCCCGAAGGCTCACACGCTTCTTCGCCGAAGCGGGCTGGCATGTCATCGAAGTGAAGTACGGAGCCAAGCTCCTCGCCGCGTTCGCCCGGGAGGGCGGCGACGCACTGCGGAAGCACATCGACGACATGCCCAACGAGGAGTATCAGAGCCTCTTCTCTGTCGAAGGACCGGAGCTTCGGACGCGCTTCCTCGAGAATGCCGATCCGGCCGTCGAGCGGTTTCTCTCGACCACCGATGACTCCGAGCTCGGTCCTCTCATCCGCAACCTCGGAGGCCACGACATCGGGGAACTCTTGAAGGCGTACCGGCGGGCGGATGCGGTCACCGATCGTCCGACCGTCGTCTTCGCGTACACGGTCAAGGGGCGCGGACTACCGATCGCAGGCGACCCTATGAACCACTCAGCTCTTCTGTCGGAAAATCAGATCGACGACCTCCGTGCCTCGATGGATCTCAACGCCGACACCGAGTGGGACCGCCTCGACCCGGAGACCGACGCGGGAAGGATCTGCGCTGCGGTCGGTGCGAGCATCAACAACGAGCCGACACCGCCACGACCGACGATACAGGTGCCGGAGGCAAGCGGTGCGGCGCAGAAACCTGTCACCTCATCGCAGGAAGCCTTCGGACGCGTGCTCGTGCAACTTGGGAAGGACCCTCAGCTCGCGTCGCGGCTGGTCACCGCATCACCCGACGTGGCGGTGTCGACGAATCTCGGCGGATGGATCAACGCTCAGGGAGTCTTCTCCCCGATCGAGTCGCCGGACTATCACGGAACCGACCGACTCCTCAAGTGGGCACCGGGTCCCCAGGGCCGCCACATTGAGCTTGGCATTTCAGAGATGAACCTCTTTCTACTCCTCGGTCAGCTCGGCCTCTCCCACGAACACCACGGCGAGATGCTGCTGCCTATCGGAACGGTCTACGACCCATTCGTACTCCGTGGCCTGGATGCACTGATCTACTCGCTCTACAACGACAGCAAGTTCATCATCGTGGGAACGCCATCAGGAGTAACTCTCGCGCCCGAGGGTGGTGCCCACCAGTCATCGATCACACCGTCGGTCGGTCTGGAACTCCCGGGCATCGTCGCCGTCGAGCCGGCATATGGAGAGGCCGTGGATTGGCTGTTGTCGAGGGCGCTCCGTCGTCTTGCCGATCCAGACGGATCGAGCTGCTACCTCCGCCTCTCAACCCGTCCGATCGATCAGGCGCCCTTCGCCGCTGCGAAAGCTCGGATCGGTGCTACCGCACTGCGGGATGCTGTACTCAGCGGTGGGTACCGACTTCGTGAGCCCGGCTCCGGCGAGCGGTTGATCATCACCGCGTCGGGTCCCTTGATGCCAGAGGTGCTGCAAGCCGCCGACATGCTTGACGAAGAGGGCATCGGGGCGACCGTCATCGATGTGACGAGTCAGGATCTGCTCTTCCGGGAGTGGCACACCACCATGACAGGCGCCGCACGATCGGCCACCATCCCCGTGGACACCAGCCACCTGGCCACGTTGATCCTCCCGGAGGAACGAACTGCGCCGATCCTCACCGTGCACGATGCGTCGCCGCACTCGATGGCTTGGCTCGGTTCCGTGTTCGGCCAACGGGTACTTCCTCTTGGCGTCAACCGATTCGGCGAGTCAGGAACGATCGCCGAACTGTACGAAGCGATGGGTTTCCTCCCCGAGCAGCTCGTCAACTCGGCCCTGGTCGCGTTTGAGCGCTGACCGTCCGGTCAGCGCTCAACGGTCAACTCGGGGATCGATCAGTTCTTCTGATCGTCGATGAAGTCCTTCGCCTTTTCGGCGCCCTCATCGATCTGATCGCCCGCCTTGCCGCCGGTCGCAGAATCGGCCGCGTCCGCCGCTTTGTCGACGGCGTCCTTCGCCTTGTCGGTGTGATCACCCAGCAGGTCCTTGCCCTTGTCCAGCATGTCTCCAAGACCCATGGCCCCTCCTTTGATTCGGTTACGGGCGGAGCCTACTGGACGGAGGAACCATCCGACCCTGGACGGTCGGCGTGCAATCGGCGCTTCCAACAGCCACACGATTACCACTACGGTGATAGTGCGAATTGGGCGACAAGACGGGAGTCAACCACATGGCCGCGTTCTTGGTGATGCTGAGAGAGGGGGTCGAGGCCGCGATCATCGTTGCCATCCTCCTCGCCTACCTGAATCGGATCAACCGCCGATCGGACTCGACATACGTGTGGGCCGGCACGGCCGCGGCAATCCTTGTCTCCATGGTTGCCGGAGTCGCCCTTTGGAACACCGTCGGCGGTCTTGAAGGCGACGCAGAAGAGTTCGTGGAAGGTGCGATCGCTCTCATCGCGGCCGGCCTCCTCACCTGGATGATCTTCTGGATGGGGAGACAGGCACAGAACCTGAAAGGCCACATCCACTCCCAGGTCGATTCCGCTCTTGCAGCAGGAGGAGCTACCGCCCTTGCCACGATTGCCTTCGTCGCGGTCCTCAGGGAGGGAATCGAATCGTCATTGTTCCTCATGGCCACCACAGTCGGGACCGAGTCCTCATCTGCTCAAATCATCGGCGGATTTCTCGGCCTTGCCGCGGCGGCGGCCATCGGCATCCTCTTCTACGCGGGGAGCAGCCGTATCGACCTCCGGGCGTTCTTCAGACTCACAGGCATCCTGATCATCCTCTTCGCTGCAGGCCTCGTCTCGAAGGGCGTTCACGAGTTTCAGGAGCTCGGCCTGCTGCCGACGTTCAGCGAACATGTTTGGGACCTCGGACTCCTGGATCCTTCGGCGAGCACCTTCGGCAGGTTCCTCGGAAGCCTCTTCGGATGGACACCCCGACCGTCTCTGCTCATGGCTGTCGCCTACGCCGCGTATCTCGTTCCGATCCTGGTCATCTT
>CAZWDQ010000144.1:0-4521 GCA_964632475.1 uncultured Acidimicrobiaceae bacterium
TCTCCCCCCCGGAGCCATCTGAGGCCCGGTGTTGAGACGGAGTTGTCGGGCCTCTCGTGTCCGAACGTTCGTGGCCGCCGGGACGAGCTGGTGTACTTCGCCTCGAACCTCACCGGTCTTCGACTGCCATTGTGCTTCGAACGCGGGCGTGATTCCTTCGGGCTCGGCGGGGAAAGTGGCTGTAGACGTCGAGCGCTGTCGAGAAAGATCTGTGCCGCGATCTCCCTTGGCCGTGTCGTGCACGTCACGAGCCTGACCTCTCCATGGATCGTGAATGGTCGCCGGAGGCGACCAGCCCGGGATGGTGCTCACAACCGCCACACCCCAAGATGTCGACGGGAAACGCCGGCGGCGCCGCGGGGTAGAGTAAGAAAGGAGCGGGACTGCGAGTGAGGAGCGCGCACATGGTTGACTTGTCATCAGTGGGGCTGACCAATGTCGGGAGGGTCTACCACAACCTTTCCACGCCGTCATTGTACGAGGAGGCGGTGAAGCGGGGAGAAGCAGAGGTCGGCCACCTCGGCCCGCTCGTCGCCGACACGGGGAAGTACACCGGACGGTCTCCCAACGACAAATTCGTGGTACGCGAGCCCTCGAGCGAGGACAAGATCTGGTGGGGGAAGATCAACCGGCCGATCGATCCGCAGTGGTTCGATCAGCTCAAGTATGGGCTGCGGTCGTATCTGCAAAACAAGGACGTCTTCGTGCAGGACGCCTATTCGGGCGCCGACCCCAGGTACCAGATCAAGGTGAGGGTGATCACCGAACATGCCTGGCACAACCTGTTTGCCCGCACCATGCTGATCAGAGAGCTCGATCGGTCGGCGTTGGAGGACTTCGAACCGGACTACACCGTCATCCAATGCCCCGGATTCCAAGCCGATCCCGATATGGAGCACACGCAAAGCGAGGCCTTCATCCTCCTCGACGCGGGCCAACGCATGGTGGTCATCGGCGGAACCAGCTACGCAGGCGAGATCAAGAAGTCGATCTTTACGGTGATGAACTACCTACTTCCGCAGCAGGGCGTTCTGAGCTTGCACTCGTCGGGCAACGTGGGAGCCGACGGCGATTCGGCGGTCTTCTTCGGCCTGTCGGGAACCGGCAAGACGACGCTCTCGACCGAATCGGACCGGGCCATGATCGGCGATGACATGCTCGCCTGGAGCGACGAAGGGGTGTTCAACCTGGAGGGTGGCTGCTATGCCAAGGTGATTCGGCTGTCCGACGAGGCGGAGCCGGAGATCTTCTCGACCACCCGTCGGTTCGGAACGGTTCTCGAGAACGTGACGATGGATCCCGACACCCGTCGCATTGACCTGAACGCGGCCAGGACGGAGAATACCCGGGCCGCGTATCCGATCACGCACCTGGACAACGTCGTCGAGTCGGGCATGGCTGGACACCCGGAGAACCTGTTCATGCTCACCGCCGACGCCTTCGGGGTGCTGCCGCCCATCGTCAAGCTCACACCGGAGCAGGCTCAGTACCACTTCATTTCCGGCTACACAGCCAAAGTGGCTGGCACCGAACGGGGCGTGGTCGAACCGCAAGCCACGTTCTCGGCGTGCTTCGGAGCGCCCTTCATGCCGCTCCATCCAACCGTGTATTCCGACTTGCTGGGCAAGAAGCTGGCCGACCACGATGTGGATGTGTGGCTCGTGAACACCGGTTGGACCGGTGGTCCGTACGGGGTCGGCGAGCGGTTCAAGATCGCTCACTCGAGGGCGGTGATCCGGGCCGCCATATCGGGCGCTCTGGATGATGTCGAGTTCCGCGTGGACCCTGTCTTTGGTTTCGCAGTTCCAGAGGAATGTCCCGGGATTCCCTCGGAGATCCTGAATCCGCGCGACACCTGGGACGACAAGGCGGCCTACGACGAGAGGGCCCAGTACCTGGCCGGGTTGTTCGTGGAGAACTTCAAGGAGTTCGCCGACCAAGCACCGGCCGCAGTCGGTGCAGCCGGGCCGAAGGCCGGCTAGTTCGGTGACCTGCCGGAGAGTCGCGACGCCTTTCGTCGCTTGGCGGTATCGCGCCGCGACTCGCGGCCGCCGAGGATGCGACGAGCAGGACCGGCGAGGCAGCGTATGGCCGTGTCGGAGTCGTCAACACCAGAAGGTACGATGATCCTCACGGCTTGTCGGGAGCGCTGATGCACCAGCACGCAAGGAAGGAACGGTTCGATGCTCGTGTCGACGCAGTTGCGGCGACACGACTCGTGCTCGTTGGTGAATGCCTGCGAGGAGCTGATCTCTCCGTCCGAGGTTCCGGGAGGCGACCATGCTGAACATGCCCCAGCGACCGACCAGCCTGGCGGTCCTCACCAGTGGCGGTGACGCCGCCGGGATGAATGCCGCAGTCCGCGCAGTCGTCCGGACTGGGTTGGATGTCGGGCTGGACGTGTACACGGTGCTCGATGGGATGCAGGGTCTGGTCGACGGGGGAGAAGCGATCCGCCTGGCATCCTCGAGTGACGTCGGTGGCATCCTGCACCAGGGCGGAACCATTCTCGGTACTGCCCGCAGCGCGGATTTTCGAACACGAGAAGGCCGACGACAGGCGGCCCGCAATCTGATCGACCGGGGCATCGATGCCCTGGTGGTCATCGGAGGCGACGGCAGCCTGACTGGCGCCAACCTCTTCCGCGAAGAATGGTCCTCCCTGCTCGGCGAGCTGGTCGACGCGGGCGAGATCAGTCAGGCCTCAGCCGACGCCCATCGGCGCCTCACCCTGGTTGGTCTGGTTGGCTCGATCGACAATGACATGTTCGGGACCGACATGACCATCGGCGCCGACTCGGCTCTCCATCGCATCACCGAAGCCATCGATGCCATCCACAGCACTGCGTCCAGCCATCAGCGTTCCTTCGTCATCGAGGTGATGGGACGCAACTGCGGCTATCTGGCGCTCATGAGCGCCCTAGCTGCCGGCGCCAATTGGGTGTTGATCCCCGAGAGTCCACCCGACACCGACGACTGGGAAGAGTCCATGTGCCGCGCCCTCACGGCGGGACGGGCCATCGGCCGGCGCCTCAACCTCGTCATCGTCGCCGAAGGCGCCCAAGACCTGCACGGAAGCCCGATCACGGCGGAGCACGTCAAGAAGGTGCTCGAAGAACGGCTCGGGGAAGACACGCGTGTGACGAGCCTCGGCCACGTGCAACGGGGCGGATCGCCCAGCGCCTTCGACCGGTACCTCAGCACCGTGCTCGGTTACGCGGCTGTGGAACAGGTGGTTACGTCCCCGGGCGGTGAAGCGCAGCTTATCGGCATTCGCGGGCACCAGATCATCAGCTCTCCGCTCATGGACTGTGTAGGCAAGACCCGCGCCGTGGCGGATGTCATTGCCGAACAAGACTATGACTCGGCAATGGCGATGCGCGGTGGGAGCTTCAGTGATTCATTTCGCATGATGCGCACGATGGTGCGGGCTCATCCCCACGCTCCGGTCCCCGGCCGGCGGAGGCTGCGCCTCGCCGTGCTGCACGCCGGGGGCCTCGCTCCCGGCATGAATACGGCGGTTCGCGTGGCCGTTCGGGTCGGTGTCGACCTCGGACACACCATGCTGACCGTCAGGAACGGGTTCCAGGGACTCGGCAGCGGCGAGATCGAAGAGATGGATTGGATGAGCGTGACCGGCTGGGTATCGCGTGGTGGAGCGGAGTTGGGCACGAACCGCTTCATACCGACCGACCGGAGCTTCGATGCCATCGCCGCCCAGTTGGAAGCCCACGGTATCGAGGGTTTGCTCATGGTTGGCGGCTGGTCCGGCTATCAGGCGGCCCACGCACTGCACGCGCGACAACACGAGTATCCGGCCTTTGCGATTCCCATGGTCTGTCTTCCCGCCTCGATCAACAACGACCTGCCGGGATCCGAGCTGAGCATCGGCGCCGATACGGCGCTCAACAACATCGTCAGCGATGTCGACAAGATCAAGCAGTCGGCGGTGGCTTCTGGGCGTTGCTTCGTCGTCGAAGTCATGGGTCGGGATTGCGGCTACTTGGCACTCATGAGCGGTCTCGCCACCGGTGCGGAGCGCGTCTACCTGCCCGAAGAGGGGGTTTCGCTCAACGATCTGGTGATCGATCTGGAGGACCTGAGGGTGGGTTTCTCACTGGGGAAGAGACTCGGGCTGATTATTCGCAGCGAAAACGTCGATCCGGTCTACACGACCAGCTTCATCAAGGCCCTGTTCCAACGGGAGGGTGGCGATCTATTCGATGTGCGCGAGGCAATCCTGGGACACCTCCAGGAGGGCGGCGATCCTTCCCCCTTTGACCGGATCCAAGCCACGCGCCTGGCATCCAAGTCCGTCGAGTATCTCATAGAGCAGGCCGAGTCTGAGATCCCCGCGAGCGCGTTCATCGGCCTCCAGAAGGGCAAGGTCCGGTTCACTCCACTGTCGGAGTTCCCGGAGCTCATCGAATCGGGCGTTCATCGTCCCCGCGAGCAAGGATGGATGGCGCTGCGGCCGCTTGCCCGAGTCATGGCGAGTCCGGGTTCTCCAAGGGTCTAGCGC
>CAZWDQ010000145.1:0-4443 GCA_964632475.1 uncultured Acidimicrobiaceae bacterium
ACCCTATGGACACCGCCGTCGGTCTCGTGCAGTCGTATCTCTACATGAACGGGTACTTCACTGTGACCGAGTACCCGGTGCTCGAATTGATCGCGGATGGTGAGTACCGGACGGTGACCGACGTCGACATGCTGGCCCTCAGGATTCCGGGTGCCGGACGAGTGGCTGACTCCTCCGAGGGCGGCGTCCTGGCCGTGGACCCCGCCCTCGACGTCGATCCCGACCGTGTTGACCTGATCATCGCCGAGGTGAAGGAAGGGAAGGCTGAGCTCAACGCTTCTGCCCGGGATCCGAAGGTCCTTAGGGCGGCGCTGAACCGGTTCGGGGCCGTTCCTGAGGAACGTATCGGCGCGGTGATCGACGAGCTTCTCGAGGATGGGGAAGCAGAGCATCCCGGGGGAGCGCGGGTGCGACTCATGGCATTCGGATCCCGGCCCCCGGCGCAGCGGCGAACGAAGTACCGGTGGATGCTCCATGGCGATCTCGTTGCATTCATGCGCAAGACGATCAGCGAGCACTGGTCGGCTGCTCAGACCATCCAGTCGAAGGATCCGGCCCTTTCGTTCCTGCTCCTGCTGGAGAAGGCAGTGAGGGGCGAACAGTGAGTTGCCAGTCGTCGGCTCAGAGTTCGAGTACTCAGTACTCATTACTCACACCTCCGTGCTGAACGATGTTCCACATCGTTCTTCATCAACCTGAGATTCCGCCGAACACCGGGAACCTCATGCGCCTGTGCGTCAACACAGGCAATCGCCTGCATCTGATCCGGCCGCTCGGGTTCGATCTCGACGATGCCAGGCTTCGGAGGGCCGGTCTCGACTACCGGGAGTACGCGGACGTTTCTGTCTACGACGATCTCGGCGAGTTCCTCACCGCGGTTGAACCGGCCCGGGTGTTCGCCTTCACGCAGTACGCAGAGACCCGCTACACGGACATCTCCTACGCCGACGGAGATGCGCTGCTTTTCGGGAGCGAGTCCGTTGGCCTCCCGAGTGCGGTGCTCGAGCATCGCTCGGTGACCGAGCGCCTGCGAATACCGATCGCTCCCGGCGGTCGGTCGCTCAATCTCGCGAACGCGGCAGCGATCGCCGTTTACGAAGCCTGGCGCCAGTCAGACTTCCACTAAGACCGCGTACCCAGGGTACGCGGCGTCCTATTTGGCGTTGTGAGCCCACGGAATGAGTAACTTGACATCCGTGACCCACCGATTCCCGATTCGCGTCCGCTTCTACGAACTGGATCCGTACTCCCACGTCAACCACGCCGTCTACGTTCAGTACTTCGAGGCGGCCCGGATCGAGCTGCTTCGCGAGTCGGGCCTCACGCTCCAGGGGATGATGGATGACGGTGTGATGATCGTCGTGACAGACATCGCCACTCGGTTCATCCGATCGGCCGAGGCGGACGATGAGCTTGTCGTCGAGACCGAAGTCCTCGAGTTCAAAAGGGTGACGTCCCGCTGGCATCAGCGGCTGCTTCGTGGTGCCGAGGTGATGGTCGAACAGGAACTGGGAGCAGCGGTCACGAATCTCGCAGGTCGACCGATCCGGTTTCCCTCTGAGATGGTCGAACGGCTGCGACCCTATCTCGTCGATTCATGACTATCGAGGCCATCAGAGCCGTGCCATCTTCCGCATCGTTCGCCATGTCGATGCAGGGATCAGAGCCGGTCGGCGCAGGCTTCGGTGTTGTGGGTAACGACCTGCTCGGTATCTTCGAAATGGCGGTTCGACCTGACGAGCAGCGCCGCGGTCACCCTCGGAGGATGCTGTCCGCTCTTCACTCGTTCGGGCATCGAGAAGGGACGGAACAGGCGCACCTGCAAGTGGTTGAGGACAATGATGCGGTCGTCGCTCTGTACCGCTCCACGGGATATGGGGTGTCGCACCGCTACTGGTACCGGAGGGTGGGTTCGGAGGGATCATGAAGCAGGAACAGATCGCGTATTTCGATGATCTCGAACCGTTGAAGCCAAGCCATACGACGGTAGGTGGCGTCGATCTCGTCGTTGTTCGGTGGGAGGAGGGGGACAACGTCTCCGTGCTCTACGGGCGATGTCTCCATCGTGGCGCACTGCTCTCCGATGGCTGCATCGAGGGTGAGAACCTCGTTTGCGGATTGCACGGCTGGGACTATCGCTTCCGGTCGGGCGTATCCCAATACAACAACGCGGAACGACTCGAGCGATTCACCGTCTGGATCGTCGACGGTGCCGTCATGGTGGACGCCGACGAAATCGCCACATGGGCGAAGCGCAATCCCCAGCCCTACGACCGAGACAGCTACCAGGGTGCCTACCAAGACCACACAGGGACACCGGACGAGCCGAACGTCAAGATGATCAGAGAGCTCGCCGGACACGGACTTGAGCGGACCGGTAGCCACGGCTCGTCTGGCGCAATGGGCGTTCCTCGATCGAAGCTCCCATCATGGGATGATCTCCAGGTCATCACGGCTCAGCTCTCCACGGTTCCGCTCCTCGACGACGAACCAGTCGGGACTGGTCTTACGATCGGCCCCTCGGCGAAGCGACCACTGCGCCTCGACATACCGATCTTCGTGTCCGACATGTCGTTCGGAGCACTCTCGCAGGAAGCCAAAACAGCCCTTGCCAGAGGCGCCGAACGAGCGGGAACGGCGATCGCTTCGGGTGAAGGAGGGGCCCTGCCCGAAGAGCATGCCGAGAGCAGTCGGTACCTCTACGAACTGGCTTCGGCGAGATTTGGGTTCTCGTGGAACACCGTCGAGCGGTCCCAGGCCTTCCACTTCAAGGGCGGTCAGGCTGCCAAGACGGGTACCGGCGGTCACCTCCCAGGAGCCAAGGTCACGCCGAAGATCGCGTCGGTGCGCGACATCCCGGTTGGCGAGACGGCGGTCTCACCGGCACGGTTCCCAGACTGGGAGACACCCGCCGACTTCCGCGTGTTCGCCGACGAAGTGCGCGAGCACACCGGGGGAATCCCCATCGGCTTCAAGCTGTCGGCCCAGCACATCGAAGAAGATCTCGACGCGGCCCTCGCAGTCGGCGTCGACTACGTGATCCTCGACGGACGCGGCGGCGGAACGGGATCGGCGCCGCTCCTCTTCCGCGACAACATCTCGGTGCCGACGATTCCGGCGCTTGCCCGCGCCAGGAAGCACCTCGACGCCGCCGGGGCAAGCCATGTCACGCTCATCGTCACGGGCGGGCTGAGGACACCGGCCGACTTCGTCAAAGCACTGGCGCTCGGTGCAGATGGGATCGCCGTCTCGAACGCCGCGCTGCAGGCGATCGGATGTGTCGGCATGCGGGCGTGTCACACCAACAACTGCCCCGTCGGTATCGCGACCCAGCGTGAGGACTTGCGGGCCAGGCTCCCGGTCGACGAAGCAGCGGAGCGGCTTGCCCGCTACTTCGAATCGGCCGTGGCATTGATGCAAGTCCTTGGCCGGGCCTGCGGGCACCGACACCTCAACGAGTTCTCACCTGATGACCTGACGACCTTCAAGCGGGACATGGCCGATCTCTCCGGTGTGAGCTTCGCCGGTCCGGTGGGTTAGGCGCGGCTGGCGTTCTGGGACGGCAGCTTGGGGATGATCCAGCTGAGGAAGGCATCCTCGCTACGCGTCTGGAGCGTTGCCGTTCCAGGACCGGTGAGGTCCACAACGAGACCCTCGCCGCTCAGGAGTGTGCTCTTCCAACCCCCAACCTTCCGGACGTCAAAGCCCATGCCCTCGGTGAACGTGACGAGGTGTCCGGTGTCCACCGTGAACTTCTCGCCGGGACCGAGGACAAGTTCCTCGATCGCTCCATACGCTGAGATGATGAGGGTCCCTGTGCCGTGGACCTTCAGCATGACGAGACCCTCACTTGCGAAGAACGTCTTCGATCCGCTCCACTTCGTGTCGACGTTGAGCGAAGGCGATGAGGCGATGTAGCCACCGCTCTGGACCATGAGCGTTTCGTTGGAGAGTTCGAGGACCTCCATGTCCCCGGGGAGCGCCGGTGCGAGGTAGACCATCCCACCGGACGCTGGGGCCGAGTAGGTGTTGAGGAAGAAGCTCTCTCCACCGAGCGTGGCCCTGCCGAGTGACTTGAGGAAACCGCCTCGAGCCTTGGTCTGGAGTTTGAGATCGGATGACATCGCGACCATGGCTCCGCCTTCGACGACGATGTCCTCTCCCGGATCGAGCGCAACCTTGGCCGTGGCATAGGAGGGCCGGTAGTCGATGTTGATCTGCATAGGAACACCCCTTGGGATCGCGAACGAGACGGTCATGAATCTAGCCCGGTACACCTCGAGATGATCCGGTGCTTCTCTCGGGAGCGGTAGCCTGCAGTGCTTGACCCCCTCCGCCGGGCTCTGCCCGGCCCCTCCCCCTGCCGGGGGAGGAAGAGATCCGGGGACGAAGAGGTACGGGCCCGTAGCTCAGTTGGTTAGAGCAGGCGACTCATAATCGCTT
>CAZWDQ010000146.1:0-4398 GCA_964632475.1 uncultured Acidimicrobiaceae bacterium
ACCGCACCCCGAACATCGACCGCATCGCCGACGAGGGCGCGATCTTCACCGACTACTACGGCGAGCAGAGCTGTACGGCCGGTCGGGCCGCTTTCATCACCGGTCAGAATCCGTACCGCACCGGCTTGACTAAGGTCGGCATGCCAGGTGCCGATCTCGGGCTGCGGGATGAAGATCCAACGATCGCCACGGCGTTGAAAGCGCAGGGGTACACCACCGGCCAGTTCGGTAAGAACCACTTCGGTGACCGTGACGAGTTCCTGCCGACCAACCACGGTTTCGACGAGTTCTTCGGCAACCTGTACCACCTCAATGCTGAAGAGGAGCCCGAAGACGTCGACTACCCGGACCCCGAGCGCTACCCGAACTTCCGGGAGAAGTTCGGTCCGCGTGGCGTGATCCACAGCTTCGCTGACGGTCGGATCGAGGACACCGGCCCGCTCACCAAGAAGCGGATGGAGACGATCGACGACGAGATCATCGAACCAGCGCAGCGGTTCATCCGCGACGCCGCCGACGGCGAGACCCCGTTCTTCATGTGGTTCAACACGACCGGCATGCATTTCCGTACCCATATCGCGGATGAGATCCGCGGTCAGGCTGGTCATTGGCAGTCGGAGTACCACGACGCGATGGTCGAGCACGACAAACGCATAGGTTCGATGCTCGATTTACTCGACGAGTTGGGCCTCGCGGAGGACACGATCGTGGTCTACAGCACCGACAACGGTGTCCACATGAACACCTGGCCCGACGGTGGCATGACCCCGTTCCGCAACGAGAAGAACTCGTGCTGGGAAGGCGCGTTCCGAGTCCCTGCGATGGTGCGCTGGCCCGGCACGATCGAACCCGGCACGGTGCTCAACGAGATCGTCAGCCACGCCGACTGGTTCCCGACGTTCCTCGCAGCGGCTGGCGAGCCCGACATGGCCGACAAGCTGAAGGCCGGGTCGGATCTGAACGGGACCGAGTACAAGGTACATCTCGACGGATTCGACCTCACCGCCTATCTGAGCGGTGACGTCGACAAGAGTCCGCGCGAGAGCTTCTTCTACGTGTCTGACGACGGCGACTTGATGGCGATGCGCTTCGACAACTGGAAGTTCGTGTTCCTCGAGCAACGCTGCCCCGGAACGCTCCAGGTCTGGGCCGAGCCGTTCACCGAACTCCGCCTTCCGAAGATCTTTAACCTCAAGACCGATCCATTCGAGCGGGCCGACATCACATCGAACACCTACTACGACTGGTTGATCAGCCACGCGTACCTGGTCGTGCCCGCCCAGGCACACGTATTGGAGATGGCATCGACGCTCGTCGAGTTCCCGCCACGCCAAGAAGCGTCAAGCTTCACCGTCGGCAAGATGCTGAACAAGCTCCAAGCCGGTATCGGAAGCTCATAACCGTTGACAACGGTCGGTGCGCCGCGTCCATGAAGGACACCCGATAGCAGACGATTGCGGGACAGCGCAGCGCGATCGGGTGGCACGCGTTCAGCGTCTCCGGCACGCGGAGACGCAGCGCTGTGACCATCGAGGAACGTCGACTGGCAATCAGCGCGGGCGTCGTCGGGAGACGACGACCAGCACGATCGAGAGCCCGATCAGGCCGAGCGTCACCTTGAGCAGTTGGTTCGCCCGCTCCTTAGTCTGCTCGGCAGCGAGCGCGATCTCTTCGGCCCTCTGCAATCCGGATTGCACCGCCGCGAGCGCTTCCTGCATCTCCGCCACCTTGCTTTCGGCGGACTGAATCTTCTCGACATCAGCCATCAGTTGGTCACCTTCGCGTTGATCTGCATTCAGGAGTTTGCCTCATCGAGCATCAATCGCGCACTACCGAGGTCGCTGCGCATCGTCTCAGGTACTACGGGTCTCTTCGGCTACGTCACTCTCGCTTCCTCGACCACCCGACCGACGATTCGCGGCGGCGCCAATCAACGGCCAGATGACGGTTTTCACCCAACTCGATAGCCGGCACTTCGCTCGCCGACAGGTGCTCCATAATGCTCGACACCGACAGCGGACGGTGTCAGCCCGTCGTTTTGTCGGGCCACGTCGCCGGCGGTTCGTTGACTCGAGAGGCGGTGTCAATATCGTACTGATTACAGTACGGTATTGACATGACGATGAAGGGTCTGGCGGATACGCACCGTCGAGCGCTGCGCGACTTGTCGTTGGATCAGTACGGGTACATCACCCCGACCGACGCCGAGGCGCTCGGGGTGCCGGCGATCGAACTCCGCAAGATCGCACAGCGCGGTGGGCTCGATCATGTGGCCTACGGGCTGTATCGCTTCGCCGACATTCCCATCACCGAGTTCGACACGTTCATGGATGCGGTGCTGCGCATTGGACCCGACGCTCACCTCACGCACGATGCAGTCCTCGCCCTTCACGGACTCGCGCTCGTCAACCCACGCCGGATCCGCGTCGGTTCGCCACACCGAGTCCGTCGGACTCTCCCCGACTCGATCGAGGTGATTCGCGAGCAGGTTGCGCCCGACGACCTGACCTCGTACGAAGGAATCCCGTCGACGACGGTTCGACGAGCGCTCCTCGACTCCCGCGACATCGTCATGATCGACCGACTCGTCGAAGCAACCGAGGAGGCCGGCCGTCGCGGTCTGGTTCCACGTCACCAACTGACTGCGCTTCACGACGAAATCACGTGAAGCCGATGACCGAGCCGCACACCGCACCAACCAATCTGCGCTCGCTCACGACCCGACTCGACAACCTCGCTCGTCAGTCAGCGCGCCCGATCCGCCCGATGCGGACTGACCATCAAAAGCGCGCACCATGCACCCTTTTGGTACTCTGCACATATGCCCGCGACCAAGCTTCGGCCTGCTGAGCTCTCCGATTGGCTCGTCGCGCACGGGAAACACTTCGTCACCAACGACGACATCGCAGAATTGGTGGACGTTGCCCCGTCCGATGTTCGCCACAGTCTGCGGCGACAGCGCGAAGCGAACACGATGGTGCCGGTCACCAAAGGCGCCTGGGTCCCGGTGCCCCCTCAGTACCGTCGCAACGGCGCACCGCCGGTCGATCACTTCATCGATCCACTCATGGACTTCCTCGGTCATCGTTACTACGTCGGCTTCCTGTCGGCCGCCGCCCTGCACGGCGCCGCGCATCAGGCACCAATGACCTTTCAAGTTGCGCTCGACGGCCATCTCCGCGATCGCTCCATCGGATCGCAACCGGTGTCGTTCATTCACCGAAGCGAGGTTTCGAACCGGGCAACCGTGCGCCGAATCGTGCCGACCGGCCGAATCAACGTGTCAACACCAGAGGTCACCGTGCTCGACTTAGTCGAGGCACCGAACTTGGGCGGCGGACTCTCCAACGTCGCCACCGTGATCGCCGAGCTCCTCGAGAGCGGTCAACTCGACCCCGCCGCACTCACCGAGCAGGCAGCGAACTACTCGACCGCCGTGGTGCAACGCTCAGGTCACCTCATCGACCAGATGGGTGACGCCACGGATGCTCCAATCGATCTTCAACCGCTGCATGACAAGGTCGCTGGAGCCCAGGTGGTCGACCTGTACCCCGAGGCCGAACGGACCATCCAGCGCGACAGGCGCTGGAACGTGGCTGTGAACATCGAGATCGAGCCCGACCTGTGATCACCCAAGCCGAACTCGCCCACTGGGGCACGGTCGTTCCGTGGACTCGCGACAGCCAGGTCGAACAGGACCTCGTACTGTCGCGCTTGATCGTCGAGTTTGCACGACATCCACTCCTCGGCAGCGAGCTTGTCTTTCGGGGCGGCACCTGCTTTCACAAGCTCTGGCTCGATCGGCCTTGGCGTTACAGCGAAGACCTTGACTACGTACGACGCACCGGCGGTGGAGTCGGCGAGATATTTGATGCCATCCGCACCGTTGCCACCGACGTCGGCTTCGACAAGATCACCACACAAGTCGGCCTCCACCCCAAGGTGAAACTCCGTTCGACCCTCGTCGACGGTGACGTCCTGCAGGTGAAGGTCGAGATGAACACCTTTGAACGCTCACCCGCCCGGCCAACCGTCACTCGGCCGTTCGTTGTCGAGAGTCCGTGGTTCACGGGCGGTGCCGACGTACCGACATTCACAATCGAAGAACTCACCGCCACGAAGATCCGAGCGCTGTTCCAACGCCGAAAAGGTCGTGATCTCTTCGATCTGTGGCTCGCCATCGAGCACGGCGGAGCGTCGATCGACGGCATCGTCGAGTGCTTCGAGCCCTACCGACCCGACGGCTGGACCGCCGACAGAGCGCTCGACAACCTCGAGGCGAAGCTCGCTCTCACTGACTTCACCCGCGACCTCGACCAGTTGGTCAGTGCCGGCCCCGAGGGATACAGCATCGAGGCTGCGGCAGAGGTCGCTCGCCAAATCATCCGGCGTGCCTAA
>CAZWDQ010000147.1:0-4265 GCA_964632475.1 uncultured Acidimicrobiaceae bacterium
GGAGAGACAAACGTTGAAACCCTTGCTACGGGACTCGTCTCGTCGTCGCCGAAGCCCTAGCGGAGCGGGGCATTCCCTTCGTGCACGTCGAATACGAGGGTGAGGGCCACGGATTCCGCAAAGCAGAGACCGTCATCGACAGTCTCGAGACCGAACTCGCCTTCTACGGCGAGGTCTTTGGCTTCACCCAGCGGGCGAGCTACCGGAGATCGATCTAGCAGGGAAGTAGCGATCGGCGTGCGGGAAGACCCCGGGAGGGGCCTTCCCACCTTCAATGCTTCTTGGTCTAGGAGCCAGAGCTGGGGTAGCCAGCCATCAGTTGCTCCTCAACGTCCATGGTCTCCCAGTGGGACGTCAGCATGCTGATCAGTCCATCGGTGTACTCCAGCAATTGCAAGTGCATCAGGTCGACGGGGTTGTCAAGGTCGGTCTCTCCGACCCAATGCCAGAGGATCGCGCCCTGAGACCCGTCGACGGAGACAAAGCTCTCGAGCACCTCGGTCACTCTCGGATCGGTGGTATTGAAGATCGTCTCCGTACCCGCCTGTACCTGTTCTGAGCCGGTCCAGTGGGTATCCATCGAACGGTTGAAGAACTCCACATCGTCCGCATACGTCGCCATCAGGGCGTCGATGTCCTGGGCAAGGAATGCCTCCGTGTACGCCTCCTGTATGGCAGCGGTCATCTCGGCTTCGGCCGCTTCATCGGTTACGCCGGTCGAACACGATGCCGCCAGCAGCGCCAGGACTGCGATCAGCAGGATGGTCTTGATCGTTGTTCTCATCTCACACCTCCCGGGTGCGTTGACTGAGCCCAGTGTCCGGTTGGTGTCTCAACGAATCCTCAACTGCCCTTGAAGAAGCATTCAGGGCAGAAGGGCGAAGAGGTCGATCGCGTTGCCGTCAGGGTCGAGGATCCTGCAGTGCCGAGAGCCCCACGGAGCGTCGAACGGCTTCAAGGCGCCCTCGTATCCGGCTCCTACGATCCCGGCGTAGACCGTGTCGACCTCATCTGCGTCCGTACAGCGGAAGGTGATCCCCATCCGTCCGGCGATGGGCGGGGCCTGCCACTCGGGGCTGAACGACCGCTCAACTTCTTCGGTGTTCCACGCGAAGCGCAGTCCGCATCCGAGGTCGATCGCCACATACCCCTCGTTGTCCGCGGCGGCGGGGATATCGAATCCGAGGAGCCGGTAGAAACCGAGCGTGCGACCCATGTCTTCGACGACGGTGGCGATCGAATCGATGCGTGGCATGGCGGCTCCTTGGTTGCTCGAACTGTGATCAAGTGTGCCTCGGATACCTCAACAGATTCCAAACGGCCCTGTGCGTTGCACCGCCGTGGCGTATGTTTGAGGTGATGCAGTTCGTCGCGCTCGGCCCCGTCGGGGCCATGGATGGCGACCGGCCGGTGCAATTGGGGAGTCTCAGGCATCGGGCCGTCTTCGGTGTGCTTCTCTCCCGTGTGGGCCACCCGGTCCCGATCGACGTCATCACCACCGAAGTCTGGGGTGACGACGCGGGTGACCGGACCGTCGCCTCTCTCTACACCCACATCTCGAACCTTCGCGGGGCCGTTGGCAAGGATCGGATCGTCAGCGATACCGGCGGATACGGTCTCAGGCTGCACGACGATGATGTGGTGGACATCGGCGAGTTTGAGAATGCCATCGCCGAGGCACGTTGTCAGGCGGGTATCGATCCTCCTGCGGCCGTCGAATCTCTCGAGCGAGGTCTCGGGTTGTGGAGAGGAAGACCCTTCGAAGGCCTGGAGGACGTTCCGATGCTGGTGCCGGAGATCACCCGTCTCGGTGAACTCCGCGTCACGGCTCAGGCGGATCGTTTTGAAGCGTTGTTGCAGTCCGGTGATGCGCCCCTCGTCGCCGACCTCGAGGAGTTCTGCGAGCAGCGTCCGCTTGACGAGCGCTCATGGGAACTGTTGATGCGAACGCTGTATCGCGTTGGTCGACACGCCGAGGCGCTGCGGACGTACGCGAAGGTACGGGAGCTGTTCGGTGAGGAGATGGGGATCGAACCGTCTCCCTCTCTGGCGCGTCTCGAAGAGCGGATCCTCTTGCACGACCCGGCGCTCGACGCGACGGGGTTGGATCTCCCGGCGAGTCTGCCGGCCTATCTGACGAGTTTCATCGGCCGGGATGACGAGATGAGGCAGCTTGCCACCACGCTGGGGGAGCATCGGCTTGTGACGATCCTGGGGCCGGGTGGTGCGGGCAAGACCAGGTTGGCGACGGAAATCGCTACGACGCTCCGCGGGCGGTTCACCGATGGCGTGTGGCTCATCGACCTGGCCCAGGTCACCGATCCGTTGAGGATCGGATCGACGATCGGCGAGACGATCGGTGTGACCGGTGGGTTTGGGGACACGATCGACGAGGTTGCACAATCGCTCCGGGGACGTCGATCTCTCCTTGTGCTCGACAACTGCGAACACATCATCGAGGGGCTTCGAGGTGTTGTGGTTGCGTTGCTTCGCAGTGCTCCCGAACTCGTGATTCTCGCCACGAGCCGGCGTTCGCTCGAGATCGCCGGGGAGCAACGGTTCCTGCTCGAGGGGCTTGCGACGGACAGCGCGGGCGACGCACCGGCTGATGCCTCATTGTTGTTCCTGGAACGTGCAGAAGCAGCCGGATCGACTGTGGATCTAGAAGGCACCGTCAAGGAGGCCGTCGCTACCGTCTGTCGGAAACTCGATGGGATGCCACTGGCCCTGGAACTCGCGGCGGCCCGCAGCGACGTGCTCTCTCCGGCTGAGATCGCAGAGCTACTGACGCACCGCTTCGCTCTCCTGGTCGACAATCGGCAGGATCGGGACATTCACCGATCCCTCGAGGCAACCGTGGGTTGGAGTTTCGGGCTGCTCGGCCCTGAACAACGTCTGGCGTTCGAGATCCTCGGCGTTTTCGAGGGTCCCTTCACCGCCGAAGCTGCGGCTGCTGTTCTCGACCTCAGGGATGAGACCGCATCCGTGCAGACGATCGAGAACCTCCTGGCTGCTTCACTCGTGAGGGTCGAATCACACGATGGGGGAGCGACGACGTACCGTCTGCTCGAGACCTTGCGGGCATACGCTCGGGACCGTCTGACCGCGGCCGGTCGTTGGCAAGAGGCGGTCGAGCGGCACGATACCTACTACCGCAGCGTGTGTCTTCGGCTTCACCCAGAGTTCTTCGGGGCGGGCCGTGCAGCCGCGACGACTCTGATCACAGCCGAGCTCGCTGAGTATCTCGCAGTATGGGACCGCGGCATGGAGGAGGATCCAGCGTCGGTGCTCTCCCTGGCTTGGCCCCTCGGTAACTACTGGATGTTTGACGGTGTGCTCCAGGAAGGCATGGGACGCCTTGAACGACTCCTCGACATGACGGACGGCGATCCGTCGCGCGATCGGGTGGACGCACTCACCATGGCCTCCTGGGTGGCAGTAATGCAGAACCGAATCAACGATGCAATCCGCTGGACTGCCGAGGCGATCGAGACGCTTCGAGAAGCGGGTGAGGACTTGCGACTTGCCTTCGCTCTCGCCCGCGGCGGACACTGGGCGCTCATCGGCGGCGAGGGCGAGTCGGCGATCGCCATGCTGTCCGAGAGTCTTGGGATCTGTGATCGCATCGGCTTCGACGACGGACGGGCATGGCCGACGTTGCTCATGGCTCAGGCACGGCGCTGGAGCGGCGACGACAGCCCCGAAGTGACGGAGATGCTTCTCGACGCCCGGCGCCGCTTCTTGGACATGGGGGAGCCGTACGGGCAGCTCCATTCCGACATGATCCTTGGCACGATTCGCGAACTTCCGGTCGACGAGCGCATTCGGCTTGGCGAGGAGATGGTCGCGATCGCCCAGCGGCAGGGTGGCGAGAACACCTCTCGCCCAACGGCGTTCCATGCACTCGCCTTTGCCACCTGGGACACCGGTGAGTGGGAGCGTGCCGAAGGCTTGAATCGGGTGTGCATCCGGTCAGCGTTGGCAACCGGCAACGAGATCACCCTCGGAATGGGATTGATGCAGGCCGGGATCTTCGCGGCCGAGCGAGGCCAAGGCGAACGCTCAGCCCGGCTCCTCGGTGCAGGATCGACGCACTTCGCCATGGCGCTCGCACCGTTCATGGTGGGGGAGCTCGATGTGGCGATGGTTCAGGCTCGAGTGGCAATCGGGGACAACCGCTTCGAACAGCTCTACCGTATCGGAGCTGCCATGGGACCCGACGAGGCGGCGGCCTACGCTGTTGGTTCATGGCAGTCCTGACGGAT
>CAZWDQ010000148.1:0-4197 GCA_964632475.1 uncultured Acidimicrobiaceae bacterium
CGTGCCTAGACCGCTTGTGAAATCGGGGCGATATCGCCGATCCGGCTTGCATTGGTCGCGGGAACGCCCTGGTAGTGAGGTTGCCACCGTCGGGATGGATCCGCGTTATCAGGCCAAAAAGCTGATGTTCTGGCTGGCCAACGTGTCGACCGCCGGCCGAGCCGTGAGGACCGTAGTTTGGGGTCGATTCCCGTGCGCTGGAGGTGCCTGATATGCGCCAAGTGGGCCGTGTTGGAGGCTCCGCGGTTTATGGGCGTCCGGGAACGAAGACAGCGGAAATCTCGGGTCCCTCGGTGGGTCGAAGTTCGACCAACACCTAGAGGCCGGACGAATCGTGTTCTTCGGCATGTTCGGTGCGCTCGGTTCTGGACGATGCTGATCCTGAATGGTTGAACTTGTCACTGATGCTTTACGGTCTTGAGCACGCATCGACTGCGAGATCGAAAAGGATGGTTCACAATGGGCACTCAGATTCCGCGGCTGTTACGGAACGCCAGAGGTGCTGACCACGGGCGATGGATCTCTTGACCGCGCTCGCGGTGCCAGGGACGCGTGTCGCTTGACCGAGTCCGCGACCACCCCCGACGCGCAAAGCCGCCCCAACGTGCCAAATGATCAGATTCGTTCGACGTTGACCCGCGTCGGCGTCGGCATCTGGACCGTGATTGGCGCGGTCATTCTGCTCTCCTTGGTCGCTGTTGCCCTCGCGGCGCTGAGCGAGTTGATGCTGCCGCTGGTGTTCGCAGTGATGATGGGTGCCGTACTCCGCCCGATCGCGGTCACGCTCCAACGCAAGGTCAAGCCTGCTATTGCTGCCATGGCCATCGTTGCCGGCTCGATCTTGGCCATCGCAGGTGTGACGTTGCTCGCCGTTCGCGCCGTCGTTGAGGAGACGGACGAACTGTCCGACGAGATCGACCAGGCACTGGAGACGATGTCGACGACCACCGGATCTGTCGAACTCGATGCTGCCGCGCTCGAAGACGTGCGCAACGCTGTGGCGTCGATCGCAGGGGTGATCGGTCGAGGCCTACTCACCGGACTCTTGAGCGGAGTCGGCGCAGTAGTTGGCTTCGTCAGCGGCTCGATCCTCGGTGCACTCATCTTGTACTACATGCTCAAGGATGGACCAGAGATTCGATCCTCCTTGGTGCGGGCCCTCCCGGAGCGTCTCCACAACGAGGCCGAGTCGTTCATCTCGAGTTCCGTGCAATCGGTTCGCGGCTACTGGGCCGGGCGCAGCGTCATGTCAGCGACCGTCACACTGGTGGTTGTCGCGGTGAGCGTGGCGATGGATCTCCCACTCATTGCAACCATCGGAGTGGTCAACTTCGTCGGCGGGTTCATTCCCTACATCGGCGCCTTCATTGGCGGGTCGCTCGCCACGCTGCTCGCCGTATCCAACGGCGGCATCGACCAGGGGCTGCTGATGTTGGCCATTGTGCTCGCCGCCAACCTGCTGCTCGAGAACCTCCTCGAACCGCGCATCATGGGTGACAGGTTGCGCATCCACCCGCTCGCGGTGCTCATGGCCACCGCGGTGGGCGGAGTGGTCGGTGGAATCATGGGCCTCATCCTTGCCGTACCGGTAACGGTCGTCGGCTTCGATCTCCTCCGCCGGATTCGACGTCACGGGCCACCAATGTCGGCCCGAGCAACCGCGGATCAGCTACGCGCCCTCACTCGACCGGCCCAACCTCTCGATCACCCAGAACGCTGACGGCCTGCCTCTCTGCTCGCGGAACGGCCGCCGGACCGCCATCATGCGGCCGCTCGAGATCACGCTTCGGCGTCAACTGTCGGTCGACCGCTGTATCGGGCGCCCGCCTCAGCGCGTACGTGCCTGATTGATATGCGCTATGTCGACGACGATCGCGCCGTTGCGATATGGAGTTCCTCCGACCGACACATCAAGAGCAGGGCGAAGAACCGAGTGGCGTCAATCGCCTGGATCGGCGCTGAGCCCTTCAACGCGAGCCCGGCGCGCTTGCCCAAGCGTCTGAGATGCCAGGTCAGTTCGATTCAGCCCCGTTGGATTCCGGGGCTGAATCTCTCGAGACGGGCAGCCGATAGAGGAAGATCACGAGACTGACGACGAATACCCACGTCGGGAAGGCGACACGGAGTGGCTCCGCGACTAGCGGGAAGAAGAACATTCCCGCTGCGATCGCGTAGCCCACGACCGCGAGCCAACTTGGCAGGACGCGGCTTCGCAGGATCAACGTGGAGGTCGTGAGGACGAACACCGCCTGGACCCTGGGGGCAACGACGAGCAACAGGCTCGCGCCGATACCAGCCGCAAGCGATGCCGACGCTTCGCTGACGGAGCCGGAATTGATCCTGGTGGTCGCCAACGCCGGGCCGGCCAATACGGCCCCACCCACGAGCCCGATCGCGACGTATGCGATGGCCGACCCGAAGAACACCGTGCCGAAGAATCGGTCCTCGAGATCACCGAGGCGGCGACGGATCACCGCTACGAACCACAAGAACGCGATCGACGACACGGCAAGCAGGTTGAGGCCGAGGATCAACGACGACTGATTTGCGGAGTCGTCGAACCAAGCGGTGATCTCATCGTCAGTCTGATCGAGGCTCGGGTACCGCGAGAGTAGCGACAGGCCAACCACGGACAGCACGGCGTAGGCACCGCCCGCGACGGCGGCCGCCTCGATTGAACGAACGCGACGTTCGACCCGCTGCGGTCTCGCGTCGCGGTCCGGATCTTTGCCTGCGTTCGCGGCCGGATCACCGTCGCCCGCTTGACCCGGTGAGGCATGGTCGTGTTGATCCATCAGCACCACTTCTAGCCGATGAAGCTGCGCGATGAGGTGCTCCGACTTGATCGGGAATGTCACCACCACACACTCGCGCGAAGGGCGCGCACTCCGCAGTGAGGATCGCCGATCGCGAACTCGAGGTCGAGTGCACATTCCTGAGCGGGTGCGTGGGTGTCGATATCTTGCGGCGCCGAGGTTGTTCGGAGCGCGTGGTTGTGGAGCGGGGGGGTCCGGACGGCTGAGGGCACTGTTGTCGGGTGGTGTCGCCGTAGGTTGGTTCGGTGACTCGGAGCAGGTGGATTGTTGTCGGTGTGTGCGTAGCGACACTGGTTGGCCTGGCGTCGCTGGCGCTCGTTGTCGGCGGTTCTGACGATGATCCAGTTCTGGACGATCCGGTTCAGTTGTCGTACGGGTTTGCCGTCGACGATGAGGGTTGGTCTGCTGGGTTTGCTGACCTTCCAGCAAATGAGGATGACTTCTTCAAACTGGACAGTGGCTGGCGAGAGTTGCCCGATGGACTCGACGGTGGCGGATTCGTGTTGACAGGTTCCAACCGCAGCGATGACTTGCACATGTTCATGACCAGAAGAGTCGAGGGACTCCGCCCGAGCATGGTGTACAGCGGGCGTTGGACCGTTGAACTCGCCAGCAACGTGCCCTCCGGGATGGTTGGCATCGGCGGATCACCGACCGAGTCGATCTTCCTGAAAGCCGGGATCATGACCGCCGAACCAACGTTGGCCGACGTTGATGGCACGCTTCGTTTGACTGCCGATGTGGGGAGTCAATCCGAGGGAGGAGCGGATGCCGCGGTGATTGGAACGCTTGAGAACCCGAACGTGGATGCTGGCGCGGGTGACCCTGCTCCCTTCGCGATGGTGACGGTCGACGGCGCCGGATCCCCGATCAACGCAACGACGGATGCCGATGGCTCATTGTGGCTGTTCTTCGGTGTCGATTCAGGATTCGAGGGAGTCACGACGGTGTACATCACCGACGTCGTCATCGATCTCGATCCTGCCGTGTGAGTCAGGTCCCGAGCAGCAGTCCGAGCTGGGGCGAGCGCGGCGCCCGCTTCGTGTCTGTCGAGCGGACTTCTTGCCCCCCGAACGGCTACAGGGCGGAGCGAGTGGGTCCCTCGGCAATGTAGAACCCCGACTGCCCCCAGAACAACACGATGATGAGGTGCTCTTCGTCATGCTCGGCGCGAAACTGCGGCTGCCCGGTCCGATCGTCACTCGCTGTGACTGCTACGTTCTGGCCTGCCACGTCGACGACGCGGGAATCTTTTGGAGGAATACCACCATGCCGAACGGTCAGCCAAACATCCTTGTCCTGTGGGGCGACGACATCGGGATCAGCAATCTGAGCTGCTATTCGAACGGCCTGATGGGGTACCGCACCCCGAACATCGATC